>JADFRC010000188.1 GCA_022561455.1 Chloroflexota bacterium | reverse complement strand
AACAATCCCGCGATGGCGCGCAGCGTCAGCGTCTTGCCGGCGCCCGAGGGCCCGAGGACCGCCGTCACGCCGCCGCCCGTCTCGAACGAGACGTCCAGCCCCGTGGCGAACGCCACGTCTAATACGAAGCTGCCCGCGTGCGCCCGGAACCCCGCCTCTAGCGCCACGACGGCCCCCTGCGCGCGGCAAGGCCGACGGCGACGAGCAGCCCCAGCGTGACCAGCGTGAGCGTCAGCGCCAAAACCTGCGCCTCGCTCGCGCGGCCGGTCTGGACGGCCTCGTAGATCGCGAGGGACATGGTGCGCGTGCGGCCGGGCACGTTGCCCGCGATCATGAGCGTCGCGCCGAACTCGCCGATGGCGCGCCCGAGCGCGAGCGCGACCCCGGCGAGCACCGAGCGCCACGCCAGCGGGACCGCCACGGTCCAGAAGATCGACAGCTCGCTGCGCCCCAGCGTGCGCGCCGCCTCCTCGTAGACGCGGTCGGTGGCCTCGAACCCGGCCTGGACCGTGCGGACGAGGAACGGGACCGAGACGAGGAACGCGGCGAGGACCGCCCCGGTCCAGTCGAAGACGAAGGAGAAGCCGAAGGCGTCCTCGAGCACCGAGCCGATCGCGCTCCGGCGCCCCACGGCCTGGAGCAGGTAGTAGCCCAGGACCGTCGGCGGCAGCACCATCGGCACGAGCACGAGGGCCGAGGCAACCTCGCGCCAGCCGGAGCGCAGCCGCGCGATCCACCAGGCGAGCGGCACGCCCACGACCACCGCCAGCGCCGTGGCGGTCAGCCCTATCTGGAGGCTCAGCCTCAGTGCGTCCCAGTCCACCGCTCTCTCCTAAGCCTGACTTGTGCGTCCTTCCTCGACGGAAGGACTCCGGACTGAAGCTCACGGTTGGACATCGTACCTCGGCCCGCCCAAGGCCTGTCATCCCGAGCGGAGCGAGAGATCTCTCACACCTTCCTGACTTGTGCGTCCTTCCTCGGCGGAAGGACTCCGGACTGAAGCTCACGGTTGGGCAGCGTACCTCGGCCCGCCTCGCCAACCGTCATCCCGAACGAGGCCCGGTCTCGCCTACGCTCCTGGCCAGGCGGCGAGCGCTTCGACGAACCGCTCGGCAAGCTCCCGGTGCTCGCTCGCGCTCACGACGCCCACCTGCTCCGCGATCGGCTCGTAGGCCCCTGGCTCGAGGTCGTAGACGTAAAGCCCCTCCGCCATCCCGGCGTCCACCAAGGATCGCGCGACGAGCCCCACGTCCGCGTTGCCGGTGCGCACGAGCTGGAGGGCCTGCGCCACGCTCTCGCCATAGACGACCTTGGGCTCGAGCGCCTCCCAGAGGCCCGCGCCCTTGAGCGCCTCGACCGCGGCGGCGCCGTAGGGCGCGGTCCGCGGGTTGGCGATGGCGACGTAGCGCACCTTCTCGTCGCTTTCCAGCACGATTATCCAGGGGTGACCGAACCTCACCGCGACGGTAGACCCCACCACACCCCGCGCTGCAGTCCGGGCGAGGGCCTCCTGCACCGAGAAGGTGGAGACCACGACCAGCTCGCCCTCCCCGAAGGAGCGCACGCTGCCGGGCTCCACGAAGCCGCCGGCGGCCAACCGCTCCATGTAGGCGGGGTCGGCCGACGCGAAGACGTCGATGGGCGCCCCCTCCTCGATCTGCCGCGCGATCGTCCCCGAGGCCGCGGGCAGCAGCGTCACGCGCACGCCCTCCTCGTCCTCGAAGGCGTCCGCGAAGGCCCGAAGCGACGGCTCCAGGCTCGAGGCGGCTCCGACGAGGAGCTCGGGCCCCGGCGCGGCGCACCCGGCCAGCGCTGCGGTGGCCGCAACGGCGAGCAGCGCGCGGACGGCGCTAGAGAGACGCAAGCACCGCGTCCGCGTGGTCCTTGACCTTCACCTTCTCGAAAACGCTCGTGATCGTGCCGCCGGGGTCGATGACGAACGTGGTGCGCACGGTGCCCATGAAGCTCCGGCCGTACTGCTTCTTCTCCTGGTACACGCCGTACGCGCTCACCAGCTCCCGCTCGGGGTCGGCCAGCAGCGTGAAGGGCAGGTCGTGCTTCGCCTTGAACTTCTCGTGCGAGGCCACCGTGTCGGTGCTCACGCCGAGCACGACCGCGTCCTTGGCCGCGAGCGCCTCCGCACGGTCGCGGAAGTCGCACGCCTCGGTCGTGCACCCCGGCGTGTTGTCGCGCGGGTAGAAGTAGAGCACGACCTTCTTGCCCCGGAGCGAGCTGAGGCTGATCTCGGCGCCGGTGTCCGTCACCGCCGTGAAATCGGGTGCTTTCTCGCCTATCTTCAGCATGCCTAAATCTCCTTTTGCGTTGCAGCAGCAT
>JADFRC010000070.1 GCA_022561455.1 Chloroflexota bacterium | reverse complement strand
CGGCCACGAGCGCAGCTTCCACCGCGGCCCCGCGCGCGTCTTCGACCGCGAGGAGGAGTGCTTCGCCGCCGTCCAGTCGGGCGCGATCAAGCCCGGCGACGTCGTCGTCATCCGCTACGAGGGCCCCGTCGGCGGGCCCGGCATGCGCGAGATGCTCGGCGTGACCGCGGCGATCGTCGGCGCGGGCCTCGGCGACGACGTGGCGCTCATCACCGACGGACGTTTCTCCGGCGCGACGCACGGCTTCATGGTCGGCCACATCGTGCCCGAGGCGGCGGTCGGCGGCAACCTGGGCCTCGTGCGCGACGGCGACTCGATCGTGCTCGACGTCGAGAAGCGCCGCCTCGACGTCGAGGTCTCGGACGCCGAGCTCGCGGAGCGCCGCAAGGGCTGGCGCGCCCCGCCGCCGCGCTACACCACCGGCGTCTTCGCCAAGTACGTGCGCAGCGTCGCCTCCGCCAGCGAGGGCGCCATCACGAGCCCAGGGCTCGCCGGGAGCGTCTGGTAGGCAGGGCATGGTTACCCTACTCCAGAAGGCCCGTACCAGCAGGGTGAACGCCCGCCGTCTCTTGGAGGACTTGGCGGCCGGCTATTCGCATGGGGTGGACGAGGCGGTCCTTATGGAGGCGGTCGCCAACGCGCTGGACGCCAAGGCCAGTCGGATCTCGTTCGTGGTCGACGGCGCACGGCGCACGCTCCGCATAGAAGACGATGGCGAGGGAATGAGTGAAGGGGAGTTCGAGCGATACCACGACCTGGCGGAATCCAGCAAGACGAGGGGATCCGGCATCGGTTTCGCGGGGCTCGGAGCGAAGTTAGCGCACCAGATCACGACGAAGATCATCACCGAAAGCCGTCAGGCGGGTCATCACGCAGCGTCCGAGTGGCAGTGGCACGGTGAGGACCTTCAGTGGAAGTTCCTGAGAAGGCGGACTCTTCACGCGGACGGCACCTGCGTGACCCTCCACGTGAATCGGAAGGGGATCAGCCTGCTCGACGAATCATTTATCAAAGCCTTGCTGGCGGCCCGGTTCAGCCCGCTGCTCGATGAAGAGCTTTGCCAGTTCTACATCCGTTCTGCCACCTACCCCCAGGGGATCACGTTTTCGGTCAATGGAACGCCAGTACAGCGTCGTCGGCTCGTTGACGAACGGCAGGCCTACGACGTCACCTACTGCGACATCCTTGATCGCCGGAAGCTCGTAGGCCGAGGGCTCTTTGCGCTCATGAAGTCGCAGCTTCCGGAGCAGGAGCGCGGAGTGGCTCTTTGCACATACGGCAAGGTCATCCGTCGCGACACACTTGGGCTAGCGCCGCTCGCTCCCGATCACGTGACTGGCTGGGTAGAGGTTCCTGGCCTGGTCGAGTGCTTGACCACGAACAAGCAAGACTTTCTGCTTTCAGGTGCGCTCGGTCAGAAGTACTACCGGCTCCGCACTGCTGTCCAGAAGGCGTATGGGAAGTGGCTAGCGCAGGTCGGTCAGAACGTGAGCCGGCAGGAGGCCGAGCGTACGCCAACCACGCTGCAGAAGGAGGTTCGCGACATCGTCAGGAATGTACCCGAGCTACGGTACCTCTTCGGGGCGCGGATCCGGGAGGCGGTCGGCATTCCTGCGGCGGATGGAGAACAGCAGGGGAAGCGAGAAGGGGGCTCTGAGCCGGCCGGAGGTGACGGGACCGGCGGCGGGTCCGGCACGGTTCCGGGAGCGCCGGGATCGGATCACGGCGACAACCTGGAGCTGAACGCGGACGGCGACGTCAGAGCCAGGCCCCGAAGGCGCCGATCACGGCTGGGCCCGATGATCCGATTCGTTTCGGACCAACGTCCTCGTATGAGCTGGCTCGAAGGCGACGTGGTGTATGTCAACGCGTCCCACCCGTCATATATCCGAGCGCAGCGTGAGCATCAGATTCGGTATCACCGTCGGCTCGTCGTGCTCTTGGCGCTCTGCGAGGAGGCTCCGATCGAGCCCGCGGAGCGGATTCGCGTCCTTGATAAGGCGCTGGCCCGGTGGGGTGCCATAGAGTCGTAGCGCTGACACCGCCCCCTCGCGCGGTCGGCGGCCCCTCCCGTAGCGTCCGGTGCCATGGAAGCGCTCGTTGGCATCCTCGGTGCGGCCGTCGTCGTTCTCGTCGGTGCGGTCGTCTATCTGCTGACGCGCGGCGGCGGGCTCGATACGAAGAAGCAGCTGATCGACGCGCGGCTCGCCGAGATCGGGAGCAAGCTCGAGCGAGTCACCTCCGCCGTCCAGGGCGTCGACACCCGGCTCACCACGCAGCTCCGGACCTTCGGCGAGCAGACGGCCGCGCTCACGACCAGCACCGAGTCGCTGCGCAACGTGCTGGCGAACTCGCGCGCCCGCGGCCAGTGGGGCGAGCGCATGGCCGAGGACATCCTGCGCGCTATCGGCTTCGTCGAGGGCGTCAACTACCGGAAGCAGGAGACGCTCCCCGGCGGACGCGGGCGCCCCGATTTCGTCTTCTCCCTGCCGGGCGGGCTGCGCCTCAACATGGATGTGAAGTTCCCGTTCGACAACTACCAGCGCTACGTCGAGGCCGAGTCCAACGCCGCGCGGGAGGCGTACGAGAAGGCCTTCTTACGGGATGTCCGCGAGCGCATCAAGGAGATAGCAACGCGGGAGTACATCGACCCGGAGGGCGGGACCGTCGACTACGCCCTGTTGTTCGTGCCGAACGAGAGCGTCTACGCGTTCATCTGCGAGCGCGACAGCACGGTGCTCGACTACAGCCTGAGCGTGCGGGTCGTCTGCTGCTCGCCGCACATGCTCTTCGCCATGCTCGCGCTCGTGGACCAGGCGGCCCGGACCCTCGGCATCAAGAAGGCGTCCGAGGAGATCGTCTCGCTGATGGGCCGCTTCAACGCGGAGTGGCGCCGGTTCGGCGATGGCCTTGAGCGGCTCGGCAAGCGGCTCGCATCCTCCGAGCGCGCGTACGACGAGCTGATCGGCCCGCGCAAGCGCCGGCTCGAGCGCTCGCTCGATGCCATCGACGCGCTCCGGCGGCAGCGCGGCCTGCCCATCGCCTCCGACGAGCAAGGCTCGTTGCTGCCCGACGACGCGCTCTTCGCCCTCGCCTCGGTCGAGGACGACGAGGAGTAGCGGCCCGGCACTCGCGCCCATACGCCCGGCTGCCCGTAGAATCAGCCCATGTCCATCGTCGTCTTCGCCCTCATCCTCGTCGTCATCGCGGCCGCCGTCGGCGTGCCCGTGCTCGCGCGCAGCGGCGGGCGTGGCGTCACCGACGCCGACGCGGCCGTGCTCGGCGCCGTCGTGCTCACGCTCGGGCTCGGTGGGCTGAACCTCGCCTTCGTGCTGGGCAACGCCCTCTTCGGCGGCTTCGGCGCCTCGGCCGTCCTCTTCGGCCTCGCGCCGCTCCTTGCCGGTGCGCTCGGCCAGCGGGTCGCCGGAGCGCGGCTGCGCGGCGCGGGCAGGGCGGTGGCGCTGACCGCGGCCGCGGTGCTGACGCTCGCCGGCATCCCCGGCTACTTCGCCCTTCCCGTCGCCGTCGTCGCGTCGGCCATCGCGGCGCTCGCGTTCCTCGCAGGCCTGACCGACCCCCGCGCGCTGCTGCGCCGCCTCGACCCGCGGGGGTGAGACCGCGCCCTCCTCACGCCCCGAGTGCCCGGCGGTGGTATCGTGCTGCTGGATGCGGGCGCCGCAGCGATCGAGTCGTGCGAAGCGAGGTTGGACGATGGCAGAACTTGTCGCAGGCATAGGGACCTCCCACAGCCCGATGCTGAGCATGGCGTCCGACGCTTGGGCGGCACGGGCAGGAGCGAACGACCAGAGGAATCAAGGGCTGGTCGGGACCGATGGGATCGTCTCAAACTACGAGGACCTCTTGACCAGGACCGATGTCGGCCGGATCGCCAAAGAGATCACGCCCGAGAAGATGCTCGAGCGGCACGAACGGAACCAAGCGGGGATAGCCTGGGTGCACGAGCAGCTCTATGCGCAGAAGCTGGACGCGCTGGTCCTGATCGGAGATGACCAGCACGAGTACCTTCGTGACGACAACATGCCTGGCTTTTGCGTGTACTGGGGCGACGAGGTCAAGGTCAAAGGCCAGGGCACTGAATACACCGGCTCGACGGGGAACCAACCACTGATCGGCTATGCGATCGAGGACCGGATGGTGCCCACGCACGCCGTGTTGGGGCGGCACATCATCGAGCACCTGGTTGAGGCCGAATTCGACGTCGGCTGCTCGAATCACTTGGACTACGACAAGGGAGGGCGGTCGCGGGGCGGCGTCGGCCACGCGTTCGGATTCGTTTACCACCGGATCATGACCGAAGGGCTGATCCCGACGGTGCCCATCATGGTCAATACCTACTATCCGCCGAATCAGCCAACCCCGAAGCGGTGCTACGATTTCGGCAGGATGCTCCGCCGCGCCATCGAAGCGTGGCCGGTGAAAGCCCGCGTGGGCGTCCTCGCCACCGGAGGGCTCAGCCACTTCGTGGTCGACGAGGAACTGGACGGCATGGCGCTCGACGCCATGAAGGACAAAGACATCGACAGGCTTTCATCGCTCCCGCGGCCTCGGATGAACTCGGGGAACTCGGAGATCCGCAACTGGATCGCGCTGACGGGTGCTACGGAGCATCTGAGCATGGAGCTGCACGACTACGTGCCCTGTTATCGCTCCCCAGCCGGGACCGGCTGCGCGATGGCGTTCGCAAGGTGGTCTTGAGGCGGCACCGGACCATGGATGCTAACGACGCGGTGACGGTCCCGCTGCTCGCGGGTGTCGCGGAACGCGGCGCCGGGCGCATCCTGCCCGCGAGGACCCACGCATGCTGACCGCCAAGCAGAGCAAGCTGCTCACCGCCACCGGACCCGGCACGCCCATGGGTGACGTCATTCGGCGTTACTGGCTGCCCGCGCTGCTCTCGTGGGAGCTTCCGGACCCCGACTGCCCTCCCGTCCGCCTCCGGCTGCTGAGCGAAGACCTCGTGGCCTTCCGCGCGACCGATGGCAGGCTCGGGATCATCGAGGAGTTCTGCGCACATCGCGGCGTCTCGCTGTGGCTGGGGCGCAACGAGGAGAACGGCCTGCGGTGCGTCTTCCACGGCTGGAAGTACGACGTGGACGGCCAGTGCATCGACCAGATGAACGAGCCGGCGCCGTTCGCGGAGAAGATACGGCTGCGGTCCTACCCGGCGGTCGAGCTCGGTGGGGTCATCTGGGTCTACATGGGCCCGGCCGACGACCGGCCTCCCGAGCCACGTTTCGCCTGGACGCAGGTACCGCAGACCCACCGTCACGCCACCAAGGTGCTGCAGGAGTCCAACTGGCTCCAGGCGTTCGAGGGGGGCATCGACGTCTCCCACGTGCCCATCCTGCACCGGTCGCTGACCACGTCGTCGGCCGAGGGCTATGCGACCACGGACCCCTTCGTGGCCGGCAGCGACCTCCATCTGGAGGTGGACCTGACCGACTACGGCTTCCGGTACTTCGGCGTCTTCGCCCTGGGCCCTGACGAGACGTACGTCCGTGCATACCACTGCGTCATGCCCTTCACCCAGATCCGTCCGGACAAGCGAGACCGGGTCTACGGGCACTACTGGGTCCCCGTGGACGACGAGACCTGCATGACGTGGAACTGGTACTACAGCACGACCGGCGAGCCCCTGGCCGACGCCGAGCGCTCCGAGGAGCGGTTCGGCAACGGGCCGGCCGAGGTGGACCAGAACACCTTCGTCGCGCACCGCAATGCCCGCAACGGCTACATGCTCGACCGGCGGCATCAGAAGGACCGCAACTTCACCGGCATAGAAGGCATCAACGCCCAGGACCGCGCCGTCCAGGAGAGCATGGGGCCCGGGCGCATCGCCGACCGCGCCAGGGAGCACCTCGGGCCCGCCGATAAGACGATCATCGCGGTGCGCAAGATGCTCTTCGACGCCATCAAGACCGTCCAAGACGGCGGGGCCCCACCCGGCACCGGCGCCTCCCACCACGCGGCGCGAGCGACTCAGCGGGTCGTCCCGAAGGGGACCGACTGGCGCGCGGTCGTCTTGCCGGACATGGGATAGCGGCCGCTCCTCAACCCAACCTCGCTCGTTGCGACTCGGCCCGGTGACTGCCGTTTGACGCCCCTCCGCCCCTGGTGTACAAGCTGCGCGGGCGCGCGGCCAGCAACGGCGCGTGCCTCATCCCAACCGTGGAGGCAGTGCGATGGCAGAGGATATCGACGGGGTCAAGAAGCAGGTAGCTATCGCGAACCGGCTCCTGTCGGAGTTCGGGCTCGCGACGCACATCCTTGCGTCCCTCGGTCACGTCAGCATGCGCGTTCCAAGCGACCCGGGCCTGTTCGTCGTCAAGGGCCGGGGCTATGCGGTCGACGCCCTGGCCGCCGTGCGGCCGGAGGAGATGATCGTCGTCGACATGGAGGGCAACATGGTCGACGGGCCACCGGGGACCTCGCCGTGCCACGAGGTGAAGATGCACTCGTGCATCCTCCGCGAGCAGCCGGACGTGCACGCCGTATGCCACGTCCATCCGCGGTTCACCGTGGTCATGGGGCTCCTGGGCGCCAAGCTCCGTCCCATGTGCAACGAGGGCCATCAGCTCGTGCGCGGGGACGTCCCCGTCTTCCCCCATTCGAAGCTCATCCTGAGCGAGCAGGACGGCATGGACATGGTCGCGGCGCTTGGCGACAACAGCGCGATCATCCTGCGCGGCCATGGCGCCACCACCACCGGGAGCACCGTGGAGGACTCGGTCATGACGATGCTGCAGCTGGAGGAGCAGGCGCGCATGAACTGGTACGCCTATTGCGCCGTCGGCCGCGACTACCAGGGCATCCCCGATGCCGACATGGACGAGCATGCCGAGGGCTGGGCCGGGATGCTCGAGCTGCCGCATCTGAAGGCACCTCTGGCAACCTACGGTGGGCCGAAACGCCAAGGCGGGGCCGGCGGCGTCTGGACGTACTATGCCGGCCTCGTGAGCGCCGACCTGTAGACCGCGCTTAGGTCAGGACGGGGCTGCGAATTCGAAGGGCTGCCCGGAACCGGGCCGCTCGGCGAGGAACCGCTTGCTCTCCAGCGGTGCCTTGAGGTCGCAGTAGACCTCGACGCGATTGCCGTCGGGGTCGTTGAAGTAGAAGCTGCGCGTATAGCCGTAGTCGATCTTCTCGAGGATCTCGACGCCCTCGCCGGCCAGGCGGTCGTGCACCTCCTCGAGCTCTGCGGTGCCGCCGTTGATGACGAAGGCGATATGGCTGAGGCCCAGGCGGCCTTTGGTCGGCTCACCGCGGACCCGGAAGAGGCCGAGGTCGTGGTGCTGCGTGCCGAAGGACAGGAAAGCGAGCCCGCGCTCGGCGTTATGGCGGACGAGCTCCATGCCGACCTTGTCGCGGTAGAACTCGATCGCCTCGTCGACGTCCGAAACGTACAGGACGACGTGGCCGACCCGGTTGATCCCAGCCATGGCGCTTCCTCCACGGGACTGCTGGCTGCATCTTACGTCCGGTGGTGAGGGTAGGCCAGCGTCCAGCCGCCCCCGATGACGGAAGCGCCCGGTTGGCTACAATGCGGCCCGCAGCCTGTCCCCCAAAGAGGTGCCCCATGACCGGTCCCCTGGACGGCGTCCGCGTGCTCGACCTGACCCGCATCCTGGCCGGGCCCTACTGCACCATGGTCCTCGCCGATCTGGGCGCCGACGTCATCAAGGTCGAGCAGCCCGTCTCGGGCGACCCGGCGCGCGGCAACGGCCCGTTCCTGACCGCCGAGGGCGGCGACGGCGAGCAGTACAGCACCTACTTCATGAGCATCAACAGGGGCAAGCGCAGCATCGCGATCGACATGGGCAAGCCCGAGGGCCAAGAGCTTCTGCTCCGGCTGGCCGAGCGCTCCGACGTGCTCATCGAGAACTTCAGGCCGGGCACGATGGAGCGGCTCGGCCTCGGTGAGGCGACGCTGCGGGCGCGGAACCCGCGGCTCGTCGTCTGCTCCATCTCGGGGTTCGGGCAGAGCGGCCCGTACGCGCACCGGCCCGCGCTCGACATCATCGTGCAGGGCATGGGCGGCATGCTGAGCATCACCGGCGAGCCGGGCGGCGGCCCCGTGCGCCCCGGCGCGAGCATCGGGGATATCACCGCCGCGCTGTTCGCCGCCATCGCTATCCAGGCAGCGCTGCTCGAGCGCGAGCGCTCCGGCGAGGGCCAGTACATCGACGTCTCGATGCTCGACTGCCAGGTCGCCATCATGGAGAACGCCTTCATGCGCTACTTCAGCCTCGGCGAGGTGCCCGGCCGCATCGGCACGCGCCACCCAAGCTCCACGCCCTTCCAGGCGTTCGAGACCGCCGACGGCCACGTCGTGGTCGCGATCATGGGCGGGTCCACGGAGCAATGGCCGCTGTTCTGCGCCGCCATCGACCACGTCGAGCTGATCGACGACGACCGCTACGCCACCGGGTGGGACCGCACCGAGCGCCGCGAGGAGCTCATCCCCATCATCGAGGAGGCGATGCGCCTCAAGACGACTGCCGAGTGGGTCGAGGTGCTCTCGGAGATGGGCGTGCCGGTCGGGCCGGTGCAGGACATCGCGCAGGTCGCTGCCGACCCGCAGCTGGCCCACCGCGGTATGTTCGTGGAGGTCGACCACCCAGCGCTCGGGCCGGTGACCTTCACCGGCAACCCACTCAAGCTCTCCCGGACGCCGGGCGCGCCCGGCCGCATCCCGCCGCGCCTCGGCGAGCACACGGCGGAGGTCCTCGCCGGCGTGCTCGGCATGAGCGACGCCGAGATCGGCGCGCTGATGGCCGGGGCGGCAGTGGCGTAGGATGCCGCGGTGGTGCAGGTGGTCGGCCGCGGCGCTCTTGGCCGCTGTGGCGTTGCTGGGAGGCGCCGCCTACGTCGGATACCGGGGCTTGGAGTTGACTGAACCCGAGGTTCGCTCGGTCGCTCCGGCGATCACGGACAGTGCGCTTGATCTATTCGAGGCGGCGGCGAAGCTGGCAGCCGGTGACGTTGCGGGAGCCGCGGCCGCAGCCATCGAGGGCATCGAGGTGAGGGTCTCCATCGGCGTCTACAATCGCTCGGTGGTCCCGGTCTACATACCGTCCGCGGAGCACGCGCTGCTGCTGAACGGGGCGCCTGTACTGGAGTCGGTCGAGTCCCCCGGAGGGTGGATCGGCCCGGGGGCGACGCTCTTCCAAGACCTTTCAGTGGTGGTGGCGTTCGAGCGCCTGCCTGCGGTGGTGGTTGCGGCGGTGTCGGGCGGGGGCGAGATTGACGTTCATGTCGAATCCAAGCTCGACCTGTTCGTCGCGGCCTGGACTCTCGTGAGCCCGGTCGCGCGATTCAGCGTGGTCGATTCGCTCAGGTCGATATTGCCGGGGCTGTAGGCCGAAAGGCGTACGCCGGTTCCCGGCGGAGAGAGGAGATACATGCTCGGGGTCATATTCGCACTCGTCTCGAGCTTCAGCTTCAGCTTGAACTCGGTGCTGGCGCGCCGTGGGCTCGCTCGCGCCGCCGCCTCCGCCGGCGCATTCGTCACGGTGATGATCGGCGTGCCGATGTTCCTGATCGCGGCGCTCGTCACCGGGCAGCTCTTCGACGCGGGCGAGGTCCCGCTGACGGGGTACGTGCAGCTGTCGGCCGCGGGCATCTTGCACTTCGGCCTCGGCCGGTACTGCAACTACCGGGCCATCAGTGCGATCGGGGCGACGCGGACGGGCCCCGTGCAGGCGCTGACGATCCCCTACGCGGTGCTCATCGCTTTCCTGTTCCTCGGGGAGACCATCAACCCGGCGATGGCCGGCGGGATCGCGCTGGTGCTGGTGGGCCCCGCGATGATGGTCGAGCGCGCGCCCGTCCGTGCAGTGCAGGGGGCTTCGGGAACCCGGCCCGCTTTCGAGCTGAGGCAGGGGGAGGGCTATCTCTTCGCAGGGCTCAGCGTTGCTTTCTACGGCACGAGCCCGATCCTTATCCGCGCCGCGCTGGCCGGCAACACGGACCTGGCGGTCCTCGGCGGGCTCGTCGCCTACACCGCCGCCGCGGGCGCGCTGATAGCGACGCTCGTCGTGCCGGCGAGGCGTGAGCTGATCGGCGCCATGCGCTTCGGCACCGTGCGGCTGTTCCTCGGCGCGGGATTCTTCGTGTTCGCCGCGCAGATGTTCCGGTTCATCGCGTTGTCGCTGGCGCCGGTCGCTCTCATCACTCCGCTGATGCGGACAGGCGCCGTCTTCACCCTCGGACTCTCGTGGGCGATCAACCGGCACCTCGAGAAGATCACGTGGCGGGTCGTGGCCGGCATCCTCGTCTCAGTGGCCGGCGCCGTCGTGCTCATCATCGCCCGGCCGACGTAGGGCGGGATACGGGCCTGCGCCCCACTCCTCCCCTAGCTGGGGAGCTTGCCTCAAGATTGCCTGTCGTGCACCTGTGTCGGGCACCGGACGGGGAGTGCAGAGGGGCACAGCCCCTTTGCCGGGGGTACGCCCATTGTCGGGGGATACGGGGTGTCCCTCGGATCCGGTTTTATCGCCCCCTTCCTCGCCAGAGCCTGCCCTGAGCCTGTCGAAGGGAAGGGGGACGGGGGGATGGTCGAAAGGGTTGCGCGGCATCGACCTCACGGGAGCAAGGCGGGCGTATCGAGGGCGGGCGCACGCCGTGCGCCCCTACGCGAGGGGGTCGGCTCGGCCCGCGGCCGTCACCCCCCAGCTAGCTTCAGCGCCGCCTCGTACTCCTCGTGCGTGTTGAGGTTCGTCAGCGTCAGCGGGTCGTCGACCGGCACCAGCAGACGTCCCTCGCCGAAGTCGCGCATGACCTGGCGCAGTCCCTCGGTCTGCTCGCTGACTTTGAGTAGCGCTGGCAGCAGCTCGCGCGCGAACAGCGGCGGGTGCCCCGGCCGTCCCTCGAGCGACGGCACCGCGATCCGCGGCCG
>JADFRC010000069.1 GCA_022561455.1 Chloroflexota bacterium | reverse complement strand
TTTGCCCCTCTTATGGGTCAAGGGCGAGGCCCTTGCGGAACGCCGACAGCAGCCGCTCCGCCGCCTCGCGTGGGTCGTCGGCCTGCGTGACGGCCGCGATGACGCAGATGCCATCGGCTCCGGCTGCCGCCACCTCGCCCACGTTCTCCGTCGTGATGCCGCCGATGGCCACGAGCGGCGGGCCGTCGGGCGGGACCAGGGCGCGCACCTCGCGGAGCGTCTCCGGCCCCGCCGCTCGCGTGTCCGCCTTCGAGCCGGTGTGGAACATGCGGCCGACCGCGATGTAGTCGGCGCCCTGATCGAGCGAGGCCTGCGCCTCGGCCACGAGCGCGCTCGATGTGCCGGCGATCTGCCACGGGCGCAGGCTGCGGCGCGCCGAGGCCAGCGGCAGGTCGTGCTGGCCGAGGTGCACGCCGTGGGCGCCCGCGGCCACGGCCACGTCGGGGTGGTCGTTGACGACGAGCGCGGCGCCTTGGGCCTCGCACTCCTTCGAGAGCTGAGCGGCGAGCTCGGCCCAGTCGCCCTTGTCGCGGCCCTTCACGCGGAGCTGGAGCGCGCTCGCCCCGCCCGCAAGCGCCTGTTGGGCCACCCAGAGCGGGTCGCGGTCGTTCGTCAGGTCCGGGTCGACGATGACGTACAGGCCGCGGAAGCGCTCGGCGGTGCGGCGCCGGAAGCCCGAGGCCGTCGCCAGCTCGGCTGCGGAGAGCACGCGCGCGAGGTCCGACAGCTCGGCGTACTCAGGCCCGCGGGGCATCGTCGCGCTGCTGACCTCGGCGATCTGGCGCAGCGCGCCGACGAGCGCGAGGTAGCGCACCTCCAGCCCTCCGGGCCACTGGCGGGCCGAGATGCTTGCGACCGCCTCGTCGATGGCCGAGAGCACCTCGGGCGCGAGTGCGTCGAGGCCGAGGGCGCGCGCGGTCTGCATGCGGGAGCGCGCGCGCTCGTCGCCGGCCGCCTCGCCGCTCAAGGCCGCCTCGAAGTCGCCGCGCACGTAGCGGAGCGCGGACAGCAGCCACTCCCGGGTGAAGTGCGGGGCGTCTTGGGGCGTGTTCTGTGGGTCTTGGCTTGTCATGCCGGTGTGCCAGAGCCGTCGAGTGCTCGTTCGTGGTTCGAGTGCCTCACCACGAACGGAGGAACGTCAACTTCAATCGGACCCCGTTCGCCCTGAGGCTCTCGAAGGGCGAACGGTCGGTGGCCAGCAGACCGCCTCTGCCTAGCGGTTACGAGACAGCACCGCCGCGGCCGCCGTCGCGACCGCCATCATCCACAGCCCGTCGGTCTTCGCCAGCGGCTGCTCCGCGTCGATCACGGCGATGGTCCCGACCATCGCCCCGAGGAAGCTGAGCACCATGATGAACAGGGCCCGGGTCCGCCAGCGCACCATTAGGAGAACCGTACCACGTCTGCTCCAACCGTTGAGGACGAGTGGCCGCGGGCCATCCGCCTCTTGCCCGTGTGCGGGTGCTTCCGGAACAATGCGCGCATGACGGCGCCTATCGTCCCCAGGGCTACAGCGGTCCGCTTCGGCGAGGTCGTCGAGGCATCCATCGAGCGGCTGCTCGGGCAGTGCCACGAGCTCTACGGCGCGCCCGTCTTGGGCACGCTCGTGCGCGCCGGGGAGTCCGTCTATGCGGTGGTCGAGGGCGTCGAGACGGTCGCCCTCGACCCCACGCGGCCGATCGTGGCGCGCGGCGCCGGGGCGGCATCGGAGGCCGAGGTCTACGCCGAGCACCCGCAGCTCGAGCGGCTGCTGCGGACCCAGGTCAGCTTGTCGGTCATCGGCCACCGCGAGGGCTCCGACGTGCGCCAGTACCTGCCCCCGCTGCCGCCGCGCATCCACACCTTCCTGCACGTGTGCCCGGCCGAGGAGGTGCGCGACTTCTTCGCCGGTGGACGGCCCGACTTCGCGTCGCTGCTGATCCGCCGCGGCGTGCCCGCGGGCGACGACGTCCTCGCGGCGGTGCTGCGCCAGGCCTCCGCCGCGTTCGATGTGCCGGGCGACTTCTTGCTGACGGCAAGCCGCGGCGTCGCGTCGCTGCTCGCGGGCGACACGGCGCGGCTGAACGCCATTGTGCGGCGGCTGCCGCTGGGCGCGTGATGGTTGTGGACGCAGCGAGCCCCCTCGGGATGGTCGTGGGCGGGTCGCTCTCGCGCGGGCTTGATGTGCGGCTCGGCTCGGCCGAGGCCGTCGAGCAGGCGAAGGTCGGCACGTTCGTGACGATTCAGGGAGCGGGCAGCCGCTACTTCGGCATCATCACCGACCTGCGGCTCGATTCCGCCGACCAGCACCTCGCGTCGGCCATGGCGGACGCCGACGCCGCGCTGGCGAGCGTGCTCTCGGGGACGAGCGCCTATTCGCTGGCGACCGTCAGCTTGAACCTGACCACCGGCGTCGGCGGCGAGGCGCCACAGCCCGCGAAGTCGCTGCCCGGCCACTTCTCAGCCGTGCACCGCGCCTCCAACGACGACGTCCAGGCCATCTTCGGTTCCGAGGACGCGTGGCACATCTACATCGGCAGCCCGCTCGACATGGAGGACACGCGCGTCTGCCTCGACCTCAGGAAGTTCGTCGAGCGCTCCAACGGCGTCTTCGGCAAGAGCGGCACCGGCAAGAGCTTCCTGACGCGCATCCTGCTCGCGGGCATCCTGCAGCGGGGCGTCGCGACGAACCTCGTCTTCGACATGCACAGCGAGTACGGCTGGCAGACGCAGACCGAGTCGGGCTATGCCGCCAAGGGTCTCAAGCAGCTCTTCCCCAGCCGCGTGGCCGTCTTCACGATGGACCCGGCCTCGGCCCGCCGGCGCGGCGTGCAGACCGACTTCGATGTGCAGATCGGGTACGACGAGATCGAGCCAGAGGACATCGCCATCCTCGCGCAGACGCTGAAGATCACCGACCTCGGCGTGCAGGCGTGCTACACGCTGCGGAGCCGCTTCGGCGCGAGCTGGATACTGGATTTCCTCAAGCAGCCCTCCGACGAGCTATCCGAGAACATCGGCGGGAGCAGCAGCACGCTCGACGCGCTGCGGCAGCGGCTGGGGCAGCTCCAGCGGCTCGACTTCATGCGGGACCACGGCCAGGGCGCCGTCAAGCGCGTGCTCGACCACCTCGCCGACGGCCGCCACGTCGTCCTCGAATTCGGCCGCTACGGCGACGATCTCACGGCATACCTGCTGGTCGCGAACCTCATCACGCGGCGCATCCACGAGGAGTACCGCAGGCGCACGGAGCAGGCGCTCGCGGCCGACGGCAAGGGCCCCGACCCGCTGGTCATCACGATCGAGGAGGCGCACCGTTTCTTGGGCCCGGGGGTCGCCGGGCAGACCATCTTCGGCACGATCGCCCGCGAGATGCGCAAGTACCACGTCACGCTGCTCGTGGTCGACCAGCGCCCGTCCGGCATCGACGACGAGGTGCTGAGCCAGGTCGGCACGCGCATCACCTGCCAGCTCGACAACGACCGCGACGTCGACGCCGTCCTGGGCGGCGCCAGCGGGGCGCGCGAGCTGAAGTCGGTGCTGTCGCGCCTCGAGCCCCGGCAGCAGGCGCTCATGTTCGGCCACGCGCTGCCCATGCCGGTCGTCATCCGCACGCGCGACTACGGCGAAGCGCTCTACGCCGAGATGTCGGTGCCGGGGGCCGGAGCGGCGTCCAAAACGGCCTCGGGCCGCGACAAGCGCGACCTGTTCGGGTGATCCGGCCTACGTGGACCGGAGGACGCGCAGCGCGACCGTCGTCGTGACCGCGATCCAGACGCCCATCAGCGCAAGCTCTCCCGGGAAGTCGAGGATCGACCGGGAGTCGAGGACGACCCCTCGCAGGCTATCCACCATGGGCGTGAGCGGCAGATATTTCACCGTTACGCGGAGCGCGTAGGGGAACTGGTCCGTCTCAAAGAACACGCCCGCCAGCAACATCATCGGCCAGATCACGGCGTTCCCGAGACCGGCCGCTGCCTGGACCGAGCGGGCGACGGAGCCGACGATGAAGCCGATGCCGAAGAAGATGGCGTTGCCCATCAGGATGAGCAGCGCGATGTACCCCGGGTTCCCGTTGACCGTGAGGCCGAAGAGCAGGACTCCTGCCGCGAAGATGATGGTGGCCTGGACGATGGCCAACATCAGGTAGGCCACCACCATGGCGCTGAAGAAGTCCCGCGCTCGCACCGGCGCTGCCAGCAGCCTCCGGAGGATGCGCCGCTCCCGGTACGACGCCATCGCCGACGATATGCCGAAGATGGACGCCGTCATGATCCCCATCGCCACCAGGCCCGGCAGCAGGAAGTCGAGGAAGGTGACCTGGTCCGCCAGCACCCCCTCCGGATCGAGCGTCAGCAACCTCGGCGCCCCGGCCAGGCTCAGGTTCAGCTGATCGAGGTAGCGCTGGACGATGCCCATGAAGAGTCCCGAAGCCGAACTGCCCTGGTCGTAGACCAGCGTGAAGCTGACGGGCCTTCCGGACGCCACCGACGCGGCGAGGCCGGGCGGGATCACGAGGAGCATGTACAGATCGTTGTTGCGCACCTCCTCGCGCGCTGCGGACTCGTCCTCCCGGAGTATGACCTCGACGGACTCCAGGCTATCGAGCTCGTCCAACAGCAGCTTGGAGACCTCGTCCTGAGCGCGGTCCACGACCCCGATGGCCGCTGCCGACCCCCCGTTGCCACCGAAGGAGAGCCCCAAGATGACGAGGAAGAGGAGCGGGAAGGCCAGCGACCAGAACAGCGCCTGCCGGTTCCGGTAGATCAGCTTTACGTTGGCCGAGAAGAGCACCGCGAAGGTCATGGACGGCTACTCCCGCAGCTCGCGGCCCGTCAGCGCCAGGAAGACATCCTCGAGCGTCGCGGGCCGCACCTCGAGGTCGGCCACCCGCTCGCCGCGGTCCTCGGCCCACGAGAGCAGCGCGGGGACCGTGGCCGTTGCGTCCGATGAGCGCAGCGCGACCACGCCGCTTTCGGACCCGATGGGCCCGACGGGCCGGACGTCGATCACACCGGGGAGCGCGGCGAGCTGCTCGTGCGATGCACCATCCCCAACGCTGGCCCGGACCTCGTACGGCGCATCGAGCGCTCGCACGAGGTTCGCCGGTGTGTCCAGGGCCGCGATCTTGCCCTGGTCCATGATGGCGACGCGCTCGCAGAGGAACTGGGCCTCCTCCATGGAGTGCGTGGTCAGCACGATCGTCCGGCCCTCCTCGTGCATCGCCTGGATCAGGCCCCACATGTGAAGGCGCGCCTGCGGGTCCAGCCCCGTGGTCGGCTCGTCCAGGAAGAGGAGCTCCGGGTCGCTGACCAGCGTGACGGCCACCGAGAAGCGCTGCTTCTGTCCGCCGGAGAGGTGCTTCACCTGGGTCTTGGCCTTGTCTTGAAGCTCCATCCGGGTTAGCAGGTCGTCGGCCGGGATGCTGCGCGGGTAGAAGCTCGCGAACAGCTTCAGGATCTCGGTCAGGTTCAGGTAGTCGAAGAAAGCGGAGGTCTGGAGCTGGATGCCGATGCGCTCTTTGATCGCCCAGGCGTCGCGCTGCGAGTCGAGTCCCAGGACCTCGATGCTGCCGGCCGTTAGCTGCTGCAACCCCTCGATGCACTCGAGCGTCGTCGTCTTCCCCGCGCCGTTCGGGCCCAAGATCCCGAAGACCTCGCCCTCGCGCACGTCGAACGAGATGCCGTCGACCGCGGTGAGGCCGCCGAACGTCTTGATGAGGCCGCGGACGGCGATGGCCCGCGCTTGGTCCGTGCGCTGCTCCATGGCTGCGGGCAGGCTACCATAGCGGGCACCGGACCGAGGGCGCGCTGGTGGCGCTCGGACCCCGCGGGGCGCTGCTAACATCTCATCACTGAGCCCCCCAGTCCGCAGGCGGATCCGAGAGCAGGTGCCAATGGAATTCATCGACTACATGCAGGCCCACGGCCACCAGCAGCTGGCTGTCTGGACGGACGCCGAAGCAGGCGTCAAGTCCTTCATCGCGATCCACGACACGACGCTCGGTCCCGCCCTCGGCGGCACCCGCATCTGGCGGCACCCAACGGACGAGGCCGCCATCATGGACGTCCTCCGCCTCTCCCGCGCCATGACGTACAAGTCGGCGGCCGCCGGACTGCCCCTCGGCGGCGGCAAGGGGCTCATCGTCGCCGACCCGCGCAAGGACAAGACCGAGGCGATGCTCCGCTCCTACGGACGCTTCGTGGAGTCCCTCGGCGGTCGCTACATCACCACGGAGGACGTGGGCGCCACCGGCCAGGACATGGAGTGGATCGCCAAGGAGACCTCCCACGTGGTCGGGCTCCCCCAGTCCGCGGGCGGCAGCGGCAACCCGGCGGTGGTCACGGGCTTCGGCGTGTACCAGGCCATGCGCGCTTGCGCGGAGGACGTGTGGGGGAGCGACTCGCTCGAAGGCCGCACGGTCGCCATGCAAGGCTTCGGCAACGTCGCGACCTCGCTCGCCGGCTACCTGGTCGCCGCGGGCGCGCGGCTCGTCATCACCGACATCGACGCCGGCGCCCGCGAGCGCGCCGCCGCCATCGAGGGCGTCACGCTGGTCGAGCCCGACGCGATCTACGACGTCGAGTGCGACATCTTCGCGCCGTGCGCGCTCGGCGGCGTGCTGAACGAGCGCTCGGTCCCGAAGCTGCGCTGCGCCATCGTCTGCGGCGCCGCGAACAACCAGATGGCGACCGACCAAGACGACAACCGGCTTGCCGCCAGGGGCATCCTGTACGCACCCGACTTCATCGCGAATGCCGGCGGCGTCATCAACGTCTACTACGAGTACGCGGGCGACTATCAGGAGGCGGCCGCCATGGAGAAGGCGGGGAACATCTACGCCACGACCAAGCAGGTCATCGCCCTCTCGCGGGAGCGCGGCATCACGACCGCCGAGGCCGCCGACGCCGTCGCCGAAGCCCGGCTCACGGCGGCTCACGCCTAGGGGCTTTTGCCTCAAACCTCCGCCGCGCGGTCGTAGCGTTGGCGCTCCGCAGCCCTCTCGACCATCCCCCCGTCCCCCTTCCTCGCCAGGAAGGGGGAGATAAAGCCAGATACGGGGGACACCCCTGTATCCCCGACGGTGGGCGTGCCCCCGGCAAAGGGGCGGAGCCCCTCTGCACTTCCCATTCCGGTCCACGAGGCCGCGACGAAGACGCTCTCGCCCCGCGAGTGGGACGTCCTGCGGCTGCTGGCCGACGGCATGAAGAACCGGGAGATCGGGGAGACGCTCTTCGTGACCGAGAACACGGTGAAGACCCACATCCGCGGGATACTGACGAAGCTGAGCCTGAAGAACCGCACGCAAGCGGCCACCTTCGCGCTGCTGGACAGCCGCGCCTATTAGGCAGAGCGCCGTCTCAAGGGCGCACGCCGTGCGCCCCTACCGGGCGTCGCCGTATGCGCGGGGGACGAGATGCTTCGCTCCGCTCTGCTCTGCATGACAACGGATGGGGGTACGGGCGGTCCTACCCCTTATGGGTGCAGGGCTGTGCCCTGCCTAGGCGACGCCCCACTCCTCGAGCTCGGCGTCGGAGATGCCGAAGTAGTGCGCGACCTCGTGCGTGACCGTCTCGCGCACCTGCTTCACGATCTCTTCCTTGGTGGATGAGAGCCCTTCGATCGGCCCTTGGAACACGGTGATGATGTCCGGCAGGACCATGTTGTAGTTCCCGCCGCGGTCGGTGACCGGCACGCCCTCGTAGAGGCCCAGCAGCGTATCGCCGTCGTCCAGCGCCGCGTGCCGCAGCTGACGGCGCGTCGGCCAGCGGCGCACCTGAACGTCCACGTTGCGCATGATCGCCAGGAAGTCGTCCGGCAGCTGCTCGACGGCGTCGCGAACGAGCTCCTCGAAGTCCGCCTTGCGCATCGGGCGGCCTAGCCGGCCCCGAGCTCTGCGCGCACCGACTTCATCGTCTCCACGTTGCGGGCGTCCGGCCCCGCGCCGTCGTAGCCGGGCACCTCGAGGTAGAACGGCACGTCGCGGAACGCCGGGTGCGCCACGATCGCCTCGAACGCCGCGAGCCCCATCTCGCCTTCGCCGATGTTCTCGTGGCGGTCGAGCGCGCCGCCCAGCGGCGGCTTCGAGTCGTTGCAGTGCACGGCGACCAGGTGCTCGAGGCCGATCTCGCGGTCGAACTCGTCCATCACGCCGGCGACCGACTCGGGGGTGCGGAGGTCGTATCCGGCCGCGAAGCTGTGCTGCGTGTCGAGGCAGACCTGCACCCGCGGGTCGTCGAGCTCGCGGATGAACGCGCCGAGCTCGGAGAACTTCGAGCCGATGTGGTTGCCCATCCCGGCGCTGTTCTCCAGGATCAGCAGGGGGCCCTCGGGCGATGCGTCCAGCACCTCGCGGAGCGCGCCCACCACCTGCCCGAACACGCCGTCGAACCCGCGCCCGCCGTGGCTGTTCAGGTGGAAGACCACGCCCATCACGTCGAGGTCGGCGGCGACGTTCAGGTACTTCGTCAGCGACGACTTGCCGCGGGCCACGAGCGCCGGGTCGTCGCTGCCGAGGCTCACGAGGTAGATGCCGTGGAAGACGTTGGGGCCGATGTCGTTCTCGTGGGCCTTGCGCTTGAACTCCGCGACCGCCAGCTCGTCGAGCGGCTTGAAGCCCCACCCGCGTGGCGACGAGGGGAAGAGCTGGACGCACTCCGCGCCGATCTCGACCGCGTTGTCGATGGAGGCGTCCACGCCCCCGGCCGACCGCGTATGCGCACCTATCCGCAACTCGGGTTCCTCCTGATAAGCGATGGGCTGATAAGCGATGGGCTGATGAGCGATGGGCCGGCGGGCGGTGGGCCGCCCGCTCCGCGACCGGACTATCTTACAGGCCCTCGGTGCCCGCGGAGAGCACGGGTGTACGACGGCGGTTATAGGATGAGGATCACCATGACTGGCGCAGCGCCCGGCATCCCGCCCACCCTCGACGTCGCCCAGGCGGGCCGCGCATCGGGCGGGCCACGGCTCTGGCGCGTTGCCTTCGACGTCACGAACCGCGGCGCCGGGCCGGTGGCGCTCCTCGCGGCGTGGCTGCCCCACGGCCGCTTCCGCTGCGCTGAGCAGCAGCTCGCGGACCTCGTTCTTGCGCCTGAGGGCGCCACGCAGCTCGCGTTCGAGGCCGCCTTCGACGAGCCGCCGGGGACCGAGGTGGAGAACTGCTTCGTGATCCTCCGGGTGCGCTGGCGCGAGGAGGCGTGGCGCGTCATGGCGCGCTTCACCGTCACGGCCGCCGGTGACGGCGCACCGCTCGCCGCGGCGCGGCTCGTCACGGCGCACCGCGTCGGGTTCTCGGGATGAGAAGCGGGGCCCGATGCTAGAATCTGCGCGACCCGATCCTCTCCAGGAGACCTGCCGTGCGCGAGGACGACCGCATCCTCTTGGGCCGCATCCGAGGCTGATACCTCAACTGAAGCGGTGACTTCGAAGAGACCACGGGCATGGTCTCAAGCTCGGTTGGGATGGCGCTCGAAGAGGTCGTCGAGGCGCTCGGGCGCATGGCGCGCGAGTACGCGGACGACGAAGAGTTCAAAGTGCTACGAGCGGACCTCCCGGACGGCTTCCCCTTCTAGCAAGGGCCTCGCCCTTGACCCATAAGGGGTAGCGGGGTCGGCACCCCCTCCCGCTGTCATGCTGAGCGGAGCGAAGCATCTCGCCGGGTCCGGAGCGCCAGGCTGCGACGGGCGACGTCCGGGCGAGGGCGCACGCCGTGCGCCCCTACGTTTGCAGCGTCCCTCGCCACCCACAGACCATCCAACGGGCCCTTCAATCGTCAGCGCGCCCTTTATGGGTCAAGGGCTGTGCCCTGCCCAGTATTCGCGCTTGCCCGTCATCGCCTGCACGTGGCCGTCCCACTCGAGGTTCCACGCATTGAGCCCCAGCCGGACCGCGTGCCGTACGCGCTTCTGGGTCGCTTCGTCCGTGGCGTGAGCGCGCAGCAGCTCGATCTGGCGCGCGCCGTGCCCCACGTCCTGCTCCGCGTGGATGCGGTACGTCTCGGCCGCGTGCTCGGAGAAGCCGTAGTGGCCGATCAGCTCCGGGTAGACGAGCGCGGCGGCGCCGTCGGGCCCGCCGTGCTGGCTCTCCACCAGCGCGAGCATCGCCACGCCCTCGAGCGCCGAGCGGCGCTGGCAGTGGCCGAGGATCATCTCGATGGCCGCGAGCGTGCCCGGCGTCGGCTCCGCGGTATCGGCCGCCTCGCGGGAGACACCGCCCTCCTCCAGGAACTGGAACATGATGTCCACGTGGGACTTGGGGCCGGCCAGCTCCTCCATGTAGTTCTCGAGGACGGCCTCGCTCAGGCCGGGCAGCCGCTCCTCGGCGGCGTGGGCCGCGATGTAGCCGAAGTACACCGGGTTCTCGCGCACGCGCAGGAAGTGCTGGACCTCGCCCAAGATGATCTGCTCGCGCGTCCAGCGGTGCTCGGCGATGCCCTGGAACCAGGGGTGCTCGCGCATCGGGAACGTCCGTGCGTACGCCCACAGCTCCGCGATAAAATCGTCCACGTTCATCGCGCCCTCCCTAGTGCGCGCATGCTACACCTCTGACTCAGGCGCGGCCGGACGCCGGCCGGGGAGCTCGCCCGTCGATGAAGGCCGTCGTCCTCGAGGAGCCAGGAGCGCGCCCAGTCGTCCGCGACGACGACCGGGCGGCGCCGGCCGCCGCGCCGGGACGCGCCGTCGTCCGCGTGGAAGCGGCGGGGTTCTCGCACCACGACGCGCTCGTCATGGCCGGCGTGCTGCGCCGCGGCGTGCGCACCCCGCTCGTTCTGGGGCACGAGGTCGCAGGCGTCGTCGAGGCCACGGGGATGCGCGTCGTCGTGCTGCCGGGCGGCCTCGGGCATGCCGAGGACGGTGGGTTCGCCGAGCTCGTCAGCGTGCGGGAGGATGCGCTCGTGCCGGTGCCGGGCGCGCTCTCCGCGGAGGGCGCGGCGCTGCTCGCGGCGCCGATCGGCGTGGCCGTGAAGGCGGTCGTGGACGCCGGCGGCGTGGCCCGCGGGCAGACGGTCGTCGTCGTGGGC
>JADFRC010000187.1 GCA_022561455.1 Chloroflexota bacterium | reverse complement strand
TCTCCGGCGTATCGATGGGCTCCGACGCCTTCATCCCGTTCCGCGACAACATCGACCGCGCGGCCGCCAGCGGCGTGCGCTACGTGGCGCAGCCGGGCGGCTCCGTCCGCGACGACGACGTGGTGGCGGCTTGCGATCAGTACGGCATGGTCATGGCCATGACCGGCGTCCGCCTATTCCATCATTGAGGTGCGGGCACTGAGATGACGGGCACTGAGACGACAGGCACTGAGACGATGGGCCTGACGACGCGGCCCACCGCAGCACTGGCCCCCACCGTCGTGTGGCTCGGGACGGGCGTGGACTACGCCGATGCGCTGGCGCTCCAGCGCCGCACCGCCGCCGCGCGCGCCGAGGGCCGTGCGCCCGATACGCTGCTCCTTCTCGAGCACGCAGCCGTGTACACGGCGGGCCGCCGCTCGCCGAGCGAGCACGTCCTCGGACCGCTCTCGGCGCCGCTCGTCGAGACCGACCGCGGGGGTCAGGTGACGTACCACGGCCCCGGACAGCTCGTCGGCTACCCCATCGTCGGCCTGCGGGACCTCGGCCTCGGCCCCAAGGCCTACGTCTGCGCGCTCGAGGCCGCGCTGGAGGAGGCGTTGGCGGGGCTCGGCGTCGAGTCGCACACCGAGGACGGCCTGACGGGCGTGTGGACGGCGCGGGGCAAGGTCGCGGCGATCGGTGTGCGGATCACGCGCGGCGTGGCCATGCACGGCTTCGCGCTGAATGTCTCGACCGACCTCGCCGCGTACGCGCCCATCGTTCCGTGCGGCATCGCCGACCGCCCCGTCACGTCGGTCACGGAGATCCTCGGGCGGCCGGTCGAGGCCGCCGAGGTCAAGGACCTCGTCGTGCGCAGCCTCGGCCGGGCACTGGGCCTGCGCTGGGCCGGGGGCAGCCCGCCCGCGTAGCTGCGCCCTGCTAGAATCGAGCTGCGATCCTCGTCACGAGGCGGACGCCAAGCCCATGCCCTCAGTCCGTCAGCTGCTCGACCTCCAAGCCATCGACATCGATCTCGCCAAGCGCAACGAGCGGCTCGGCGTGATCGGCGAGCGCCTCGGGAACGAGGGCGAGCTGCCCGCGCTGCGGACGCGTGTGGGGGAGCTGGGCACCTCGGCCGAGGGCATCGCGGCACGCCAGAGCGAGCTCGACTCGGCTATCGCCGACCTCTCCGGGCGCATCGAGACCGTCGAGTCCAAGATGTACAGCGGCGCCGTCACCAGCTCGCGCGAGCTCACCGACCTCCAGGCCGACGCGGCCATGATCGGGCGCCGGCGGTCCGAGTCCGAGGACGTGCTGCTCGGCGTGCTCGTCGAGCTCGACGAGGCTGAGAGCGAGCTCTCCGAGACGACCGAGCGGCTCGCCCGGTCCGAGACGGAGTGGCTTGAGGACCAGGAGCGCCTCGCGCAGGAGCGCACGGTCCTCCAAGGAGGGGTGGCCGCCCTCGACGAGGAACGCGCCGCGCAGGCCGCGACGGTCCCACCCCCCGATCTGGTGGTCTACGAGCGTGTCCGCAAGACGCACGCCGGGCGCGCGGTCGCCCACATGCGGAACGAGACCTGCGCGTCGTGCCGGGTCGGCGTGCCGAGCAAGATCGCGCAGACCGTGCGGGCGAGCGCTTCGCCGGTCCCGTGCCCGAACTGCGGCCTGCTGCTGCTGGCCGACTGAGCATGCGGGCGCTCGGCTACTACACCGTACGAGCCGGCGACCCCCGCGCGGACGGCATCCTGACCAAGGCGTTCGAGCGGTTCTGCTCGGCGGGCAACCATATCGCCCAGGGTGTCTTCCACGACGAGCCGGGCTCGGAGCACGGCCCGGGCTGGGACGCTCTGACGGACCACGTCCACCGCACGGGGCTGGGATACCTGGTCGTCGTGCCGAGCGCGGCGCACATCGGCGCCTCGCTATCGCAGCAGGTGCGGCGCGTGCTCGAGATCGACGGCCTCGGGTGCACGATGATCTGCGACGACGAGGAGAAGCCCGACCCGCTCCAGAACGCGCTCAGGACCCTCGACGGCGGGGCGGGCGGACGCGGCGAGCGCATCCGCGAGGGCATGAAGGCGAAGGCCGCGAAGGGGCTTGGGCTGGGACGGCCGCCGTTCGGCTACCGCCTCCAGGTCGACGGCACGCTCAAGGTCGACCCGGACGAGGCCGAGGTCGTGCGCTCCATCTTCCGGATGTACATCGAGCCGCGCCAGGGCGTGCGCGCTGTTGCTCAGCGGTTGAATCAAGCGGGCTCCAAGACCCGCCGCGGCGGCACGTGGAGCCTCGTGACCGTGCGCGACGTCCTGCGGAACAGCGCGTACATCGGCACGTACCACCGCTTCGGCCTGCGCATCCCCGGGACGTACGAGCCGATCGTCGACGCCGCGGCGTTCCGCGCGGCCCAGGAGCAGATGCG
>JADFRC010000068.1:5972-11214 GCA_022561455.1 Chloroflexota bacterium | reverse complement strand
TGGACGACTTGGGCGTGCCGTTCGGACTCCACGGACCGCCGCCCAACTACTACCTGGCCGACAACATCGCGCACCGCTACCGGGGCCACCCCGGCGCGCAGATCGTCGCCCAGGTGCTCGGCAACCCATTCCACGCACAGACCGAGCTCGCCGAGCTGATCCTCGGCGGCGTGCTGGAGCGCCACCCCAGCCTGCGCGTGCTGCTCATGGAGGTCAGCTGTAGCTGGCTCCCTTGGCTGTTATGGCGCATGGACGACAAGTGGGAGATGAGCCGTCCCGACCTCGACATCCCCCTATCGATGCCGCCATCGGACTACTTCCGCCGTCAGTGCTATCTCGAGGTCGAGCCGGACGAGCACGTCGCCAAGTACGTGATCGACCATATCGGCTCGGACAACCTGCTTTTCTCCACCGACTACCCGCATAGCGACTCGCTGTTCCCGAACGCCGTCGACACCTTCCTCGCGATGCCGGACGTGACGGCCGAGGACAAGCGCAAGGTGCTGTGGGACAACGCCGCGCGGCTGTTCGGGCTGGACGGCTAGGGCCAAGCCTGTCCCTGAAGCGAAGGACGCCTTGGTCAGGTGCTATCCTGCGGCCGCGATGGCGAGTGGCGAGTTCCCCACCGAGTCGATGGAGCTGACGACGATCCTGGTGTCTCGTGACGTCGAGCGCTCGCGCGACTTCTATCGGGACGTCCTCGGTGCGCGGGTGCACTACGACGGCGGGGCGTCGGCGTGCGTGCTCCAGTTCCAGGGCGCTTGGATACTGCTCGTGACCGGCGGCGGGCCGACCGAGGACAAGCCCGGCGTGACGTTCGCACCGCCGGACGATCCGGACCGCGTGAGCTCGTCGTTCACGATCCGGGTCCCCGACTGCCGTGGCGCCTACGAGGTGCTGCGCTCGCGCGGCGCGCTCTTCCTGACGCCGCCGCTCGAGCGGGGCCGCGAGGTGCGCTGCTTCTTCCGCGACCCGGACGGGCATCTGCTGGAGATCAGCGAGGTAGCCAGCTAGCCCGCATCCACCCGGCCGAGCCAGACCACCTCGGCGGCAGCATCCGCAAGCCCATCGCTCAAGTGACGTTCAACGACCGGTGGGGCAACCGTCCGTCCGCGGGATAGCGATCGCCACCGGTGGGCGCTCGGATTGCGGGCGTGCGCACCGCGCACTAGACTGAGTGTGCATCTCGTCTACGAGGAGGGGCAGCATGGCCGCTATCAACCGCGTTGGGCACGTCGTCCTCTATGTCTCGGATGTCGAGGCATCCGTTGGCTTCTATCGGGACGCCATGGGCATGGAGACGGTCCGCTACGATGCCGAGCGGGGCATGGCCTTCATGTCCTTCGGCACGCAGCACCACGACATCGGCCTCTTCAAGGTCCGTGGCGAGGAGACCAAAGGCAACCTTGGGCTTGGCCACATCGCTTTCGTGATCGACGGCGGCGTGAAGGAGCTCGAGGAGCTGCACGGAAGGCTCGTGAGCCACGGCGCTGAGATCCGCAGCCTCACCGACCACGGCATGACCAAGAGCGTGTACTTCACCGACCCGGACGGCAACCGGCTGGAGATCTTCTGCGACACCATGAGCCAGGAAGAGGGCAAGCGCTTCCTGAGCGAGCGGCCCGGCCAGGGCGGGACGTTCACGTTCGAGGAAGTCGGAGCGAAGAGCTAGCGGCTCTCCCCGGCTTGCCAGACGCCGATCGGCATCCTTCTGACCATCGGGCCGCTCGCCCTGGCGCGGCTGCGGGGTGGCTGCGGGCTGGCCACGATCGGCGGGACGCCGGCTCGGCGCCAAGCTTGAGCGACGTCTGCCCATCTTGAGCAGCCTGCCTGTATGACGGAATAGCCCAGCACCTCCACGGTACCGGCCGGATACCGTCATATGGGGTGAGAAGTCCCCTCCCGGCGGTGTGGTTCCCGGCGGCGGTGGCAAGGGGCGCAGGTCCACGGCCCCCTATCCGATGGGGAGCTATCGTTGCTCTCCCCCCGATGATGGCCTCGGTCGTCCCGAGGTGAGCCACTCCCAGCCGGCGCGGCTGTTTCAGCTATCGGCTCCCCCGTGCATGACGGAAATCGGAGGTTGACACCCCGTCCGCAATGCCGTTAGTGTAGCGCGGATTTGTTGGCCCGGGAGCTCGGTACCAGAGATAGATGAACAGGAGCCATCCTGTTTTCTGGGTACGCCAGCCCCGGTGTCCACCTTCCCCTTCGTGCCCGTCACGAGCCGATCTATGCCCGCCGCACGGTGATCGAACACGATGAGCTACGTCCGTCATCGAAACGCCGTCCGCGAAACCCGCTGTGAGATGCAGGGGGTCCATTGCCCGTAGCCGCAGGTGCGCACGTGCGAGGCCCCTGGAACGAATCCGGACTCCGTCCGGCTGAGGCGACACCCCGGTTCTCGGAAACGAGCAGCGCCGGTCTCCGCGAGGAGACGGGCGGCGGGAGCGCGCCGCTCGGACACGGAACGATTGAGGAGAACCCCCGATGCGACTGATGAACGGCTCCGCGCGGCTTCTGATGATGATCGCTCTGGTAGCGGCGATGGGCATGCTCATCGCCGCGTGCGGCAGCGACGACGAGGCGAGCGGCACGCTGCGCATAGGCATGGTGGCGGACTACGACACCCTGGACCCGCCGAAACTGCTGGGGCTGCCTGGCACGATAACGGTCGAGGCCACCTACGACGTGCTGGTCATGCGCAACCCGGACCTGACGCTTCAGCCGATGCTGGCGACCAGCTGGGAGCCCAACGCCGATGCTTCCGAGTGGACCTTCAAGCTCCGTGAGGGCGTGAAGTTCGCCCACGGCAAGGAGTTCACCGCCGAGGACGTGATCTTCACGTTCAACCGGATGTTCGAGGTAGACTCGCCCCTCGCGAGCGTCATGGCGAAGCCGACGGACATCGTCGCGGTGGACGACTACACGGTGCGGTTCGAGTTCGGCACGCCGAACGTGGTCCTGCTCGATTCCATCGTCAAGTACCACGCGCACATCACCCCCTCCGACGTGGACCCGGCGCGGTTCGCCCTCGAGACCTTCGGGACGGGCCCGTTCCGGATGACCGAGCTCGTGATCGGCGAGCGCGCGGTGTTCGAGAGGAACGAGGACTACTGGTGGGAGGGCCATCCCCTCGTCGACAAGATGGAGTACATCTTCCTGACGAGCCCCGAGGCGCGGGCCGAGGCGCTCAAGGCAGGCACCATCGACGTCATCTTCGACCTCGACATCGCGAGCATCCAGACCATCGAGGACCACCCGGACACCAAGGTGATCGTGGCCCCGAGCGGGAGCTACATGAACCTTGCCATGGACGTGCGGGTGGCCCCGTTCGACAACATCCTGGTGCGGAAGGCCCTGCAGGCCGCGACCGACCGGGAGGCGATCTTGCAGGGCGCGCAGTTCGGCCGGGGCGGCATCGCCTACGACCACCCGATCACGCCCTCGGACCCCGTCTTCAACGACGCCTGCCTGCCCCCGGACTACGACCCGGAGCTGGCCAAGCGCTTGCTGGCGGAGGCTGGATACCCGGACGGGATCGATGTGACCCTCTACACCGCCACCGCCGGAGCGGCCATGGTGGAGATGGCCACGGTCTTCAAGGAGAGGGCGGCTCCGGCCGGCATCAACGTGGAGATCGTGGTGGTGACCGAGGAGAACTACTGGGCGGATACCTGGATGCAGAAGCCCTTCACCACGGTCTGGTGGGGTGGGCGTCCTCCCTACGAGGGGATAAGCGTGGTCTACCCGACCGGCGCGGCGTGGGGCGAGTCGTTCTACTCCAACGCGCGGGTGGATGAGCTGCTCGACATCGCGTTGGGCCAGGGCGAGCTCGCGGACCAGATCGAGACGTTCGGCGAGCTCCAGTGCATCATCGTCGACGAGGTGCCGCGCATCATCCCCGTGTTCCGCCCCGTGTCCCTCGGGATGAGGAACAACGTGCAGGGGATGGAGCCCCTGTGGGATGGAACGATGAGCGTCCACCGGGTCTACTTCGAGTAACGAGGGTTCCGTGAACCAGACCGCAGTGAGCGAGAGGAGTCGAGGGGGTGCAGGGGACGGCCGCACCGGCTGTTTCCTGCACCCTCCGGACCACTGACATGAACCGGGCTTCACCCACGGCAGGTGCCACGGCAGGTAACGGATGCTGCGCTTCCTGATCGCGCGCCTCAGCACGATCGGCGTGACCCTGCTCGTGGTCTCGGGGGCCATCTTCGTGGTGACCGAGATCCTGCCGGGCGACGTCGCTCAGATGATGCTCAAGAAGGAGGCGACCGAGGAGCGGCTCGCGGCCTTGCGCGCCGAGCTCAACCTGGACCGGCCCGCTCACGTGCGCTACCTGAGCTGGATCGGCGGCGTCGTCCGGGGGGACTTCGGCGACTCGTACGTCCAGAAGCGGCCGATCAGCGAGATCGTCCCACGCCGGATCGCGCACTCGCTCGTCCTCGCCCTCTTCGCCCTCGTGCTGGGCGTACCGGTGGCCGTGGCGGCCGGCGTGTGGGCCGGCGTGCGCCCCGATACGCTGTGGGACCGCGTCGTGAGCACCGTCGGCCTGGTGGGCATCTCGCTCCCCGAGTTCGTGACGGGTGTGATGCTCATGCTCGTCCTGGCATCGACGCTGCACTGGCTGCCGCCGTCGAGCCACATCCTCGCCGGCACGACGCCGTGGACGCGTCCGGAGATCCTCGTCATGCCCGCGCTCACCCTCATGGGCGTGCTGTTCGCGTACATCATGCGGATGACACGGGCCAACGTGATGGAGGTGATGCAGACGCCGTACGTGCGCACGGCCGTGCTCAAGGGCCTTCCCATGCGCCGGGTCATCCTCCGTCACGTGCTGCCGAACGCGATGCTGCCGACCATCACCATCATCGCCACCAACTTCGGGTGGATGCTCGGCGGGCTCATCATCGTGGAGAACGTCTTCTCCTATCCGGGGCTGGGGCAGCTGCTGCTCCGGTCGATCCAGACGCGCGACGTTCCGCTGCTCGAGGCGCTGTCGCTGCTCATCGCCGCGACCTACGCCTTCAGCAACCTCGTGGCGGACCTCGCCTACACGGCGCTCAACCCACGGATAAGGTACGCATAGTGGCTGCCGGAGTCATGGTCAGGGACCCAGGGGCGGCGCTGCTTCGCCGGGTCGTGGGTGCGCTGGCGCTGGTCGTGCAGCGCATCGCGAACGCCCTCCGCCTGGTGTTGCGCACGCCCTCCGGCCGCATCGGCCTGCCCATCCTCCTCGTGC
>JADFRC010000068.1:0-5874 GCA_022561455.1 Chloroflexota bacterium | reverse complement strand
ACCCAGGGGCGGCGCTGCTTCGCCGGGTCGTGGGTGCGCTGGCGCTGGTCGTGCAGCGCATCGCGAACGCCCTCCGCCTGGTGTTGCGCACGCCCTCCGGCCGCATCGGCTTGCCCATCCTCCTCGTGCACTTCATCCTGGCGACCATCGGACCGTGGCTCGCCCCGTACTCCGCGACGGAGTTCCAACAGCCCCTCGTCGAGACCCAGCTCCAGCCGCCTTCCTGGGAGTTCCTGTTCGGCACCGACCAGTTCGGGCGGGACATCCTGAGCCGGGTCATGTCGGGCGCGACGACGCTGATCGCGGTTTCCGTGTCCGGCGCTGCCTTGGGCATCGCGCTTGGAGCGGCCATCGGGATGAGCAGCGGCTATCGGGGCGGCAGGATCGACGAGATCGTCATGCGCGTGATGGACGGGCTCATGTCCTTCCCGTCGCTGCTGCTGGCACTCCTCGTCATGGCGATGCTGGGCAACCGGCCCGCCCCCATCGAGGCGCTGCAATCGAACTGGCAGAACATACTCATCGTCATCACGATCGGGGTGGTCACCTTGCCCCGGGTGGCGCGCGTCATCCGCAGCGTGACGCTATCGCTCAAGACCTTGGAGTTCGTCCAGAGCGCGCGGCTCCGGGGCGAGGGCAGCGCGTACATCATCTTCCGCGAGATCCTGCCGAACACGCTCCCCGTCCTCGGCGTGGAAGCGTCGGTGCGCCTGAGCTACGCCATCCTCACCATCTCCTCGCTCGGATTCCTGGGACTGGGCGTCCAGCCCCCATCTCCTGACTGGGGCCTCATGCTTGCTCAGAGCCGGCAGTTCCTCGGTCATGCCCCATGGGTGGCGATGGCACCCGCCGGCGCGATCGCGTCCCTGGTCGTCGGAGTCAACCTCGTCAGCGACGGCGTCAAGCAGGCCAGCGGCCTCCCGCAAGAGGCGACGACGTGAGCCAACACGCGCTCGACGGCGCGCCGCTGCTCGAGGTCAAGGACCTGGCGGTGGCGTTCCACACGCCGCGCGGGACGTTCCGGGCGATCAGGAACGCGTCGCTCACCGTCCACCGCGGCGAGCTCGTGGGCCTCGTCGGCGAGTCGGGGTGCGGCAAGTCCACGCTTGCCTTCGCCGTCATGGGCTATCTGCCCGACACGGCGGACGTCGGCGGCTCGCTGCGGTTCGAGGGCAACGAGATCTCCAAGATGTCCGATGCGGAGCTGTGCGAGCTCCGCGGGAACCGGATAGCGATGGTCTATCAGGACCCCGCGACATCGCTCACGCCGACGATGCGCGTCGGGGCCCAGATCCAGGAGGTGCTGCGGGAGCACCTCCGGATGGACGCCGAACGGGCGCGCGAGCGCACCGTCGAGCTGTTCGAGAGCGTCCGCCTCGCCGACCCCGCCGCCGTGGGCATGCGCTTCCCGCACGAGCTTTCCGGTGGTCAGCAGCAGCGCGTCGTGATCGCGATGGCGCTGGCGTGCGACCCGGACCTGCTCATCATGGACGAGCCCACGACCGGTCTCGACGTCACCACGGAGGCCACGATCCTCGATCTGGTCGCGGACCTGAAGACGCGGGTCAACGCGGGCATCCTGTACGTGAGTCACAACCTCGGCGTGATCGCGCGCGTCGCCGACCGCGTGTCCGTCATGTACGCGGGCCAGACGATCGAGGAGGCGGACGTCAGGGACCTCTTCAAGAACCCGCGACACCCCTACACCGCCGGCCTGCTGAGCTGCGTGCCGAAGCCGCTCGGTGCGAGCGGCGCGGTCACGAAGCTCAGCGCGATACCGGGCTCGGTGTACCCGGCGGGCGAGGGGGACGTGGAGGCCTGCTTGTTCGCCGACCGGTGTCCCTCGGTCCAGGACGCCTGTCGCGAGCAGGCGCCCCCGATGGCCTTGACCGACGTCGGCTCCTCCTCGCGCTGCCTCTTCTGGGCCGGCGTGCGGCCGGGGATGTGGGGCGCGGACGAGGAGCGCGAGGAGGCCCTGCCCACGAACGGCGCCGAGCCGGTGCTGACGGCGAAGAGCATCCGCCGGTTCTACGGCAGCTGGAAGCGCAAGTACCTCTTCTTCGGGCCCCGCGTGCAGCCGCCGGTCCGCGCGGTCACGGACGTCGACTTCACGGTGGGGCGCGGGCGGACACTCGGTATCGTCGGCGAGAGCGGCTCCGGCAAGACGACCGTCGCGCGCGCGGTGGTCGGCCTTGTCCCGCTGACCGGCGGCGAGAACCAGCTGCATGGCGAGGCTTTGGCGCGCAACGTCGACGACCGGACCCGCGGCCAGCAGGCGGCCATGCGGATGGTGTTCCAGAACCCGACCGCTTCGCTCAACCCGAAGATGCCGGTCCGGCACGCGATCCTGCGGTCGCTCAAGAAGTTCACCAGCCTGAACAGCCGGGAGCGGCGCGAGCGCGCGGTCGAGCTGATGGAGGCCGTCGGCCTGAGCGCCGACTACCTCAGCCGCCGTCCCGGCGAGCTCTCCGGCGGCCAGCAGCAGCGGGTGGCACTCGCCGGCGCCTTCGCCGGCAGCGCGGACGTCATCGTCGCCGACGAGGCAGTCTCCGCACTCGACGTCTCGGTCCAGGCCCAGGTGCTCAACCTGCTCAAGGCCCACCAGCGCGAGGAGGGCGTCTCGTACATCTTCATCTCCCACGACCTGGCCGTCGTGCGCTACGTCTCCGACGACATACTGGTGCTCTATGCCGGGCACGTCGCCGAATGCGGCCCAGCAGACAGCGTCCTCGCGGCGCCGTCGCATCCCTACACGGAGGCGCTGCTCTCCGCGGCGCCGGTCCCGGACCCGGACGCCGAGCCGACGCGCATCCGGCTCGAAGGCGCCGTGCCCACGCTGCGCGAGGCCTTCAAGGGCTGCTTCTTCGCCGGGCGCTGCCCCCGGAAGATCGGCTCCGTCTGCGACGAGAAGCCTCCGCCCGCGCGCACCGGCCCGGGGTCGGCCGAGCACGTGATCTACTGCCACATACCCGTGGATGAGCTGGCGGAGATGCAGCAGCCCGGCGCCGACCCTGTTGACGCCACGTCAGCGTCGAGCAGATAGCGGGAAGGCGGCCATCCCATGCGCGTCCTGATCACCGGAGTGACCGGCTACATCGGCCGGGCGCTGACGCGCTCGCTCGTTGGGGCGGGCCACGAGGTCGTGGGCCTCTCGCGATACCCGTTCCAGGCGAAGGCGGCGCTCCCCGAGCTCAAAGCCGCCCACGTCTGGCAGCCGACGGAGGCGGAGCCGCCGGGGGAGGCATGGGACGGCGTCGATGCCGTCGTCAACCTCGTCGGCGAGCCCATCGCCGGCCGCTGGACCGTTCTCAAGAAGCGCGCGATCTACGACACGCGCATACAGGCGACGCGGAACCTCATCGACGGCATCCGCCAGCTTGCGGACCGTCCCACCGTGCTCGTGAACGCGAGCGCCATCGGCTACTACGGCGACCGAGGCGAGGATGAGCTTGCGGAGCCGGAGCCGCCGGGCGATGGGTTCCTCCCCGGCCTGACGAAGGACTGGGAGGCTGCTGCGGCCTCCGCCGAGCGGCTCGGCCTGCGTGTCGTCCGTCTCCGCGTGGGCTTCCTGCTCGGGGAGGGCTCCCCGTTCCTCAAGCCGCAGCTACCGCTGTTCAAGCTCGGGCTCGGCGGCCCGATAGGCTCTGGGGAGCAGTGGTGGCCGTGGGTCCACCTCGACGACGTGGTCGCACTGTACCGCCGCGCGCTCGAGGACGATGGCATGAGCGGCGCCGTGAACGCCACCGCGCCCGCTCCGGTACGCCAGCGCGACTTCGCCAAGGCGCTGGGCCGCGTCTTAGGACGCCCAGCGCTGCTGCCTGCGCCGAAGCTCGCCATCAAGCTCGTGCTCGGCGGGTTCGCGGCCGAGGTGCTCGATTCCAGGCGCGTGGTGTCGCGGGCCGCTGAGGCTGCGGGCTACGCGTTCGCGTACACGGAGCTGGACGCGGCGCTGCGCGATGCCCTGAGGGGTTCCTAGGCGGCGGTGCTATGATGCCTGGGTGGCTGGAGCGTCGTCTCCAGCCACGCCGCGTGGGCCTGTGGCGCAGCGGGAGCGCACCTCAATGGCATTGAGGGGGTCGAGGGTTCAAATCCCTCCAGGTCCACCAGGCAGGGCACAGCCCTGCACCCATTCACCAGCGCAGACCGACGGCGGTCGCAAGCCTGGCTGGGCGCCGGCCGGACTGCTATGAACGACAGCGACGCGCCGTAGTGAGCGGCGCTACCCAGAGTGGGTCAAGGGCAGTGCCCTTGCGAGGCAGGTCACGCATGAGCACACTCCCTGGATGGTACCGGGACTTCGTCGCGGCGGTCGTCGCTCACCTCCCGAGCGAGATCGACGAGGCGGCCGCCAAGCGGTGGACCGACGACCCTGCCGGCCTGGACGCCCTGCTCGGCGGGCTTGTCGTGTCCGGCGAGGTCGGCGGCACGCTCGAGCACGACAAGACCAAGGACGGCTGGGAGCTCATCGAGGACGCGGTCGAGCCGCTGACCGTCTCAGGGGATACGATCGAGGTCACGCCGTTCAAGGCCGAGGGCGAAGAGGACCTCTTCGGGGAGGAGGTCGTGGAGCGCGTGCTGGCGCTCGAGGGGATGCTGGGACAGCGTCACGCCGAGTACCTGATGGCCCACCCCGGCGAGATACCGGAGGAGCTCCAGCGCTACTCGTTGATCTTCCCCGGCACGATCTGGCGCAGCCCGGAGGGCAACCATCAGGTGCCGTGCGTGAACTGGCGGCAGGGGAGCTGGGAGCTGACGTTCGGGATCGTCGAGGGCGGTTTCGACGCCAACGATCGTCTGGTTCGACTGCGCGCCTAGCGCGCGGGCCTAGACCGGCGGACGGCGCTCGTGCCAGTCGGTCCGCTGCTGGTAGGCGTACCCGACGCGGAACACCGTGTTCTCGTCGAAGGGCCGCCCCGCGACCTGCATGCTGATCGGCAGCCCGCCCTCGGTGAAGCCGCAGGGGACCGCCATCGCCGGGGTGCCCGCGAGGTTGAAGGGGCTGCGGTGGGAGCGCGACCCGAAGAACTGGCGCATCACCGCCTCCTTGCTCGTGAGGCCCGTCTCCGTCGCGATCTTCGGCGCCGCCTCCGGCTGCGTCGGCAGCACGAGCACGTCGAAGCGCTCCAGCGCCGCCATCACGTCGCGGCGCATCAGCGCGCGGAAACGCGTCAGCTTCACGTACGCCGCCGCCGGGATGAGGCTCGACGCCAGCAGCCGCCGGCGCGTCGCGAAGTCGTAGTCCGCCGCCCGCTCGCGGATCCAGCGGCGGTGGACGTGCGCCGCCTCCACGTCCGCCAGCGCGTTGGCGATGAGCCCGCCGCTCGCGAAGAGCGGCAGCGTCGCGTCGCCGACTGAGGCGCCGGCCTCGCGGAGCACGCCGAGCGCGGCATGCACGGCGGCCGCCACCTCGTCGCCGGCCGCACCGCCGTCGATGCTCTCGCGCACGAGCCCCACGCGCAGCCCTCCGAGCCCCTGCTCCGGCGTCCAGTCGATGGGCTCGACGGGCCGTCGTGACGTGTACGGATCGCCGGGGTCGTGACCGGCGATGGCCCAGAACACCAGCGCTGCGTCCTCCACCGTCTTGGCCATCGGGCCGACCGTGTCCATGGACCACGCCATCGGGAAGGCGCCGCGGCGGCTCACGCGGCCCCAGGTGGGGCGCAGGCCGACGATGCCGCACCAGGCCGACGGACTGCGGATGGACCCGGCGGTGTCGCCGCCGAGGGCTGCCGCGCAGAGCGACGCGGCGACCGCGACGCCCGACCCGGAGCTCGACTGGCCGGCCTGGCGCTCCTCGTCCCACGGGTTGTGGGGCACGCCGAAGGGGTGCTCGATGCTCCCGCCGAGCGCGTACTCGCTCATGTTGAGCTTGCC
>JADFRC010000067.1 GCA_022561455.1 Chloroflexota bacterium | reverse complement strand
CCGCGCTGCAGGAAGACCATCGCCGGACTGGAGAACCTCAGGGCACGGCGGCTCCCCGACGGCAGCTACTCGGCGACCCCGGATCCGGACGCCAAGAACCACCGCTGGAGCCACTGCCCCGACGCGCTCCGGTATCTCGTGTGGGTGCTGAGAAGGCAACTTGGTCTCGTGGCCGAGAATGAGGAAGAGACAGAGGAGGAGGACTAGACATGGACAACTGGCTGACCCGATGGCACTTGCTGGAGCGGTTCTGGGAGCCCATCCGCAGGAGGATGAGGCGGGTGGCGCAGCTTCGGATCGAGCGTGACTATTGGAAGGGCCGTGTCGAGGTGGCGGAGCGGGACCTGCGTCGTCTGCGCGGAGGACTAACATGAGTGTCTGTACCTGCGTGACGGATAGCGCGTTTCTCTGCGACATGCACCGTAGGGGGCAGGCGGTTACCAACCGTGACCTGCTGGCATCGCTTAGGATGCTCGAGGCCCAGCTCGACCGCGGCGAGCTCGAGCGGCAGCGGCGACGGCTGGTCGTACCGGAGATCGACGGCACCGAACAGCCGCAGCGCGCGCAGGATGTGGTCGATCGAGACGCCGTCGACGGAGCCCGAAAGCTGGGAGTGAGCGTCCGCGGATAGATCGAGTGCGTCTTGGACGCCGCTCTTCATCAGGAGCGCGGCGCGGAGGAAGTCGACGGTCATGCGGTGCAGCGGGCGCAGGTCCACGCCCTCGGCCGCGACCGCGTTGACGAGCTCAAGCGACGCGGTCGTGTCGCCCGCGAGCAGGTGTTTCGCGAGCGCGAGCGCCTCGTCCTCGCCGCCGATGCCCAGCAGCTCCTGGAGCTGCTCGAGCGTCGGGCTCGGGCCGAAGGACGTGATGAGCTGGTCGAGCACGTTGGTGGCGTCCCGCAGGCTGCCTCCGGCGGTCCGGGCGATCGTGCGCAAGCCGTCGGGCGCGATCTCGGCGCCTTCGGAGGCCGCGATCTCGCTCAGCCGCTCGACGATCGCGGCCGTCGAGATGCGGTGGAAGTCGAACCGCTGGCAGCGCGAGATGATCGTCGCCGGAAGCTTCTGCGGCTCGGTCGTGGCGAGGATGAAGACCGTCTGCGGAGGCGGCTCCTCGAGCGTCTTGAGGAACGCGTTGAACGCGTCTGGGGTGAGCGCGTGGGCCTCGTCGATGATGTACACCTTCGTCTTGCCGAGCGTCGGCGCGAACCGGACCTTCTCGCGGAGGTCGCGCATCTCGTCGATGCCCCGGTTGCTCGCGGCGTCGATCTCGATCAGGTCCAAGAAGCTGCCGTTGTCGATGGCCGTGCAGGCATCGCAGGCCCCGCACGGGTCGCCGACGCCGTCGGGGCGCATCGTGCAGTTGAGCGCCTTGGCCATGACGCGCGCGGTGCTCGTCTTGCCGGTGCCGCGCGGACCGCAGAACAGATACGCGTGTGCCGTGCGGTTCCCGGCCACGGCGCGCGTGAGGGTCTGCGTGACGACGTCTTGGCCGACGATGTTCTCGAAGCGCGGCGGCCGCCACTTGCGGTAGAGGACCTCGCCCGGCATCTAGGCGCCCGCCGCTTGGGCCGTGGCGCCGAAGAAGCCGGCCAGTGCCTGGCGCTCTAAGCGTTGCATGCGTGCCTCGTCGCCGGGCTCCTCGTGGTCGTGGCCGAGCAGGTGCAGGACGCCGTGGACGACCAGCAGCGCGATCTCTTCCTCGGTCGTGACATCGTGCTCGTCCGCTTGGCGTACCGCTAGGGGATAGGAGAGGACGACTTCGCCGATCGTGGCGCCGCCGTCGGGGACCGGGGGGAATGCGGCGTCCGGGTCCCCGTCCGCCGACTCCCCTTCACCCGACTCGCCCATGAAAGACAGCACGTCGGTGACCTCGTCGAGCCCCCGGAACCGCTCGTTGAGCGAGCGCAGCGTCTCGTCGTCGGCAATCGCGATGCTCACGCCGCCGGCGCCTCCTGGGTCCCCCGTGGCGAGCGCCTCGGCCGCCACCTTCCGCAGCCACGGTGCCTTGACCGCGGCCCGGAAAGACGGGAAGACGTGGACGTCGATGGGGCGTCGGGCAGCGCGCGTGGGCATGGCTTCGTCCGTGTCCGGCCAGCATAGCATAGGGGCAGGGCACAGCCCTGCCCTCACCCTGCCAGCGGCGCTACCCTTGGCGGGCCCAGGGCTGTGCCCTGGACCTTGCCTGGTATCATGCGGCCACGCCCAGCCAGTTATGCCCCCAGGAGGCCCATGGCCATCCAGACCGTCCAGTTCGCCAAGGCGGTGCTCGACCGCAACGAGGGCATCCTCTTCGAGGCGCTGGCCGGGCTCGGCGCGGAGGAGCTGGCCCGCCAACCCGGCCCCGACTCCAACCCCATCGGCTGGCTCATGTGGCACCTGACCCGCGTGCAGGACAACCACCTCTCGGCGATGGAGGAGACGGAGCACGTATGGGTGAGGGACCGCTGGTACGAGCGCTTCGGCCGCAGCGGCGACGCATCCGACCGCGGCCGGGGCCACACGTCGGATGAGGTCAGGGACTTCCGCTCGCCCGGCGTGGACGTGCTGCTGGCGTACTACAAGGCGGTGCGCGGGCGCACCGATGCGTTCCTGGATTCGGTCAGCGCCGAGGACCTCGACCGGCCGGTGCCCAACGTCGCCGGCGACGGCACCGTGCCGATGCGCGTCCGGCTGGAGATGACCCTCGTCGACAACATCCAGCACTCGGGGCAGATCGCGTACCTGCGCGGCCTGCTCAAGGGCAAGGGTTGGTTCGCGTCATAGTCACTACCACAGGGAGGTCGCCATGGACGGAGCCGAGCTGATCAGCGACGCGCTGGGGCGCGTCAACCGTATCCTGCACCGCAGCCTGGAAGGCGCGCCGGTCGAGATGGTCAACAAGATGCCGACCGCCGACACGAACTCGATGGCCTGGCTCGCCTGGCACCTCACGCGCGTGCACGACCACCACCTCTCCGACCTGGCCGGCCTCCCGCAGCTCTGGACGAGCGCGGGGTGGCACGCCCGCTTCGGCATGGCGGCCGACGATGGGGAGACCGGGGGCGGGCACACGCTGGAGCAGGCCGCGGCGCTCAAGGTCGACTCGGTCGACGTGCTGCTCGGCTACGCCGACGCGGTGTACGAGCGGACCAAGACCTACCTCGCGGGCGTGAGCCCGAAGGACCTCGACCGGGTCCTCGACGAGCCGCAGTACGACCCCATGCCGACGGCCGGCGTGCGGCTCGTCAGCGTCGTGGCGGACAACACGCAGCACGCCGGGCAGATCGGGTACCTGCGCGGCTACCACGCCGGCTTCGGCTGGCAGCAGGCCCGATGACGCTGCCCGGCCCGACGAGCGAGAACCAAAACAACGTGGCGGAGGAGCGTAGGTGAACGCAGCAGAGCTTTACATCGATGCCATGGGCCGCGCCGACGGGACACTCCGCAAGGCCCTCGATGGCCTGAGCTTGGAAGAGATCCGGTCGCAGCCGGCAGGCGCGGGGAGCAACCCGATCGGCTGGCTGGTCTGGCACCTCAGCCGGGGGCGGGCCTCGATCGCGGCCGGCATCACCGGCACCGATAGCGTGTGGGAGAGCGGCGGCTGGGCCGCACGCTTCGGCATGGAGGGCGAGGTGCCGCGCTTCGAGCCCGCCAACGTCCACACCTTCGACCCGAAGAGCCCCGAGACGCTCGTGGGCTTCTTCTCGGAGGCGACGGAGAAGGTCTACGGCGCGGTGCGCGGCCTGAGCGACGAGGACCTCGAACGGGAGGTGCCGACGCGGCCGGGGCGGCCTCCGGCGCCGATATCGAGCAGACTCGCGATGAGCCTGTTCGACAACATCCAGCACATCGGACAGGTTGCCTACCTGCGCGGCCTGATCCGCGACCAGGGCTGGTTCTAGATGACGACGCCCGTCCCAGGGTTCTCGCTCCAGCGCTTCTCGCTCGAGGGCAAGGTCGCCATCGTGACCGGCGGCAGCGACGGCATCGGGCGCGGAATCGCGCACGGCTTCGCCGACGTCGGCGCCAAGGTGACGATCGCGGCGCGCCGCCAGGAGAAGATCGACGCGGTGCTCGCCGAGCTCGACGCGAAGGGCCACGAGGCCCTCGGCGTCTCCGCGGACGTGACCGACCCCGCCGGCGTCGAGCGCGTCGTTCAGGCGACGCTCGATCGCTTCGGCCGGATCGACATCCTCGTCAACGTCGTGGGGGGCTCGCAGGGGCCGACGTTCAAGCGGGGTGTGCTGCTGGACCTCGACGTGGCCGACTTCATGGAGGCCTTCAACGTCAACGTGACCAGCGCGTTCCTGTGCGCCAAGGCGGTGGTGCCGCACATGCGCGAGCGCGGCGGCGGCGTCATCATCAACATGTCGTCCATCGGCGCGCGCGAATACCGGGCGCCGGAGCCGGGGATGAGCGTCTACGGCATGACGAAGGCGGCCGTCATGCACCTCACGCGCAGCATGGCCAAGGAGTGGGAGCCCGACATCCGCGTGAACTGCATCAACGCGGGCCACGTCCTCACGCCCCGGCGCGCCGCGACCGAATCGCCCGAGCGCCGCGCGCGGAGCCTCGCCGAGATCGAGGTGGGCCGCTTCGGCGAGCCGGAGGACATCGCCGCCGCCGCCATCTACCTGGCCTCGGACGCCGGCAGCTTCGTGAACGGCGCGTTCCTGGACGTCCACGGCGGCACGTAGACGTGGAGCAGGCCACCGGCAGGCCGCCGCTGGGGGACGCGCCACGTCCGGGTCCCGGCCAGCGGCCGCGCAGCTACAAGACCGAAGGCGTCGTGCTCCGCGCCTTCCCGGTCCTCGAGGCCGACCGCCTCGTCATCGTGCTCACGCCCGCCCTCGGGAAGCTCAAGGTGACGGTACGCGGCGCCCGGCGCATCAAGAGCAGGCTCGGCGGGCACCTTGATGTGCTGAACCGCGTGAGCCTGACGCTCGCCCTCGGGCACCGCTTCGACGTCGTGACCGGGGCCGAGTCGGCCGAGAGCTTCGCGTCGCTCAAGGGCGACCTCGACCGCCTCGCCGCCGCGCTCTACCTGTGCGAGCTGGTGGACGGACTGCTGCCCGAGGCGGCGCCGCATCCGGCCGCGTACGACCTGCTGCTCGCGGCGCTGCGGGCGCTCGACGGCGCGCAGGAGCCGGAGATCGTGCTGCGCTACGTGGAGCTGCGGCTGCTGGACGATTCGGGCTACCTGCCGGAGCTCCAGCGCTGCCTCGTCTGCGGCAAGGAGCTCGAGGCGGGCCACCACCGCTACGCACCCGCGCTCGGCGGGACCGTCGACGACCGGTGCGTCGTCGCGGCGGGACGGGTCCTGCCGCTCTCCGTGGACGCGCTCAAGGTGCTGCGCCACTTCGCCCTGGCCGACTTCGCCGAGGCCACGCGGCTGCACCTCGGCTCCGAGCTCGACGCCGAGCTCGAGGGCATCTTGGGCTTCTCCCTCCAGCACGTGCTGGAGCGGGAGATGGGGACGGCCGGGTTCATCGAGCACCTGAAGACCCTACGGCGCCGGTCGCCGTGAGCTTGAGAGCCGAGACGTGAGAAGGGCCCCGCGGAGACGGGGCCCTTCTCGGATCGGTGCACCGGGTTGCCGGTGCTACGCGGACGTGGCGTCAGCCGGCGGCGCGTACACGGGGTCGGCCGTCGATGGCTCCACGTCGGGGTGCAGGCGGTTCATGCGCTCGCGGAGCTGCCCGAACCGCTCGTCGAGCCGCCCGAAGTGCTCCTCGATCCGCCCGAACCGCTCCCCGAGCCGCTCGCGGAGCTGCCCGAAGTGCTGCTCGAGCCGCTCGATACGCGGACCGAACTGGCCGCGGAGTTGTGGGCGGCTCTCGACGCCCGGGCGGGGGCTCCGCGGCGACCCCACCATCACTGCCTTCACCTCACCGTCCACGGACAGCACCACCGCGTGGGTGCCTTCCTCCAGGTCGGAGAGCTCGGCCGTCTCGCCGTTCAGCACGATGACCGTGTCCTCGCCGATCTCGAACGTCACCGTCTCGCCGGTCGCCTTCTCGATGGTGAGCGACGCCGCGCCGACCTCTGTGATCGTGCCCTGCGCCATCTCGTAGACCTGGACCTCGCCGTCGTCGCCGAGGACCCGGAACGACCCGTCCACCGCCTTGGGGAAGATGCTCAGGAAGCGCCTGAGCGGGTTGGCGGGCTGGTCGCCGCCCCCGCCCCCGCCGCCGTTGCGGTGCGGACGCTCGGCCAGCGTGACGTCGACGCTGTGGCGCTCGCCGTCGCGGTAGTAAGCGATGGAGAGGACGTGGCCGGGCTCCATGCCGCGCACGGCTTCCCTCAAGTCGGCGGGGCTCGCGACGTGCACGCCGCCCACGCTCAGGATGACGTCGCCGCGGTGGAGGCCGGCCTCGGCCGCAGGGCTGCCGCGCTGGGCCTTGACGACGACCGCGCCTTCGAGGTTCGTGGGCAGGCCGAGCCGCTCGCGTATGGGCTCGGTCAGCGGCTGCACCGCGACGCCCAGGTACGCCTTCGGGTCCGGCGCGGTCGCGGACCCCGCGGCCGGGGCATCCGAGCCGTCGCCTTCGGTCGACTGCGAGGACGGCGCTGCGAGTGCCGCTCCCAGGGTCGCACCACCGAGCACCAGTACGGACAGGAACGCGATCAGTTGCTTTCGGAACCTCATCACTCCTCCTCATCACCCTGGGTCAGGCTTCGGTGCGTGGTCGCCGCACCGGTATCGCTACGTACAACGGAGCGGTACGCCGTGTGTCAGGGCGCGAGGCTGGGGAGCAGGCCGTGATGCGCTGCACGGGTCTCGGAGGAGGAGGAGGGGGGCGTCAGACGACGACGAGGGGCTCTTCGGTGACCTCGCCGTCCACGATGCGGAAGACGCGGATGTCCGGGTCGTCCCTGTTCTCCAGCGAGACCAGCAGGTAGGAGGCGTCGGGCCAGGTGGCCAGGCGGACGTCGGTGGCCGAGGGGTACGCCGGGCTGTGCGTGTGGGAGTGGTAGATGACCTGGAGCTCCGCGCCGCCGTCCTCGATCTCGCGGAGCGTCAGCAGTAGCTCCTTGCCGTCCATGCTGTAGCGGTAGGGGCTCTGCTCGGCGTTGCGCATGCGGTAGTGACCGGTGAGCTTGCCGTCCTTCCCGGACAGCAGTCCGCAGCACTCGTTCGGGTCCTCTTCGATCGCATGCGCGACCATGGCGTCTCTGAGATGGCGTGGGATATCCAACCTGCCTCCTTAGGAGCGAGCGCGCCCGAATAAGGACGCGCGCGAGTTTCGGCTAGGGCGCCGCCTCGAGCGCGACGCTACCGGAGCGCTCGCGTGCCGAGACCTCGCCGACGACGGCCCCGAGCGTGTCGCGCTCGCGCAGCTCCTCGAGGAGCGCGGGCACGCGGTCGGCTGCCATCGAGATCAGCAGCCCGCCGGAGGTCTGCGCGTCGCACAAGATCAGGCGGTCGTCCTCGGTGAGGCCGTCGCTCCACACGACCGGCGACGCGAGGCTTTCGAGGTTCCGCCGCGTTCCGCCTGGAACGAAGCCGCGCTCGACGAGCTCCCGGGTCCCCGGCAGCAGCGGGACGCTCCCGAGCCGCAAATGAGCGGTCGTCCCGCTCGCCTTCATCATGGACACCAGGTGGCCGGCGAGCCCGAAGCCGGTGACGTCCGTCGCGGCGTTCGGGCCCACGGCCAGCATCGCCTCTGAGGCCGCGCGGTTCAGCCGGCGCATCGTGGCGACGGCGCCCTCGAGCGTCGCCGCATCCGTCGCCTGCGCCTTCGCGGCCGTCGCGATGACGCCCGTGCCGATGGGCTTCGTGAGCACGAGCTGGTCGCCGGGGCGGGCCTTGGCGTTGGTGACGATGCGGTCTGGGTGGACGGTACCGGTCACCGCCATGCCGTACTTGGGCTCCGGGTCCCTGATGGTGTGGCCGCCGGCGATGAGCACGCCGGCCTCGGCGGCGACGTCCGCGCCGCCGCGCAGGATCTCGATCAGGATGGCCTTGTCGAGGTCCTCGGGGAAGCAAACCGTGTTCAGCGCGAGGAGCGGCGTGCCGCCCATGGCGTAAACGTCGCTGAACGCGTTGGCCGCAGCGATGGCGCCGAAGTCGTAGGGGTCGTCGACGATCGGTGGGAAGAAGTCGACGGTCTGCACGACGCACAGCTCGTCGGTGAGGCGGTAGACCGCGGCGTCGTCGGACGTCTCGAAGCCCACGAGCAGGTCCGGGTGCTGCACGTGGGGCAGGTGGCGCAGGACCTCGCCGAGGTCCTCGGGGCTAAACTTGCCCGCTCAGCCTGCGCAGGTAGCGAGGTCGGTGAGACGGACCTTCGGCCCGTCTGGGATGGGGGACTCTTGCGGCATGCGCGGATTATATAATCGGCGCCGAGCGTACGGGAGGCGGTCTGATGGCTTATGGCATCACGGTCAAGCAGGGCACGGGCGGCGTGCGAGTGGAGATCCGCTCGCGGAACCAGGCGGGGGTGCTGTACGCCGTTCCGGCGGAGGGCAGCTGGGTCGCGGAGCCCGACCAGCTCCACGCGCACGCGCTCGCCGGGTTCTTCGCGGAGCTCGTGAAGCGCGACGACCCAAGCGTGCGCGCGCTCATGAACAGGTGGGGGCTGTCGTTCCGGGAGCTGCCGTTGGAAGACGGCGACGGCGAGCCCGCTTAAGCAGGCGCCGGTGCGGATGCGGATGAGGGTCCGGGTGCGTCGAGCGGGGGCGCCTCGGAGCCGAAGAGCTTTTCGAGGTCGCGGCCCTCCACCGTCTCGTGGGCGATCAGGTGCCGCGCGATCTGGACGAGCTTGGCGTACTGCTCCGTCAGGAGCCGCTTGGCCGTCGTGTGGGCGTCCTCGATGATGCTCTTCACCTGGTCGTCGATATCCTGGGCGACCTTCTCCGAGTAGTCGCGCGTCTCGGCGATCTCGCGGCCCAAGAAGATCAGGTCATCGCGCTTGCCGAACGTGCGCGGCAGGTCCTCGGCGCCCATGCCGTAGCGCGTGACCATCGCGCGGGCCATCTGCGTGACCTGCTCCAGGTCGTTGCTCGCTCCCGTCGTGACCTCGCCGAACGTGATCTCCTCGGCGGCGCGTCCGCCGAGCGCCATGGCGATGCGGTCCATGAGCTGCGGCTTGGAGTAGAAGATGTGGTCCTCGATGGGCATCGACTTGGTGTAGCCGGCGGCCATGCCGCGCGACACGATGGAGATCTTCTGCACGGGGTCCGCGTGCTCGAGGAGGTGCCCGACCAGCGCGTGCCCGCCCTCGTGGTAGGCCACGATCTCCTTCTCGTGCTGCGAGATGACGCGCGAGCGGCGCTCGGGGCCCAGGGTCACGCGGTCGATGGACTCCAGGAGCTCATCGAGCCCGACGGTCTTCTTCTCGCGGCGCGCGGCCAAGATCGCGGCCTCGTTGACCAGGTTGGCCAGGTCGGCGCCGCTGAAGCCGGGGGTCTGGTGCGCGACCACCTCGAGGTCGACGTCGTCGTCGAGCGGCTTCCCGGTGCTGTGCACCTTGAGGATCGCGGTGCGGCCGTTGATGTCGGGCAGGTCGAGCACGACGCGCCGGTCGAACCGGCCGGGGCGCAGCAGCGCGGGGTCGAGGATGTCGGGGCGGTTGGTGGCGGCGATGACGATGACGTTGGTGCTGGTGTCGAAGCCGTCCATCTCCACCAGGATCTGGTTGAGGGTCTGCTCGCGCTCGTCGTGCCCGCCGCCGAGTCCCGCGCCGCGGTGGCGGCCGACGGCGTCGATCTCGTCGATGAACACGATGGCCGGCGCGTTGCGCTTGGCCTGATCGAAGAGATCGCGGACGCGCGCGGCGCCGACGCCGACGAACATCTCGACGAACTCGGAGCCGCTGATGGAGAAGAATGGCACGCCCGCCTCACCGGCGACCGCGCGGGAGAGCAGCGTCTTGCCCGTGCCGGGCGGGCCGACCATCAGCACGCCCTTGGGGATGTGCGCGCCGAGCGAGAGGAACCGCTCCGGGTACTTCAGGAAATCGACGATCTCCTGGAGCTCGTCCTTCGACTCCTCGATGCCCGCGACGTCCCCGAAGGTGACGGTCGGGCGGTTCCCGGAGAACACGCGCGCCTTGCTCCGGCCGAACCCGAGCGTCTGGCTATTCGAGCCCTGGGCCTGGCGCATCATGAACAGCAGGATGGCGCCGAAGAAGAGGAGCGGCAGGAACTGGAGCAGCACGCCGAAGACGCTGCCCAGGCCGCCCGAGGTCTTGACCTCGATCTGGATGCTCTTCTCGGCCGGGTCGATACCGGCCGAGGCCAAGATGTCGAAGATGCTGGTCCCCGGCTCCTTCGTGGCCACCAGGAGCCGGTCGGGCGTGGTGCGTGGCGTGACCAGCAGCCGGTCGCGGTCGACGACGATCTTGCTGATCTGTTCCGTCTTCGCCATCGAGAGGATCGTCGTGAGGTCGGTTTCCTCCGCTGAGTCCCCGGAGGAGAACAGCGTGAAGAAGATGGCGATGACCGCCACGAAGATGATCAGATAGATGAACGCGTTGCCGAACCGCCTGCTTCCCACGACGTGTGCTCTTCTCTCTCCAAGGCTTCAGGTCGCCGTCAGTGCCCTCCAAAGCTTACCCCCCGGAGACCTCCGAGGCAAAGGTGCAGGGCCACGGACGGCGAAACGAGCGCGTAGAGGGGGCTCGGGGCCTGCTCGTTGACAGGTGTTTCGAGCCCCATCTAGAATCGTGGTACGTAGGCGCGGCCGTGGCGGTTTCCACGCCGGAGGAGTTGTCCCGTGACACTGGCCGAAGCCATCGAGGCCTATCTGGCATCCGCGTCTCCGAAAGTCACCCCCTACGCGCACCAGGAGCTGCACCGCTTCTCGCGCGCCGTCGGTACCGACCGGGACATCGAAGCCCTCACCCCCCCCGACGTGGCCGCGTATGCCGAAGGCGTCGTCAAGGCAGGCGGCGACATCCACGGGCGCCTCTCGCCCGTCAAGATTTTCCTTGCGGCGGCCAAGAAGAAGGGGTATTCGACCCACAGCCTCGCCACCCACGTGAAGATCCCGCGCGCTACCGTCAAGGCGGTCGTCGCAGCCGCCCGTGCGCGCGAGGAGATCCAGATGACGGAGGAGGGGCTGTTGAGTCTCCGCGAGGAGATGACCACCCTGAAGGATGGGCGAGAGGATAAGATCGAAGCCATCCGCCTCGCCGCGATGGACAAGGACTTCCGCGAGAACGCCCCACTGGACGCCGCGCGAGAGACGCACAGCTATGCCGAGTCCCGCATCAAGGAGCTCGAGGAGACGCTGCGCC
>JADFRC010000066.1 GCA_022561455.1 Chloroflexota bacterium | reverse complement strand
GAGGAGGCCCACTCCTCGACGACCTGCTCCTCGATCTCGTGTGCCTGCGCCGCGAGCGTGTCGCCGACCTCGGCCGCGTAGCTGGCCTGGGCCTCCCGCAGCGTGCGCAGCTCCGCCTCCGCGCGCTGGCGTGCTGGGGAGGGCGGCCCCGGCACGTGGACGGCGATCCGTGAGTCGCGCAGGTCGCCCGCGGGCGGTGCGGGTGGCGACTCCAGGAACACGACCTTGAAGTAGACGTCGCCGTCGAGCGCCGATCCCAGCGAGGGCTCCCACGCCGCCGCGCGCACCAGCTCGCCGGCGTAGCGGATCCCGCCGTAGACGGCCAAGACGGGCTGAGCCGTGGGTCCGGTCATGGCCCCTCCGCCGAGGCGAGCTCGACCAGCTCCGCCTCGCCGATCGTGGCGACGCCGAGCCGCTCCGCGTCGTCGCGCTTGGTGCCTGGGTCCGCGCCCGCCACGACGTAGTCGGTCTTCTTGCTGACGCCGCTGCTCACCGCTCCGCCGCGCTCCTTGATGTATGCCTCGACCTGGGAGCGTGTGAAGGTCTCCAGCCGGCCGGTGACGACGAACCGCAACCCGTCGAACGGCTGTGGCGTGGCCGCGGCCGGCGTCTCGTCCGATTCGAGCCGGACGCCGGCGGCTTCGAGCTCCGCCACGATACGCCCGTTCCCCTCGTTCTCGAAGTGGGCGACGATCGCGCGGGCGACGATGGGCCCGATGCCGTCGATGGATTCGAGGTCGTCCTGGGCCGCGTCGGCGAGCCGGGGCACGCCGCCGAAGCGCCGCGCCAGCAGCTCGGCCGTCTCGCCGCCGACGTGCAGGATGCCGAGGCTTGAGATGATGGCGGCTAAGGGGCGGCGCTTGCTCGCCTCGATGGCGGCGATCAGGTTGGCGGCGCTTTTTTCGCCCATGCGATCGAGCGCGGCGAGCTGGGCGTGCTCGAGCCCGTAGATGTCGGGGAAGTCCTCGATGAGGCCCTCGTCGAGCAGCACGCCCACGAGCCGCTCGCCGAGCCCCTCGATGTCCATGGCGCCGCGCGACACGAAGTGCTTGAGCCGCTCGTAGGCTTGCGCCTCGCAACGCGCGTTGACGCACCGGTGCGCGGCCTCGCCCTCCTCGCGGACGACGGGCGTTGAGCAGACGGGGCAGCGCTCCGGCATCTCGTAGCGCACCTGGGCTTCGGTGCGGAACTCGAGGACGGGGCCGACGACCTGGGGTATGACCTCGCCGGCGCGCTCGACGATCACGACATCGCCCACGCGGATGTCCTTGCGGCGGATGTCGTCCTCGTTGTGGAGCGTTGCCTGCTTGACCGTGACGCCGCTGACCTGGACGGGCTCGAGGACGGCGTAGGGGTTGAGCGTGCCGGTGCGGCCGACGTTGACTCGGATGTCGAGCAGCCTGGTCGTCGCCTGCTCCGCGGGGAACTTGTACGCGATGGCCCACCGCGGCTCGCGGCCGACGAACCCCATGTGGCGCTGGAAGTCGCGGCGGTCGATCTTGATGACGATGCCGTCGGTCTGGTAGTTCACCTCGGCCCGGCGCCCGAGCCACCGCTCGTGGTACGCCTCGGCCTCATCGAGCGAGGCGACGGTCGTCATCTCCGGGTTCACGCGGAGGCCGAAGCCGCCCAGCCAGGCCATGACCTCGGAGTGTGTCGCGGGCTCGTGCGTGCCGGCCCCGTCCCCGTTCTCCGTCCAGCCGAGCTGGTAGACCCAGACGTCGAGGCGGCGGCTCGCGGTGATGCGCGGGTCGAGCTGGCGGAGCGCTCCGGCGGCGGCGTTGCGCGGGTTCGCGAAGAGGGGCTCGCCTGCCTCGGCGCGCTCCTCGTTCATGCGCGCAAAGGCGTCGCGCGGGAAGTAGACCTCGCCGCGCACCTCCATGCGGCGCGGCGGCTTGCCAAGGAGCACCAGCGGCACCGTGTTGATCGTGCGCACGTTGGGCGTCACGTCCTCGCCGCGCGCGCCGTCGCCGCGGGTGGCCCCGCGCACGAGCAGGCCGTCCTCGTACGTGAGCGCGATGGCCAGGCCGTCGATCTTGGGCTCGCACACCATGGCGAAGCGCTCGGTCTCGAGCAGCGCGGCGGCGCGCTTGTGCCACGCCGCGAGCTCCGAGCCGTCGAAGGCGTTCGCCAAGCTGAGCATGGGTTGCGGATGGACGACCTCCGCGAAGCGCTCCGACGGGGCGGAGCCGATGCGCTGGGTCGGCGAATCGGGCGTGACGAGCGAGGAGTCGGCCTCCTCGATGGCGCGGAGCTCGCGCATGAGGGCGTCGAACTCGGCGTCGCTGACGAGGGGGTCGTCGAGCGTGTGGTAGCGGTGGTTGTGGAGGTTGATCGCTTGCCGGAGCTTTTTGAGCCGTCTGATGGTAGCTCGGTCTGCCATGGCGGGCTCCGGGGCGGTCGTGCGGCGTTCGTCACGCGAGTATAGCGCTCGTGTGTCTACGGGCGGGACTTGCCGTGTCACTCTGGCGTTGGTGCCCACAGCCCTTTCGACCACCCCCCCGGCCCCCTTCCTCTCCAGGAAGGGGGTGATGAAACAGAGTTACGGGGGACACCCCCGTGCCCCCGGCAGAGGGGCGGAGCCCCTCTGCACACCCCACTCCGGCGATCCGGGGCTCCACGCCGCGGCTCTAAGAGGGCGCGCGCCAGGCGCCCGTACCCACCGGCTTGCGGTCGAGCGGTGGCGTGTATGATGCGCGCGTCCCCCCTGGAGGCACGGTGAGCTCACGGCCTGCGAACGAACGCATGGCGACCATCCCGCGGGCGTGGCCGTTCAAGAACGTCTTCTACGGCTGGGCGATCGTCGCCACCGGCTTCGTCGCCTCCTTCGGCATGGTCCCGATGTTCGGGCCTGTGCTCGGCGTGTTCATGACGTCCATCGAGGACGAGCTCGGCTGGTCGCGGACGACCATCGCCTTCGCCTTCACGCTGGGGAGCATGACGAGCTCGGTGAGCACGTTCATCTTCGGCCGCGTGCTGGACCGCTACGGGTCGCGCGCGATCGTCACCATCGCGGGGGGCATCATCCTGCTGTCGATGGTCGGCATCTCCTTCATGCAGGCGCCGTGGCAGTTCTGGATCCTCTTCGGCCTCGGGCGTGGCTCGGCGCTCGGCGGCATCCAGATCGGCGTCAGCATCGCCATCGCCAACTGGTTCATCAAGCGCCGTCCGCGGGCGCTCGCCTTCCACCACACCGGGCTGCGCGCGGGGCAGGCGCTCGTGCCGCTGCTCATCCTCGTCATCATCGGCGCGTTCGGCTGGCGGGAGGCCTGGCGGTTCCTCGCCCTGTTCACGGCGCTGACCATCGTCATCCCAGGATTCATCTACCTGCGCCGGAGGCCCGAGGACCTCGGCCTCTACCCCGACGGCGAGAAGCCGCTCGACGAAGGTGCCGAGCCGCCCAGCCGCTACCGCCGCGACGTCCGCGACATCTCATGGACGCTCAAGGAAGCGAGGCGGACGCGGGCCTTCTGGATGATCGTGCTGTTCGTGTCCGTGGACCGCTTCGCGCTCGGCGCGATCAACCTGCACATGGTCGCGAACTTCGAGGACAAGGGCCTCTCCTTCGCGCAAGCCGTGAGCATCCTCTCGCTGTTCGCGGCCACGTCGGCGCTGACCGGACCGGGGTGGGGCTTCGTGCTGGAGAAGCTCCACATCCGCTATAGCGCGATGATCATCAGCGGCCTGCTGCTGGTGGCGGTCAGCCTGCTGATCGTCGCCGACACGTATCCGCTGGCCATCGCCTTCGGGCTGATGTTCGGGTTCGCGGTGGGCGGATCGTCGCTGGTCCAGAACCTGCTGTGGGCCGACTACTTCGGCCGCGCGCACCTCGGGGAGATACGCGGCTTCACGGCGCCCTTCCGGCTCCTCTCGCCGATCGGGCCGACGCTCACGGGGTTCATCTTCGTCCGCACCGGCGACTACACGCTCGCCTTCACCATCTTCGGCGGCATCTTCTTCGTCATGCTGATCGCGATGTGGTTCGCCGCGCCGCCGCGACGGAAGCGGGTGGCACCGGAGGCGGAGGCGCCCGCGGCGGTCGACGAGGCGGCGGGGCCGCCGGGGTAGGGGCGCACGGCCGTGCGCCCTTCGGCCCCTGCGTACGCTGACAGCGACAGGGCGCACGCCGTGCGCCCCTACGAGTGTGACGCGGGACTGCCGCGGCTCGTTCCTACCCTCGCGAGTCGCCGTCCATCATGCGCGCGACGGCGCGGCCCATGCGCACGCTGGGGTTTGACCGACGGCGCGGCCATGTAAGACGTCACTCGATGCCAGAACGTCATCCTGAGCAGAGCGAAGGATCTCGTCCCGGAACGGGCTGCGAGATGCTTCGCTCTGCTCAGCATGACAGCGATAGGCAGGGCGCACGCCGTGCGCCCCTACAGGTGCGGGGGAGCCACTGGCGGGGCGCGTACCTACCCTCGCGAGTCGCCGTCCATCATGCGCGCGACGGCGCGGCCCATGCGCACGCTGTAGTTCGTCCCGCGGTCCTCGGGGTAGATCTGCGTCGTGTTGGCGAGGTAGAGCCCCCGGACCGGCGTGCGGTGGCCGGGGATGCGCTCCGAGTAGCCCCGCGTGACGATCGGCTGCGCGGCGTCCACCTTGTGGTGGTGGTAGTTCTGGACCCACGACTCGTCGAACGCCGGGTTCAGGCGCTTGAGGTGCGGCAGGTACTCCCGGTACAGCTCCTCCGGGCTCATCGCGTAGAGCGGGTCGTCGCGGTCCAGGTAGTTCGCGAGGTAGACGACGTGCGCGCCGCCGTACTTCTCCGGCGGCATGAAGTTCGTATGCTCGATGACGCCGAGGAACGGTATCTGGCGGTCGCCGACGTACGTCCAGTAGTGGGGGGAGAGCGGCCGGTCGAGCTCCAGGATGACCAGCACCGCCGCCAGGTAGACCTTGTCGGTGAGCTTGGCCAGGTAGTCGTCCGGCAGCGTGGGCACGAGCTTCGGGAAGATGTACGAGGGCACGGTCGCCAGCACCATGTCGTAGTCGCGGCGCTCCGGGGAGCCTCCGTCGAGCGCGACCTCGAGCCCGGTGGTGCGGTCGTCCTCGACGATGACCCGGCGCACCGGCGTGCGGAGATGCACCTGCCCACCCTGCGCCCGCACCTTCTCGGCGAGCACGTCGAAGACCTCGCCGAAGCTGCCGGTGGGGTAGCCGAGCTGCTCCTTGAACCGGCCGAGCAGCCCCTTGCCGCGGGAGGTGGTGCGCAGCGCGAACTTGTTCCACAGCCACGCCATGGAGATGTCCTCGTGGTACTTGCCGAACTTGCCGCGCAGCATCGGCTGGAAGATGACGTCGTAGATGCGCCGGCCAGCGTGCTCCAGCAGCCACTCCGTCGCCGTGTGGGCCTCGAGCGAGCGCCACTCCTTCCGGCGTTGCAGGCCAACGGTGAGCAGGCCGAGCCGTATCCGGTCTTCGAACGGCAGCGGGCCGAACCGCAGCAGGTCGATGGGCGAGGTGAACCGCCAGAGCCGCCCCCTGCTGAAGTAGCCGACGTTCGAGTCGATCCAGCGGAGCCGGTGACCCAAGCCCAGCTCCTCGATGAGGTCTGTCATGGCGGTGTCGCTGCGGAAGAGGTGGTGATACCCGCGCTCGAGCGGCGTGCCGCGCACGTCGAAGGTGGATGCCTGCCCGCCGAGGAAGGGAGCGCCCTCGAAGACCTCGGCGGTGTGCCCGGCCAGCCCCAGCTCGTAGGCCGCGGCCAGTCCTGCCGCGCCCGCGCCGACGATGCCGACCCTCATGCGCGCTCATCCCCGGTGGCCCCGGTGGCCCCGGCGGCGACGGCCTCGCGGCGGCCCATGAGCTCCCCGAGCGTGAGCCCGCGGGCGGCCAGGTGCGCCAGCCCCGCGACGATGACGGGCAGCAGCAGCGCCAGGTGCAGGACGATGGCGTAGGCGAGCGCGGTCTCGCCGTCGACGCCCAGGAAGACGAGCGAGAGCACGGCGAGCGCCTCGAACGGCCCGAGCGACCCCGGCGAGGACGGCAGGGCCGTCGCGAGGTTCGAGGCGGCGGTGACTGCGAGGATGGCCGCGGCCATCGGAACGGGTCCGCCGAGCTGGTCCTGGAGCCCGAAGCCGATGGCGACGATGTAGTACATGACGCTCTCGGCGAGCCAGATCGGGACCGACCGCACGAAGACCGCCGCCAGCCGGCCCGGCCGGTGCAGCCCCTCGAAGCCCGCGACGAACCGCTCCGCCAACCCCTCGACGCGAGGCCCGATGCGCCCCGGAAGGAGTTTCGTGACCGGCTGCGTAACCCTTCTATGGAAGAAGCCGGGTCTGACAGCCATCACCGCGATCCCCCCGAGCGCGACCACGAAAGGCGTGACGAGCAGCGCAGCCACCGCCCACAGCGGCAGGCCGCCCGTCTCGCCGACGCGGCCCGCGAGCCCTCCGATGGGCAGGAACAGCGCCGCGACCGCCAGGAAGAGGAGCAGCGTGAGGCCGTCGAACACGCGCTCCACGAGGACGGTCGCCAGCGCCGTCGACCCGCGCACCGGCTCGCGCACGGAGAGGTAGTAGCTGCGCACGAGCTCTCCAAGGCGCACGGGGAGGAGGTTGTTGGCCATGTAGCCGACGAGGACGACGGGGTAGAGCCGCCAGGAGTGGACGTCGGCGAACGGCCGCAGGAGGTAGCGCCACCGGAACGACCGCAGGTAGAGGGAGACCGCGTAGACCGCGACCGCGGGGACGAGGTAGGCGTAGTTGGCGCGGGCCGCGACCGACCACGTCTCGCCGATGTCGAGCCGGACGAACGCCAGCGCCACGAAGAGGGCGGTGACGGCGGCTCCGAGCCATACGCGCCCTATCGGGAATCCACGGGGGGCTCGTACCAAGGTCTCGATCACTCCGGAAGCAGGTTGCGGCCAGCCGGACGAGTATACCTGGCGGGCTTAGAGCCCCCCGGCGGCGCGCAGGGCCGTGCAGCCGCTGGCGAACCCGGCCAGCTCGTTCGCCACGTAGACGACGCCCGTGGACCGGTACATGTCGCGGTTGAGCTGGCGCGTGAGGAAGTAGTCCGTCACCGTCCGCCAGCTCTCCTTCGTCAAGGCCGCCTCGAGCACGCCCAGGGGCGTGAGGCCGGCGTAGGCGGCATTGGGGAACCACCACAGGTGGTGCATCTCGCCGACGCGGGTGAACCCGCTGAGCTGCTCGCGGTTGGCGGCCTCCACCGACTGGCTGATCAGCACCACGTCCGCATCCGGCGGCTCCGTGAACGGCGTCTCGTGGAGGAACCGGTATTCGACGTTGGCGTAGTCGCGCAGGTACCAGCGCCACTGCCACGCGAAGTTGTCGGACTCGCCCGTGAAGAGCCGCAGGTCGCGTCCCTTGCCCGATGCCTCCGCGATGCGCTCGATGCACTCGGCCGCGTACGACGTCTCCTGCCCGGTCTGGGAGTAGACCAGCAGCTCGGTTGGCCGCTCGAACCCGGCATAGTCGTACGTCGCCCGCCAGCCCACGAACAGCGTCATCGCCAGCAGCACCGCGAGCAGGCCGAGGGCCGCGCCCGCGAGCGTCGGCAGGACGTGCGGCGCCTGGAGCACGCCCAGGAAGCGTGCCGCGGCGGCGAGCGCCGGCCCCGGCCTCAGCCGCAGCGCGACGATGAGCGCGGCCGCCAGCACGACGCCGCTGCCGCCAACCGCCAGCCAGAAGCCGACGTCCGAGGTCACGTCGTCGGCTCGGACCGCGCGCACGGCCGCGAACGGACCGAGCACGGCGAGGCCCGCACCGCCCACGAACCCCGCCGGCGCGTACCGGGACCGGACCGCGGACTCGACGAGCAGCCCGATCACCCGCCCGGCGACCAGGATGAGCGGCAGCGTGACGCCGACGAGCAGCCACGGCATGCGCTCCCCGGCCAGGGAGAACACGGTGAGCGTGAGCACGGCCCAGCCGACCAGCAGACGGTCGAACGCCCGGCCCCGCACGAGGAGGTAGGCCCCGCCCACCACCCCGGCGGCGACCGGGAGGAATTCGTAGACGGACAGCCCGATGAAGTAGTAGTACCAGGGCTGTCCGGCCCGCTCGACCCCCTGCTGCGCGATCCAGTAGCCGAGCGACCCCCAGAACCCGGTGAAGAAGCCTTGCCAGTTCGAGAAGACGCTCGTGAACAGCGTGAGCCAGATGCCCACGAAGATCGCGGCGAGCAGGGGCCAGCGCCGCTTGTCCCACCACATGCCGACCGATATGGAGACGACGACTGCCACGGCGACGAGGAACGCGGCGATGTACAGCCCGCCCCCGGCCGGCGCGCCCGTCTCGGCGGCGGCCCGCACGATCTCTCCGGCCGCGATGCGCGGGTCGTTCGCGTCGGGATTGACGAGCGTGATGCCGGCGAAGCGCTGGAGCAGTCCGGCCGCGGGCACGAGCAGCGGCAGCGACAGCGTTCCGAGCACGACGAGGAGGTCGCCCGCGGGCGTCACGTCCGAGAGCCGCGCGCGCCCCCGGACCCAGCGCCAGATGGGCGGCGCCGCGGCCCCGAGCAGGAAGAGCCCGAACGACCCGGCGATCAGGTAGGCAGATTCCTTGGTCGTGAATGCCAGCGCCCACAGCACGACCCAGGCGATCAGCAGCGCGGTGCGCGGCCGCTCCATGTAACGCCACATGACGATGACGAGCGCCAGCGCCCACACGGCCATGAAGATGTCGTTGCGGATGAACCGGCCGAAGTACAGCATCGACGGCGAGACGGTCAGCAGCACGGCGGCGGCGAGCGCACCGTAGCGGCCCAGCTCCTTGCGCAGGAAGTACGGCAGCCCGACCAGCGCCGTCCCGAACAGCGCCGGCAGGAGCCGGGCCGTGACGTCGCTCGAGCCCAGCAGCGCGAACGTCGCGGCGGCGGCGTGGAAGAGGAAGGGGCCGTGGGTGACGGGCGTATGGGAGTACCCGAGCCCCTCGGCGAAGCGCCAGGAGTACCAGGCGTGCAGGATCTCGTCGTAGTGCAGCGAGCGGCCGCCCAGGTCCCACAGCCGCGTCCCGAGCGCGACGGCGATGATGGCGGCGTACGCCCACTTCTCCCAGCCGGCGCCACGCCAGGCCACGGTCAGCAACGCGGGCGCCCCCCGCAAGCTCCCCACACGGGCCTTCGATCCCAGTGCGAGCCGCAGGGTCCGCGCACGAGCCCGCGATGTCAGTCCGGCGAGCATCAGGTGGAGCCTCCGCCGGAGAGCTTATAGATGGTCACGTCCCCGCCGAGGCCGAACACGGGCGTGCCAAGCCTGCCGAACTTGGCGGTCCCCGCGTCGCCGTAGCTCGCCCGCTCCCGCTTGCCGACGACGACGTAGGAGACGTCGTAGCGCTCCAGCAGCTCGCGGGCGAGCGCGTCGTCCTCCGTCTCGTAGATCGTGCGGACGTCCGCCAAGCGCTGGTCGAGCTCCGGGTACTTGCTCTGGCGGTGCCACTGGCGCTCGTGCCCGATCCAGCCGATCACCGTCGGCCGGCCCGTGCTGCCCGAGATGCGTGCCGCCTCGGCCACGTACGAGCTGCACCCGGTGACGGGCTCGTTGGGGCAGGGCACCGCGGGTGATTCGATCACCACCGCGTCGCGGGGCGTGTTCTCCTTGATCCACTCGATCGCGCGGTACTCCGCGGGCTCGGAGCGCGCCAGGTAGTCCTGGCCGTTCAGGCCGGACCCGGCGCCGTCGTTGGCGCGGGTGGTGACCGCGGCGAGGGGGTAGTAGCTCACCGCCCCCAGCCCGACCACGAGCACGCTGGCCCAGGCCGTCACGCCGACGCGGCCCCAGAGCACGCGGCGGTCCCAGCGGCTGGCCACGTACCAGAGTCCGAACCCGCCGAGCACCGCCATGAGCAGCCACGCCTGATAGTAGAGCTTGAAGACGGTGTTGAAGCGGCGCAGGTTACCGTCGCCGCCGCCGCAGAAGATGTCGCAGACGTAGAAGAGCTCGACGCCCATGATGAGCGCGGCGCCGACCGCCAGCAGCAGCAGGACGGGCACGAAGCCGTCGTTCCTCGACCGCGCCCCGCCTGCGCCGGAGGAGCGAGCGGCCTCGCTGTCGCGGTGCGCGAGCGTCCAAGCCCCGTAGATGGAGAGCGCGACGATGGCCGCCATCGGCACGACGATGAGCAAGCGGTCGACGGCCAGGAACCGGCCGTCGATGCCGCGCTCCCCGTGGAGGACGCCGTCGCCGATGAGGAGCCCGACGAGCAGGACCGTGCCGACGACGCGCGTGACCCCGCTGTTGATGGCGAAGACCATCTCGTCGGCTCGGGGCAGCCGGTAGCCGGCCCGGTGGATGCTGAAGAGCATCACCACCAGACCGTTGAACAGCAGCGCGACGACGAAGAAGGGTGGGCCCCAGACCGGCTGGAGCCACAGCAGGACCGGCCCGAACCCGATGAAAAGGGCGACCCCGAAGCGCATGAGGCTCCAGTTGCGGCGAGCGAAGACGGAGCGCATCACGAGGAAGAAGACGGGCAGCACCAAGAACGCAGAGACTCCCCAGATCAGCAGCAGGTGCAGCGGGCGCGTGAGCAGCGAGCGCAGCGGCAGGATGCCGTTGGCGTTGCTCTCGAAGGTCGCCAGGAACGGCGCCAGCAGGACGAGAGCCGCCGCGGCGAGCAGCGCCACGGCGAGCACTGCCCGCCCGAACCGCCACCGGGCGATCAGCTTCGACCCCGGCCGCCAGGCGTCCAGCACGCGGTTGACGATGTGGGCCGCGCCGTGCCCGATGCCCGGCGCGCCCACCGCAACGGTGTCGCCGTCGATCGCGAGTGCGCTCCCGAAACGCGCGTCCGCGCCCGCGTCGGCCCCGGCGAGCTCGGCATGGAGGGCCCAGCCCCCGGCGCGCTCGCGCTCGTAGATGTAGGCGGCTCCGGAGCTCGCAGCGGGGTTTTTCGCCTCGGGAGCACCCACGGCCAGATACCGCTGGCCGATCGTCACGGCCGCGCCGAAGGAGCCGGAGCTCCGCCGCTTGGGGGAGCGCAGCACCGCCTGCTCTTCCCAAGCGCGCCCGCTCCCCTCGAAGATGATGGCGGTCGCTTCGGCGCCGGCCGCGATCAGCCCGTCGCTGACGGAGACCGCTCGTCCGAACGCCCGCGCGGGGCCGGCAAGCACGGCCGCCGGGGTCCACGACGACGCGCCACGGCGCGTGAAGACGTGGACGCGTCCGGTGCCCGCCTCCGGGTCTCCCACCACGAGCGTCCGGCCCGCAAGCGCGACAGCGGACCCGAAGCCGTCGCTCGCGGCCCTCGGAACGATCTCGGCGCCGAGCGCCCACGC
>JADFRC010000065.1 GCA_022561455.1 Chloroflexota bacterium | reverse complement strand
GCACCGAGTCGCCGAACATATCGAACATGGTCGACTGGCCGGAGTCCTTCAGCCGCGCCTCGCGCCCGATCACCTGCATGAGCTGATCGAGCGTGGCGAGCAGCCGGCCACGGTGAGCGAAGCCGTCAAGCGCGCCGGCGCGGATCAGGCTCTCCAGCACGCGGCGGTTGGCGGCCTCGGCCCCTGCCCTGCGCGCGAACTCCTCAAGCGACGCGAAGGCGCCGCTGGCCGTGCGCTCGGCAACGAGCTCCTCGACCGCGGCTTGGCCGACGTTCTTGACGCTCGCGAGCCCGAATCTGATCGCCGTGCGGCCGTCGTCCGCGACGTCGATCGAGAAGCCCACCTCCGAGCGGCTCACATCAGGCGGCAGCACCGGTATATCGATCCGGTTGCACTCGAAGACGGCGGCCGCGACCCGGTCCGCGTTCCCCTCGGCGGCGTTCAGCACGCAGCGCATGAACTCCACCGGGTAGTTCGCCTTGAAGTACGCCGTCCAGTAGGCGACCACGGCGTAGCTCACGCTATGCGCCTTGTTGAAGGCGTAGCCCGCGAACGGCTCGATGAGGTCGAATATCTCGCCGGCGATCTGCTCGCCGTACCCCTGGGTATCGGCACCGGCGATGAACTTCTCGCGCTCCTGCTGCATGAGCGAGGCGATCTTCTTGCCCATCGCCTTGCGGACGACGTCGGCCTCGCCGAGGGAGTAGCCGGCGAAGCGCCGCATGATGTGCAGGACCTGGTCCTGGTAGACGATGACGCCGAAGGTCTCCTTGAGGATGTCCTCCAGCGCCGGGTGCGGGTAGCTGATCGGCACACGCCCGTGTTTCGAGTCGATGTACCTCGATATGTGCTCCATCGGGCCGGGCCGGTAGAGGGCAACCATCGCGGCAAGCTCTCCGAGGCTGCTGGGGCGCAGGTCCTTGATGTAGCGCCGCATCCCGGGACTCTCGAGCTGGAAGATGGCCGTGGTCTCTCCGGAGGCGAGCAGCTCGTACGTCTTTTTGTCGTCGAACGGGATCTCGCTGAGCTTGAGATCGACGCCGTGGCGCTCGCGCACGAGCCGGCGCGCGTTGTCCAGGATCGAGTAGTTGATGAGCCCCAGGAAGTCCATCTTGAGCAGCCCGAGCTTGGCCACGGGCTCCATCGCGTACTGCGTCATGGCGACGCCGTCATCGCCGCCCTTGGTCGGCCGCTGGAGCGGGACGTGGTCGGTCAGCGGGTCTGAGGAGATGACGACGCCCGCGGCGTGCGTGCTCGCATGGCGTACCACGCCCTCGAGGCCGAACGCGGTGTCGATGAGTTTGCGGAGGGTCTCGTCGCCCTCGTGGGCCTCCCGCATCTCCTGCGACTCGGCCATCGCGGCTTCGAGCGTCATGCCCACGCGCGTCGGCACCAGGCGGGCGATGCGGTCGACGTCGGCGTACGCCATGCCAAGCGCCCGGCCGGAATCGCGGATCGCCGCCTTCGCACCGAGCGTCCCGAACGTGATGATCTGCGCGACGTGGTCCCTGCCGTACTTCTCGACGACGTACCGGATGGCCTCGTCGCGCCGGTCGTCCTGGAAGTCCATGTCGATGTCGGGCATCTCTTTGCGCTCGACGTTGAGGAAGCGCTCGAAGACCAGGTCGTATTCGAGCGGGTCGATATCGGTCACGCCCAGGCAGTAGAGGGCGAGCGAGGAGGCCGCGCTGCCGCGGACGCCGAAGACGATCTCGCTGCGCCGGGCGAAGTCCGCGATGTCCGCGACGACCAGGAAGTAGTTGGGATAGCGCGTGGTATTGATGACGTCGAGCTCGTATTCGAGCCGCTGCTTCTGTGCGTCGGTCCCGCCGTCGGGATAGCGGGCGTCGAACCCCGCCCAGCAGAGGCGCCGCAGGTACGGCTCCGCGTCCTCGCCGTCCGGCGTCGGATACTGCGGCAGGTGGAGCGCGGAGAAGTCGAGCGTCACGTCCGTCGAATCGGCGATCACCGCGGTATTCGCGAGCGCCTCCGGGAGGTCGGCGAACAGCTCCGCCATCTCCTCGGGGGTCTTGAGGTAGTAGGAGGAGTCGGAGAAGCGGAAGCGGTTGGCGTCGCCCACGCTCGCGTTCGTCCCGATGCAGAGCAGCACGTCGTGCAGCTGCGCATCGGTGGGCTTCACGTAGTGCAGGTCGTTGGTGGCCACGAGGGGGAGGTCGAGCCGCTCGGCCATGCCGAGCAGTCCGGCGTTCAGCCCGTCCTGGAAGTCGAGGTTCTCGTGCCGCTGTATCTCCAGATAGAAGGCTCCGAAAGTGTCCCGGTACCAGCGCGCCAGCTCGTCGGCGGCCTCGGTGCTGCCGTCCATGAGCAGCACGGAGAGCTCGGCGCTCGGGCAGCCGGAGAGCACGATCAGGCCGTCGGCGTGCTGGGCCAGCAGCTCCTTGTCCACGCGCGGCTTGTAGTAGAAGCCTTCGAGGTGTGCCTTGGACACGAGCTGGATCAGGTTCCGGTAACCGGTGTTGTTCTGCGCGAGCACCGTGAGGTGGGACGGGCTCTTGTCGCCCACGCGCCGCTCGGTCCGGCTGCCGGAGGCGACGTACAGCTCGCAGCCGATCACGGGCTTGATGCCCGCCTCGATGCAGGCGGAGTAGAAGCTGACCGCTCCGTAGAGGGCGCCGTGGTCGGTCATGCCGAGCGCGGTCATGCCCAGGTCCTTGGCGCGCTGAACCAGCTCCGGGATGCCGCTCAGGCCGTCGAGGAGGCTGTATTCGGTATGGACGTGCAGGTGCGCGAAGGCCATCGAGATCGGAGTCCATCCAACGAGGAAAGTTGGCTCATTATAGTGAGGCCCGCTTGCCCCACCAAGAGCAATATGCCCAACATTTGGCGCGCTCGGATCGCGCTGCTACAGGATGGTGTGGCTCCGGCTATGACAACGGGCTACCGCGCCCGTCGCGCAGCGGCCTAGCTGGCCAGCGTCCGCACCGCTTCCAGCGCTCGGTCCACGTCCCCCTCGTCGTTGAACGCCGCGGTGGAGAAGCGCACCCCCTCGGGATGGCCGACCGTCCGCGCGGCGACGCGGTGGCGCTCCCACAGCGCGTCCGCGAGGTCCGCCGGCGTCCAGCCGTCGAGGGCGATCGCGGTCAGGCCGCACGCAGCCTCCGGGTCGTCCGGCCCCGTGACCGCGGCGCCTCGGATCAGGGAGAAGCCCTCCCTCAGCCGTGCCGCGAGCTCGTTGATGCGGGCCTCGGCCCGCTCCGGCCCGAGCTCCTCGTACACGCGCACCGCCTCGGCGAACCCCGCCTGGAGCTGGGCGCTGCCCGAGGCGAGCGACAGCGCCGCGAGCCCCGTGGCAAAGCCCACGCCGGGCGCGTGAAGCAGCGGCGCGAGCAGCTCGTGGCGGTCGCGCCGGACGTAGAGCGCGCCCGTGCTCGACGGCCCGAGCAGCCACTTCTGCCCCGAGACGGTGTAGAAGTCCGCGTCCATCTCCGCCACGTCGAGCCGGACGTGCCCCCCGGACTGGGCGCCGTCGAGCAGGAGCAGAGCGCCCGCCTCGTGCGCCGCGCGGGCGATGGAGGCAGCCGGCAGCCGCAGTCCGCACGTGTACATGACGTGGCTCAGCGCCACGAGCCTCGTGCGCGGCGTGATCGCGCTCGCCACGGCATCGAGCGCCTCGTCCGCCGACGCCTTGGGCGAGAGCCGCACGCGGCGCACCTGCACGCCGTGGCGCTCGGCGATGAGCGACGCCGGAGCATCGAGCGCCGGGTGCTCGAGGTCGGACGTCAGCAGCTCGTCGCCTGGCTCCCACGCGAGGCCGTGGAGCACGACGTTGACGCCCTCGGTCGTCCCGTGCGTGAGCACGACGTCTTGGGGGTCCGCGCCCAGGAGCCGGGCGGCCGCCGCCGTCGCCTCTTCCGCTATGCGCCGCGCCAGCGCGAGGCCGTCGGGGCTCGCAGGCCCGACGCGGCTCTCTTCCAGCGCCGTCTCCCGCATGCGCGCGAGCACGCGCTCCGGCGACGGGCCGCCCCAGCCGGTGTTGAGGTAGGTCATGGTATCGAGACCCACGATGGACGCTCGCAGCTCGTCGAAGTTCATAGGGCGAGTCTACCAGCGGCTGACTGTGCGTCCTTCCGCCGAGGAAGGACTCCGGACTGAAGCAGGCACGCGCTGCTTCGGCCCTCGGTGCTCGGCCTACGAGCGTCTGACTGTGCGCCTACGCTTCGCTCCGGCTCCGGACTGAAGCAGGCACGCGCTGCTTCGACCCTCGGTGCTCGGCGCACGCGCTCCCAGACGCCAAGCCCGTGGCATCCGCCCAGCCGCCAAGCCGGGGGCGCCGTTGACCCTCCGGAGCGGCCTCTGCTACGCTCGACGCGATGACCATGCGACGCCCGCTCTCCTACGACGACGCCCTCCACCGGCTGCTCAGCCTGGCCGACTACGAGCGCATGGCCGGGCGTCTCGCCCCCGCGCCCAAGTACAACCTCGACCGCATGCGCGAGCTGGCCGAGCGGCTCGGGCGGCCCCAAGAGTGCGCGCCCGTGCTGCACGTCGCGGGCACGAAGGGCAAGGGCAGCATCGCCGCGATGGCATCGAGCATCCTGCACGCCGCGGGTCTGCGCGTCGGCCTCTTCACCTCTCCGCACCTCCACACCTTCCGCGAGCGGATCCGCATCGACGGCGAGCTCTCGACCGGGGCGCAGTTCGCCTCGGCGCTCGCCCGCATCTGGCCGCACGTCGAGGAGATGGCGGCACGCGGCACGGGCGCCCGGCCGACGACGTTCGAGGCGCTGACGGCGATGGCCTTCGACCTCTTCCGGACCGAGTCCGTCGACGTGCAGGTCATCGAGGTAGGCCTCGGCGGGCGGCTCGACGCGACGAACGTCCTCGACGCCCGCGTCTGCGTGATCGCTCCCGTCAGCCTGGACCACACGGCCATCCTGGGAGACACCGTCGCCCAGGTCGCCGCTGAGAAGGCAGGCATCGTGAAGTCGCCCGCGCCGGTCGTGGTTGCTCCGCAGCCCCCCGAGGCGCTCGAGGTCATCGAGCGCGCCGCGGCGGCCGCCGGAGCACCGCTCGTCCGCGTCGGCCACGAGGTGACGGTCGAGGCCCGGACGCACGACCTGAAGGGCCAGAGCGTCCGCATACAGACCGCGGCGCGCGTCTACGACGCCTGGCTGCCGCTGCTCGGCGCGCACCAGGCGGAGAACGCGGCCGTCGCCGTCGCGGCGGTCGAGGCCCTCGGCATGGGGCTGCCTGAGCAGGCGTACCTTGAGGGGCTCGCCACCGTCCGCTGGGACGGCCGCTTCCAGCTGCTGGGCTCGGCGCCGTACGTCGTCGTGGACGGGGCGCATAACCCCTCCTCGATGTCGCGGCTGTGCGAGACGGTGCGCGACTACGTCTCGCCTGCGCGCACGGTGGTGCTCTTCGGCTGCTCGGCCGACAAGGACCTCGACGCGATGGTGGCGGAGCTCGTTGGGACGGCAAGCTCGGCCGTGGTCTGCGCGTCGCGCCACCCGCGTGCGGTTCGCCCGGAGCGCGTCGCCGAAGCCTTCCGGCGCGCCGGCGTCGAGGCGGTCGAGGCGCCGGATGTGGGTTCCGCCCTCCGCGCCGCTCAGGCGCAGACAGGGCCCGCCGACCTCGTGCTCGTGACCGGGTCGCTATTCGTGGTCGCCGAGGCCCTGGAGGCCTGGTTCTCGATCCCCGGCGAGCACTACCCCGAGTTCGACCCGCAGGCCGCGGTGGTGACGCGGGGTCCGGCATGACCGAGCTCACCCGCAACGGCAGGGCGCGGGTCGTGGTCACCGGCATGGGCGCGATGACGCCGCTCGGCGAGTCGGTCGCCGAGTTCTGGGAAGGCCTCGTCGCGGGCCGCTCCGGCGTCGCCCACATGACGCTCGCCGACCCCACCGGCTACCCCGCGCAGATCTCGGGCGAGGTGAGCGGCTTCGACCCGGAGCGGTACATCGAGAAGCGCGAGGTGCGGCGGATGGCCCGTTTCTCGCAGCTCGCGGTAGCCGCGGCGCAGGAGGCGATGGCTGACGCCGGCCTCGGTCCGGAGACGATCGAGGGCGAGCGCCTCGGCGTCGTGCTGGGCAACGGCAACGGCGGCTTCCCGGAGATCGAGGCGAACGTGCGCGTGCTGGTGGAGAAGGGCGGCATGCGCATGTCCCCCTTCTTCTTCCCGTTGGTCCTGCCGAACATGGCGGCGGCCAACGTGAGCCGGGCCTTCGGCGCGCGCGGGCCGATCAGCACGGTCGTCACGGCGTGCGCGGCCTCCACGCAGTCCATCGGGGACGCGGCGGAGCAGATCCGGCTCGGCCACGCCGACGCGGTGATCAGCGGCGGCATGGAGGCCGGCATCAGCCAGCTCGGTCTCGCGGGGTTCGCGGTCATGCGGGCGCTCAGCACCCGCAACGACGACCCGCCGCGCGCCTCGCGCCCCTTCGACGCGGACCGCGACGGCTTCGTGCCGGCCGAGGGCGCCGGCATCGTGGTGCTCGAATCCCTCGAGCACGCGCTGCGGCGCGACGCGCAGGTGCTCGCGGAGGTGATCGGCTACGCCGTCTCGTCGGACGCGAACCACCAGTTCCAGCCGGACGACGACGGCGCGGGGGCCGCGCGCGCGATCCGGTGGGCGCTGGAGGATGCAGGCATCGGCCCGGACGAGGTCGATTACATCAACGCGCACGGCACCTCGACCCCGCTCAACGACTCGTCCGAAACGCTCGCCATCAAGCGTGCCTTCGGCGACGCGGCCTACAAGGTGCCCATCAGCTCGACCAAGTCCATGATCGGCCACGCCCTGGGCGGTGCGGGCGGCATGGAGGCGGTCGCCTGCGTCCAGACGATCCGCACCGGGACGATCCATCCGACCATCAACTACACGACGCCGGACCCGGCGTGCGACCTCGACTACGTCCCGAACGAGGCGCGCGAGGCCGACGTGCGGACGGTGCTCTCGAACAGCTTCGGCTTCGGCGGGCAGAACGCCTGCCTCCTGTTCCGCCGGTACGAGCAGTAGCAGGGGCGCGCAGCAGGGCGGTACGAGCAGCAGGCGCGCCTAGCGCCCCTTCGCCAGCTCCGCCACCACGCTCGCGATCGTCTCGCCGGCCGCCCGCGTGCCGCCGACCGGCTGCCCGCCGTCGCCGATCACCAGGCGCCCGCTCTCGAGCGCGCCCGATACCGCGTCGCCGACCAGACGGGCCGCCGCCCGCTCGCCGAGGTGGTCGAGCATCATCGCGAGCGTCAGCACCTGCGAGATCGGGTTCGCTCGATCCTGGCCCGCGATGTCCGGCGCCGAGCCGTGGATCGGCTCGAAGTAGGCGTGGTGGTCGCCGATGTTGCCCGACGGGCACAGCCCGATGCCCCCGACCGTCCCCCCACCGAGGTCGCTCAGGATGTCGCCCAGGAAGTTCTCCATGACGAGCACGTCGAAGTGCTGCGGCCGGACGACGAGCGCCTGCGCCGCGGCGTCCGCGTAGAGGTACTCGCGCTCGATGCCGGGGTAGCCCTCGCCGACCTCGTCGAAGACGCGGCGGAAGAAGGCGAACGACGCCAGAACGTTGGATTTGTCGACGCACGTCACCCGCCGCGCGCCGTCCGCGGGCGCGCCCTCGCGGGCCGATGCGAGCTCGAAGGCGTAGCGGGCGATGCGCTCGGTGCCCTTGCGCGTGATCATCATGGTGTCCGCGACGGCCGAGTCGGTCGCGATGCCCTTCCCGCGCGAGAGGTACAGCCCCTCGGTGTTCTCGCGCACGATCACGTAGTCGATCTCGCCCGGCTCGACCTTGAGCGGCGTCGGCACGCCCGGCAGCAGCCGGATCGGACGGACGTTGGCATAGGTGTCGAGCCCCGTCCGCAGCACGCCGCCGATCACGCCCGCCTCGGTGCCGTCGGGGAAGCGCACGTCCGGCAGCCCGACGGGGCCCTTCATGGTGGCATCGGCCTGGCGGATGGCCTCGATGGACTCCGGAGCGAGGTTGTATCCGGCCCGGCGGTAGAGCTCGGCGCCCCCCTCGTGGAGGTCGAGCTCGAGGTGGAAGCCGCCGACCGAGCGCTCGACGGCATCGAGCACGGCCACGGCCGCGTCCACGAGCTCCGGCCCGATGCCGTCGCCCCTGATCAAAACGACCTGATGCGTCCGCGTCGCCACGGCCTCCCCCTCGCCTCCTCCACCATTCCGGAGTATAGCGCCGGGTTCTCCGCCCCGGCCACGGCGCCATCCCCCAAAGATGGCCGGTGCTAGCCCAAGGGTGCCGATGCTAGCCCAAGGTGCCGATGCTAGAATGGCATCCCCATGCTGACCGACCCCGAGCTGCGGGAGATCGAAGTCTCCGCCACCGAGCTTGCCCGCCACGCCGGGAAGCTCCTGCTCGGCTACTTCGACCGGCCGCTCCACGTCACCTACAAGGCCGAGAACAACCGGAGCCCCGTCACCGATGCGGACAGGGCGTCGGACGACTATCTGCGCGGCGAGATCGCTCGCCGGTTCCCGGAGCACGCGGTGCTCTCGGAGGAGTCGGAGGACGGGGCCGACCGCGCGGCGGCGGTGACGTGGGTCATCGACCCGCTCGACGGCACCTCGAACTTCCTGAACGGGCTGCCGACGTTCGGCGTGCTGATCGGCGTGCTCGAGCAGGGGCGGCCGGTGGCGAGCGCCACCTTCCTCCCGTCGGTCACCACCACCGAGGGCCACGTCCTGCACGCCCACGCGGGCGGCGGCGCCTTCGACGACGACGTACGGCTCTCGCTCGACGAGGACGAGGAGCCGCTCCGCCGCATGTCGGCCTGGCCACCCTACTTCCTGCGCATGTTCAAGTTCGGGCCGCAGCTACGCAGGCGCCTCGGCGACGTGCGGGCGACCGGCAGCGCGGGCTTCGAGCTCGCGATGGCAGCCCGCGGCGTCTTCGACTACGCCGCGCTCAACAACCAGTGGATCTGGGACGCGGCCTCCGGCGTGCTGCTGGTCCAAGAGGCCGGCGGTCTCGTGCTGGCGCATGAGCGTCACCCGAACCGCTGGGCGCCCCTCGAGCGCTTCGTCGTCGCCCAAGCCGGCGAGTCGCCCACGCCCGCCGAGCTGCGCACGTGGCACCGGTCGATCGTCGTCGGCACGCCGTCGGCCGTCGAGCTCATCACCTCGGGCCTCGGCTTCCAGACCTTCCCGGTCCGCCGGCTGCGCCAGCGCATCTCCGGCCTGCTGCGGCGCGGGTAGCCCCTTCAGAGCCAGGGCCAGGGCAGGTCCCGGCGGGAGCGAGGGCCCGCGGGCAGCACCGGCCGCTCGAGCAGCGCGCCAATGCGGGAGCGCAGCGCGTCCATCTCGTCCGGCGCGAGCAGCGCGCCGAGGCGGGTGTCCGCGTCCGAGCCCGCGGTCCGCAGCGCCGAATCGAGGCGGCGCAGGTCCCGCAGCAGCCCGTCCGGCACGGCGCTCCCGGCGAAGTCCCAGATCACCGTCCGCAGCTTCGGCTCGGCGTTGAACGTCAGCCCGTGGTCCAGCCCCCAAACGCCTCCGTCAGGCCCCACGAAGCAGTGGCCGCCCTTGCGGTCCGCGTTGTTCGCGACGACGTCGAAGACGGCCATCCGCAGCGTCTCGTCCGGGTGCTCATCGCGCAGCGTGAAGAAGTTGGAGTCCCCGGCCGCCGGGACGAAGAGCTGGAGCGAGCCGATGCCCGCTTGGCCCTCCCGCAGCACGGTCGGCGGCACCAAGCCCCAGCCGAGCAGGCGGCTCAGCACGTACGCGGCGCACTCGCGCCGGTGCAGCGTGCCGGTGGGGAAGTCCCACAGCGGCGCCTCGCCCGAGCGGGGCTTGTAGACGCCGAGCCCCCTGGTGGCGCCCAGCGCAAGCTCGACGATGAACGTGGCATTGGAGGCTCCGGGGTGGAGCCAGCCGTCGCCGATCTCGGCATCGCGCACGAAACCCTCGGCGCCCTCGTCCGCCGGCGCGACGTCGTGCGGGCCGCTCTCGACCGGCGCGGCACCGAACGCGCGGTAGAGGACCATCAATTCGCCCGGGCGCAGAAGTGCCGCTTGCCGGGCAGCGTCGGTCCGCCGCAGAACGGGCAGCGGGGGCGGCCGGCGTCGTGGACCTCGAATGCGCGGTCCGCCATGTGGTCGAGCACATCGCGCTCGGCCCACAGCGCGATGGCCTCGCCGTGGGTATCCGCGGCATGCGCCAGCAGCATGTAGCGGCCGCTCGCGCGGTCGTACCCGAGCGCCAGGCTCGTGACCTTGCAATCGACGTCGGCGCTCGCATCCGGGCTGCCGTTCGCGTCCGGCTCGCCGGTGCGTCTGACGCCGGAGCGCAGGAGCCGCTTGACCATGACCGCGAGCTCGTGGAGCTCCTCCTTCTCGATCCAGAGGAGCGCGGAGCCGTGCTCGGCCTCGACGCGGAGCCTGAAGAATCTCCTGCCCGGCTCACCGACGGCCTCGGGCTCGAGGACCGTGCAGACCCCGAGGTCGCGGCGTGCGTATGCTCGGTATTCGGAGCTCATATGCGTAGGCGGCCGCGGTGGGACGCGCGGACAGCCCTGGCCTCCGGCACGCTACGAATCGAACATCTCACCGACGGACAGCCCGTGGTGGATGCGGTGGATGGCCTCGCCCAGCAACGGAGCGATCGATATCACCTGCACCTGGCCGTTGCGCTTCTCGGAGGGCACCGGGATGGTGTCCGTGCAGACGAGCTCCTGGATCGCGCTCTCCGCGAAGCGGGCAACGGCCTTGCCGGAGAGGAGGGCGTGGGTGCAGGCCGCGTATATCCCCAGCGCTCCCGCTTCCATGAGCGCCCGGGCCGCGTTCGTCATGGACCCGCCGGTGTCGACCTCGTCGTCCATCATGATGGCGGTCCTGCCTTGGACGTCGCCGATGATGTTCAAGAGCTCCGTGTCGCCGGCGTTGCCCTCGACGCGCCGCTTCTCGACGATGGCCAGCGGGGCATCGAGCCGCTCGGCGAGGTTGCGGGCCCGCTTGCTGCCGCCGATGTCGACGGCGACGACGACGGGGTTGGGCAGCTCCTTCTCCGCCAGATAGCGCGCCAGGATGGGCAGCGCGGTGAGCTCGTCCACGGGGATGTTGAAGAACCCCTGGATCTGCCCGGCGTGGAGGTCCATCGTCAGGACGCGGTCGGCACCCGCCGTGGTGAGCAGGTCGGCGATCAGCCGTGCCGTGATCGGCACGCGCGGCTGGTCTTTCTTGTCGGTCCGCCCGTAGCCGTAGTACGGGATCACCGCCGTGATGCGCCCGGCGGACGCCCGTTTGGCGGCGTCGATCATGATCAGCAGCTCCATCAGGTTGTCGTTGACCGGATAGGAGAACGACTGGACCAGGAACA
>JADFRC010000064.1 GCA_022561455.1 Chloroflexota bacterium | reverse complement strand
TCGACCGGCGCGCCGGCGCTGAAGAAGCCGTGAATCATACCGTCGTATCGCGAGCACGCCGTCTCGACGCCGGCTTGGCGCAGCCGCTCGGCGTACGCCTCGCCGCCGTCGCGCAGCGGGTCGTACTCGGCCGTGATGATGAGCGCGGGCGGCAGCCCGGAGAGGTCATCGGCAAGCAGCGGCGCCGCCAGCGGGTTCGAGGCATCCGCCTCGTCGCGCACGTAGTGGTCCCAATACCAGCGCATCGTCGTGCGGTCGAGCCCGTAGCCCTCGCCGTTGTCCTGGAACGACTGGCTCGAATCGTCGTTCTCGACCACCGGGTACACGAGCAGCTGGTGCGCGAGGGCGGGGGCGCCGCGCTCACGGGCCATCAGCGCCACCGCCGCCGCCAGGTTCCCGCCCGCGCTCGCGCCGCCGATCGCGACCGCCCTCGGGTCGAAGCCGAGCGCCGCCGCCGAGCCCACCGTCCAGACGGCCGCCGCGAAACAGTCGTCGAGCGGCAGCGGGAACTTCGCCTCCGGCGCCAGCCGGTACCCCACCGAGACGACGACGCACCCCGCCTCGTTGGCCAGCGCCCTGCACGTCGCGTCGTTCGTCTCGATGCTGCCGATCACCCACCCGCCGCCGTGCAGCCAGACGAGCGCGCCCGCCCGGTCCCCCGCCGGCGTATAGACGCGCACCGGGACCTCGACGCCCTCGCCCGGCACGCGCAGGTCCTCGACCTTCGCCACCTCGGGCCCCGGCAGCCGCGGCACCGCCTCGTTCTGGGCGCGGGCCTCCACGGGCGTGAGCGACTCGATGGGCGGAGCGCCCGCGCCGAGGTCGAGGACTGCCTGAGCTTGCGGGTCGAGGGGCATCCGACTCCTCCTCGGCCGGGTCGAGCGCTGGCCGCGAGCCAATCATACGCACCAGGGCGCGGCCCCGCACCGCGTCGTCAGCCGCTCTTACCTCGGGCCGCCCGCCCTTGACGGCCAAGGCGCGCTCATGCACCCTTGGGCGCGCGCCCGTCTCGGGCATCCCACGACGCAAAGGCAGGTGAACATGGACGCGACGGTTGAGGCCTTCGCCAAGCTCGGCACCACCACGGTCTCCGACGCGATGGACCGGCTCGGGCTCGGCGGCCAGGTCTTCGGCATCAAGCCGGTCGACCGCAGCTTCAAGCTCTGCGGGCGGGCCTTCACGGTCCGCAACGAGCCGATGACCGCCGGGCACAAGGGCGAGAGCGTCGGCGACTACATCGACGACATACCCGAGGGCGGCATCGTCGTCATCGACAACGGCGGCCGCATGGACGCCACGGTCTGGGGCGACATACTCACGATCATGGCCAGCCGCAACAAGCTCGGCGGCACCGTCATCAACGGCGTCTGCCGCGACTCCGACCGCTCGCTCGAGCTCGGCTACCCCATCTTCTCCCGCGGCACCTACATGCGCACCGGCAAGGACCGCGTGCGCGCCGACGAGTACAACGAGCCCGTCTCGCTGGGCGAGGTGCGCGTGCTGCCGGGCGACCTGCTCCTCGGCGACGGCGACGGCATCGTCGTCGTCGCGAAGGAGCACGAAGAGGCCGTCCTCAAAGCGGCCCTGGAGATCGACGAGGCCGAGGAGAAGATCCGGAACGAGATCGCCAAGGGCGGGCGGCTCGACGAGGCCCGCAAGAAGTTCGCATACCACTCGCTCCAGAGCCGCCAGTAACGTAGAGGAGGACGCCGCGTGACCACCGCCGACTCCGAGACCGTGAGGGGGCTCATCAAGGGCGCCTACGACATGCACGTCCACAGCGCGCCCGACGTGCTCCCGCGCAAGTTCGACGACATGGTCATGGCCCAGCACGCGCTCGACGCGGGCATGGCCGGCTTCGTCATCAAGAACCACTACGCGCCCACGGCCGGGCGCGCCGCCGATATCTGCGCGGCCGTCCCCGGCGTCCACGTCTTCGGCGGACTCGTGCTCAACAACGCCGTCGGTGGGATGAACGCGATCGCCGTGGATATCGCCGGCCGGATGGGGAACAAGGTCGTCTGGATGCCGACGGTGGACGCGGCCAACGAGCTCGACAACATCGCGGGGCAGGTGGACGAGAGCAAGCTGCCGTACTGGATGACGATAGCCCGCGCGATGCGCGAGAAGGGCATCGCGGGCGAGCCGATCAGCGTGATCGACGGCGACGGCAAGGTGACCAAGGACACGCGGGACTGCCTGGACCTGATCGCCGAGCACGACATGGTGCTCGCCACGGGGCATGTGAACCCGCACACGGAGCTCGAGCCGCTCATCATCGCCGCGACCGAGGCGGGCGTGGACCGCATCGTGGTCACGCACCCAGAGTTCCCGACCACGTATCTCACCGCCGACGAGCAGGTCGCGCTGGCCAAGTACAACGTCTACTTCGAGCGTTGCTTCACGCAGCCCTACACCAAGAAGGTCTCCTGGGAGATCGTCTTCGAGAACATACGCAGGGTGGGCCCCGCCTCCACGATCCTCTCGACCGACCTGGGCCAGTCGACGGCGCCGTGGGTCGAGGACGGCATCGCGACCTTCATCGAGAAGCTCCTCGGCGCGGGCTTCACCGAGACCGAGATCCAGCTCATGTCGCACCACAACTCCGGACAGATGCTCGGGGTCGAGGGGTCGTAGGCGGCCCACGGAGGGCGCACGCCGTGCGCCCCTACGGAGACCGGCGCGGCCCACACCACTGTCATTCCGAGTCATTCTTCAGAAGGACGAGAAATCTCTCACCGGCGCCATGCTCGGACCCGCTCACCCTGAGCCTGTCGAAGGGCGAGGGAGCGCTTGCATAGAGCGGAGCCGTGCGGGGCGGTGGGGAGGACGCCTTGGTTGACGGAGCGCATGCCGCCACGCATGCTTTCCGCATGTTGTTCCGGCATGCACGAAGGCGGCGCGCGCCCTGGCGAGTGGCCCTCACGGCGCTCTGGCTGGCGAGCCTCGCGCTCGGCGTCGTCGGCCAGGTTGCCGCGCAGTCGCGCGAGGCGCACGTCGTCACCATCGACGGCATCATCAATCCCGTGAGCGGCCGCTTCTTGGAGCGCGCCATCGAGGACGCCGAGCGCGAGGGCGCCGTGGTCGTCGTGCTCCTGCTGAACACGCCCGGCGGCCTGCTCAGCTCCACGCGGCGCATGGTCGAGACGATCTTCGCATCAAGCGTGCCGGTGATCGTCTACGTGTCGCCCTCGGGCGGCCGCGCGGCGTCCGCGGGGACGTTCGTCACCGCGGCGGGCCACGTCGCGGCGATGGCGCCCGGCACGAACATCGGCGCGGCGAGCCCCATCAGCGGGCAGGGCGAGGAGCTGCCCGAGACGCTGAAAGAGAAGATCTTCGAGGACACCGCGGCCGAGATACGCGCCATCGCGGAGCGGCGGGGGAGGGCGGTCGAGCCGCTCGAAGCCACCGTGCTCGAGGCCAAGGCCTACACCGCGAACGAAGCGCTGGAGCTGGGGATCATCGACCTCGTCGTATCGAGCGTGAGCGAGCTGCTCGATGCGGTGGACGGCCGCGAGGTGCTCGTCGAGACAAGTGCCGGCGAGGTTAGCGTCACGCTCGATACCGCAGGGCTGACGATCCGCGAGGTCGAGATGGGCTTCTTCGACCGCCTCCTCGCGCTCATCGCCGACCCGAACATCGCGTTCCTGCTGCTCTCGGTCGGGGGCCTGGGGCTGGTCGTGGAGATGTGGAGCCCCGGCCTCATCTTCCCAGGGGTCGCCGGCGCCATCGCGCTGGTCCTCGCCTTCATGGCGCTCGGGAACCTGCCGGGGAACTGGGCCGGGGTCGCGCTGCTCCTCCTGGCATTCGTGCTCATCATCGCCGAGGCCAACGTCGATGGGTTCGGCGTGCTCGGCGCCCTCGGCATCGTCAGCTTCGTCCTCGGCGGCGTCCTGCTGTTCGCGCACTTCGGGACGCCGTCGCCCGTCCTGCCGAGCATCCGCGTGAGCCTGTGGGCGCTCGTGCCGGTCTCCGCGGCCCTGGCGGCGGGCGTCGGTGGGCTCACGTACTCAATGGTACAATCCCGTCGCCACCAGCCGCTCGAAGAGGCGGCCCTGCGGCCGTTCATCGGCGCCGGGGGCGTCGTGACGGCAGTGCTCAACCCCCGCGGGACGGTCCGGGTCCGCGGGGAGTCGTGGACGGCACATGCCGCGGACGACGAGCGCATCGAGCGCGGCACCGGCATCGTCGTCGCGGCGCAGGACGGCGCTCTGCTCACGGTGGAGCGCGCTACCGAGCCCGGCGAGCAGACTTAAGCGAGGAGGGGAGTCATGGCCAACTGGGGACTCAACGTCGTCAAGCAGTACGAGCGTATCGTCGTGTTCAAGTGGGGGAAGTACACCGAGATCCGGATGCCCGGCGTACGGTGGCTCTGGCCCATCGTCAACAACGGCTCGAAGACCGTGGACCTGCGCGAGGTACCGGTGATCATCCCGCGGCAGACCAACATCACCAAGGACAACGCGCCCATCGACATCGACTTCTTCGTCTACATGCGGATCATGGAGGACCGGCCGCAGGACACGATCCTCAACATCGAGAACTTCGGCCTGGCGGCGCAGGCACTGGCCATGACCAGCCTGCGGGCGGTCATCGGCGAGATGCCGCTGGACGACGTGCTCTCCAAGCGCGACCAGATCAACGCGCAGATGCAGCTCAAGCTGGACGAGGTGACGGCGAACTGGGGCGTCAAGGTCACGCGGGTCGAGATCAAGGAGGTCGAGCCGCCGCGCGACGTGCAGGACGCCATGAACCGTCAGCTCTCCGCCGAGCGGACCCGCCGTGCCGCCGTCACCGAGGCGGAGGGCCAGCGCGACGCCCAGATCAACGTGGCCGAGGGCGACAAGCAGGCGGCCGTCCTGCGCGCCACGGGCAACAGGGAGGCCACGATCCTCGAGGCGGAGGGCGACCGCCAGGCCCAGATCCTGCGTGCCCAGGGCTTCAGCGAGGGCATGGAGCGCATCAACCAGGCCGCGATGGTGGCGGACCCGCGCACCATGAGCCTCCAGTACTTCGAAACCCTCAAGGAGCTCGGGGCCGGCGCGTCGACCAAGTTCATCTTCCCGATGGAGTTCACGTCGATGCTCCAGTCCTTCATGCAGCACGCGGGCTACGGAGAGAGCGACGAGAAGGCGGGCAGCTAGTACCTACTATCGTGAAACGGCGAAATCGAAGGTGTAGCCAGCCCACCGACTGCGCCACAAGTGCCTGACGGTTCACACCCTCTCGACAAGGAGCCTCGAATGATAGCGATTCGCGACGAGATAGCGATCAATCGGACGCCTGGGGATGTTTTTGAGTACGTTGCCGATATTCCAAATTTCACCGCCTGGCAGGAGGCTACCGAGGAAGCGGTGCAAACGAGTGAGGGCCCTCTTGGAGTCGGCTCTACCTTCCAGATGAAAACGAAAATCCTGCCAATTTGGAGTGCAACGATTTCTGGCCGAGTTACCGAGTACGAAACCCCCAACAAGATGGTCATTGAAACCGGCGAAAGATCTCCTTTTTCTGCAACAGGGAGCTACTCGTTTGAGCCGGTAGAAGGTGGCACCAGGGTGACATTCGACGGTACGGTGAGGATGAGGGGCTGGCTCAAGCTCATCGAACCCCTGGTCGGCACCTCTTTTCGGAAACAATCAGCAGCGGAGCTTCGCAAGCTCAAGGAAGTACTGGAAGGCCAGCGATAGGCGCCGCAGGCGTCGTCGGCACGGGGTGGATCCCAAGAGGTAATGGTCCTCGAGCCTTGGATCCCGCGCGTCCTGAGGCTCCTTCGACAGGCTCAGGACAGGTTCTCGAAGCATGTCCTTGGGGACTTGTGAAGGGAATGTACCCTCCCTGTCATTCTGAGCCGGCAGGCGAAGAATCTCGTAGCCTCGCGGTGCTTGAACACCCAGGCCCGGGACGCGACCCTTCGCGGAGCCTGTCCTGAGCCAAGCCGAAGGGCTCAGCGTGACAGACTGGGATCGGGCTATCTGTTCACAGGCTCTGACCGTGGTCGAAGGGGGCGAGCCCAGGTGAATCGCGCGGCCGGGGGAACACGCTCGGTGCGGCATTTCTCTGATCCCACCTACCTCCTCGTGATCGCCGCGGCGGCCCTCGCGCTGCTTGCGGCCTGCGGCAGCGAGGACGACGCGCCAACGCCGCCGTCCGCCGAAGCGCTCCGCGACCGCACCGTCGCGGCGCTCCGCCAGCTCTCCACCGTCCACTTCGAGGTCGCGCACGAGACAGGCGGCACCGACTTGGGCGGCGGCCTGGTGCTGCTGACGGCCGAGGGCGACGCGCTCTTCCCCGACCGCGCCGAGCTCACCGCCCTGACGGTGCTCGAAGCCGCGGGCATCAACCTCTCGATGAGCATCGTGCAGATCGCGCGCGAGACGTACGTCCGCGACCCGGTGAGCCGTATCTGGCGCGAGGCCGACCCCGACACGATACCGTTCAACTTCGTCGGCATGCACGACAGCCTCGCCGACGCGCTCGCCGCGGCGAGCGGTCTTGCGATAGCCGACGGCGGCAGGAGAGACGGCGTGAGCACGTTCCTGCTGAGCGGCGCCGTCGCGGCGCGCGCCTTCGCCGGCCTCGTCCCGAGCGCGGTGGAGGGCTCCGAGCTGCGCATAGAGGTCTGGATCGGGGTGGAGGACGCGCTGCCGCGCAGCGTCCGCATGGTGGGTGTGCTCATCTCGGGCGACCCGCCTGAGATGACCCGTCTGATGACGCTGCGGGATTTCAACGCTCCCGTCACCGTCGAGCCGCCCCTGTAGTATCCCTCCATGCGCATGCCTAGAGTGGCCGTCAGCGTGTCCTCGCCGGGCGCGGTCCTCGCGACCGTCTGCGCCGGCGTGTTCCTCGCCTCGCTCGACCAGACCTCCGTCGTCACGGCGCTGCCCGAGATCATGCTCGACCTCGGCATCACGGTCGACCGCCTCGACGACCTGGCCTGGATCGTGACGGCCTATCTGCTGGGCTTCACCGTCGTCATGCCGCTGCTGGGGCGCGCGGGAGACGTCCACGGCTACCGGCGGCTGTACATCGGAGCGACGCTCGTCTTCGGCGCGGGCTCCGCGCTCGTGGCCCTCGCACCCTCGCTGGGCTGGCTCATCGGCGCGCGGGTCGTCCAGGCGGTGGGGGGCGGCGCGCTCATCCCGGCCGCCATCGCGCTGGCGAGCGAGCGGTTCCCCGCGGCGCGGCGGCCCATCGTCTTCGGCATCGTGGGCGCCGCGGCCGAGATGGGGGCGGTGCTCGGGCCGCTCTACGGCGGCACCATCATCCACCTGCTCGGGTGGCGTTGGATCTTCTGGACGAACCTGCCCGTCGTCGTCGTCCTGCTGGCGGCCGTGGCTGCCGTCCCGGTCGTCCGGGCTGCTGGCGGACGGCTCGATGTCCGCGGCGGCGTGCTGCTCGCCATCGGCCTCGCGCTCGTGACGCTTGCGCTCTCGCAGCGCTCGCTCTTCCAAGGCGGCGCCGTGCTGCCGTATGCGCTTGGGGCTGCGGGGATCGTCGCTCTCGTGCTGCTCGTGCGCGTCGAGCGGCGGGCCATCGAGCCGGTGATCAGCGGAGCGCTGTTCCTGTCCCGCCGGTTCGCGGCAGCGATGTCGGCGCAGCTCCTCGTGGGCGGCGCGCTCATCATGGCGCTGGTCACCGTGCCGCTCATGACGGACACGGTCCTGGGCGAGAGCCCGCTGGAGGGCGGCCTGCGGCTGATGCGCTTCACGGGCGCGATCCCGGTGGGCGCGATCGCCGGAGGCTACGCGGCGCGCTGGCTGGGCCCACGGATACCGACGCTCGCCGGGCTCGCGATCGGCGCGGCCGGGCTGCTGCTCATGAGCACGTGGGACGTCTCGATACGAGACCCAGCGCTCACGCTGCACCTGGTGACCGGCGGGCTCGGGTTCGGGCTCGTCATCGCTCCGCTCGTCGTCTCCGCGGTCGACGTAGCCGGGGACGCGTACCGCGGGACGGCGGCCGCGTGGATCACGGTGGCCAGGATGCTCGGCATGACGCTCGGCCTCGCCGCGCTGTCGGCATGGGGGATGGGGTACTTCCAGCTGCTGACGACCGACCTCGTCTTCCCACTCGGGGGCAGCGCCGCTGCGATGGCGGCGTACGAGGCCGGCGTGACGGGGGCGGCGCTCGACGTCTTCTCCGCGTTCTTCCGGGCCGGCGCGGCCCTCAGCCTCGCGGCGATCGTCCCCGCGCTCTTCCTGCCAGGGCGGGAGAGCAGAGGCAAGATATCTACACATGATAGTGTGTGATAATATGTGTGAGCACGACGAAGGAGAAGGCGGTGGCCACCAACCTTGCCCTGGACGATGAGCTGATCAACGAAGCCAAGCGCCTCGGAGCGCATAAGACCAAGCGCGAAACCGTGACGGTGGCCCTGCGCGAGTACATCCAGCGCCGTAAGCAGAGGCTGATTCTGGAGATGTCTGGGACGGTCCCGTACGACGCCGAGTACGACTACAAGACCGAGCGGTGGCGGCGTTAGTGGACGTCCTCATCGACACCTCGGTCTGGTCCCTGGCCCTGCGCCGCAGGGCACGTCAACTGAGCCCCAGCCAAGTGCGGGTGCATCGGGAGTGGGCGGAGTTGGTCCAAGAGGGGCGCGCGGTCGTCATCGGCCCCGTGCGGCAGGAGCTGCTGTCCGGCATCCGGGACGGGGCCACGTTCGAGCGTCTCAGAGAGCGGCTTCAAGCCTTCGACGATCTCCCCCTGACCACCGACGACTACGAAGAGGCGGCCCGCTTCAACAACCGGTGCCGTGCCTTGGGCGTGGCTGGATCGGCCGTCGATCTCTTGATCTGTGCCGCTGCCGCTCGGCGGGACCTCGCCATCTTCACGGCCGATGCCGACTTCAGGCGGTATGCCCGCGTCCTACCCGTGAAGCTCCATGAGCCCCGCGGCGTGCAGAGATAGCGGCTCGCTATTCGACGCGGTGGAACCACGCATAGCCACTAACCCAGCCGGACGATGTCGTCCGTCGCGAACACGGGCCCCACGTCGAGCCCCAGGCTCGGCCGCGCGTAGAGCTCGGCCGGGATGGAGATGTCGGCCAGGTAAAGCTCTCCGACGTACTCGGCCGCCGCCGCGGTCCGCAGGCCTGTCTTGGGCAGCGCGAGTGTGAGCGTGGCGTCGGCACGGACGACGTCGCCAGCTGCCTCGCCGGTGGTCGGATCGACGCCCGTCGGCACGTCCAGCGCGAGCGTGGGGGCGCGGTGCTCGTTCGCCGCCCGCACCAGCGCGGCGGTGGCTCCTGCGGGCGCGCCGCGCAGGCTGTAGCCGACGAGCGCGTCGACGATGAGGTCGGCCTCCGGAAGCCGCGCATCCTCCGGAGCCACGATAGTGGTGACGACGCCGATGGCGTCCAGGATGCGGAGCTGGTGCCGCGGCACCTCCCCCATCTGCCCATCGGGCGGCGCCGTCGCGAGAACGCGCACGTCCGCGCCCCAGTTGTGGAGGTGCCGCGCGCAGACCATCCCACCGCCGCCGTTGCCTCCGGAACCTGCCAGCACGAGCACGCGCTTCCGGCGTGCATCCCCGGCCAGGAACCGTTCGCGGCCGAGCCGCGCCAGCGCGCGGCCCGCGTTCTCCATCATCTGGAGCAGCGTGATGCCGAACTCGTCGACGGCGAGCCGGTCGACCTCCCGCATCTGGTCGGCGGAGACGTATGGGACAGTGGTGTCCGTCACGCGCTCTTAGTCATCGTGGCCGCAGAGGCTGTCCCATGCGAAGCCGTCCCGGGCGAGCAGCGCGTCGGCGGCCGCCGGGCCCCAGCTGCCGGCGGCGTACGCTTCGGGCTTGGGGGAGGCCGGGTCGGCCAGGCGCTTGAGAAGCGGGTCAACGATGCTCCACGCGTGCTTGATCTGGTCGCCGCGGATGAAGAGGCTCGCGTCGCCCGTCAGCGCGTCCTCCAGGAGGCGCTGATAGGCCTCCGGTATCTCGCGCCCGGCGTACGACGTCCGGTAGTGGAACTCCATGTGCTCCGGCTCGATGAGCATGCCCTCGTCGGGGACCTTCGAAGAGAAGCGCAGGTGGAACCCCTCATCAGGGCCCACGCACATCGCCAGCACGTTCGGCGCGTGCACGTGGCCCTCCGGCTGCGCGAAGAGCGTGAGCGGCGGCGCCTTGAAGTGGATGGCGATCTCGGACCGCTTCCCGGCCATCGCCTTGCCCGAGCGCAGGTAGAACGGCACGCCCTGCCAGCGCCAGTTGTCGATGAACAGGCGCATCGCCGCGTAGGTGGGCGTGCGGGAACCTTGGGCAACGCCCTTCTCTTCGAGGTAGCCGTCGTACTGGCCCGCAACGGCGTTCTTCGCGTACTCCTCCGACGACCACCGGCGCACGGCCTCGAGGACCTCGACGCGCTTGCTGCGAAGCGCTTCGGGGTCGGGTGAGCTCGGAGGCTCCATCGCGATGAGGCAGAGCAGCTGGAGGAGGTGGTTCTGGACCATGTCGCGGATGACCCCAACGCCGTCGTAGTAGCCGGCGCGGTCGCCGACCGTCACCGTCTCCGAGACGGTGATCTGCACGTTGTCGACGTAGTTCCGGTTCCAGACCGGCTCGAAGATGGTGTTGGCAAAACGGAAGACGAGCAGGTTCTGCACCGTCTCCTTGCCCAGGTAGTGGTCGATCCGGTACACCTGGGACTCGCGGAACACCGCGTGGACCTCGTCGTCGAGCTTGGCGGCCGACGCCTCGTCTTCTCCGAACGGCTTCTCCACGACGACCCGCCGCCAGCCCGTGTCCTCGCTCGCCAGTCCGGCACCCCCCAGACCCCGGATGGCGGGCGTGAACAGCGAGGGCGAGACGGCGAGATAGAAGATGCGGTCCGCCCGCTCCGCTCCGTCCTCGATCGCCTTGAGCCGGGCTCGCAGCGCCTCGAACGACGCGGGGTCTGCCAGGTCGGCGCGGACGTAGCTCAGACGCTTGGCGAAGCGGTCCCAAGCCTTGCGCTCGACCGGCTGGCCGCTGAGCTCGCGAGCGCCCTTCCACATGTGCTCGCGGTACGACGCGTCGTCGAGCTTGGCACGGGCGAAGCCGACGACCGAGACGCTCGCGGGAAGGCGGCCCAGGACGTCCAGCGTATAGAGGGCGGGGATCAGCTTGCGCTGGGCGAGGTCTCCCGTGCCCCCAAGGATGACGATGGTGGTCGATGTGCTCATGCGCCGGTCGTCTCCGGATGGGCCAGGCGGTTGTGCGCCTCGATGCGGCGCCGCACGACGCCGGGCAACGCGTCGGAGTTGCGGACGACCCACTCCTCCGGTACGGGAAGCTCGCGCTGGAGGCTGCACTCCGTGAAGGGCGTCGCCACCGCGATGACGCTCA
>JADFRC010000063.1 GCA_022561455.1 Chloroflexota bacterium | reverse complement strand
CATGCCCGGCATGCGCTGGTCCACGAGGAACAGCGCGAGTGGCGTGTTGCGGCGCTTGAGCTCACGTGCCGCCGCGAGCGCATCGGCCCCGGAGGCCGCTTTCACGATGCGGTAGCTGGAGCGGAAGTGCGAGCGCAGGTCGCGCTCGATCGCGTTGAGCACCTGCGGCTCGTCGTCGACGGTCAGGATGACGGGTGTGGCCATGCGCCTGAAGCTCTCCAGGCCCCTAGAGTTTGAGCTTCTGGGCGGCGTTCTCGACGAACAGGCTGCGGAGCGTATCGTCCTCGAACGTCTGCGCGATCTCCTCGACGGTCTCGCGGGCCTCGGCGAGCTTCGCGTCCGCTTCGGCCTGGCGCCCCTGGGCCGCGAGCACTCCGGCGGCTCCCGCGCGCACCTGCCACAGCACCGGCCGCATGCCCGAGGCGGCGGCGGCAGTCTCGGCGTGGGCGAAGTGCGCAAGCGCCTCCTCGGGCGCGGACGCGGCGGCCATCGCCCCGGCGGCCATGTCCACGAACGGATAGAAGTGGGCCATGGCCCGCTCGTGCGCGAAGTCGCGCGCCTCGGCGAGGAGGCGTGCCGCCTCGGGCGCGTCTTTGTCGTGAAAAGCGAGCAGCGCGAGGCCGATGAGCGCCTGCGGCCGGGCCTCGATGCGCGCGGCGGTGGGCTCGGTCAGCGCGCGCTCGAACAGCGCCTTGGCCTGCGCCTGATCGTTCCGTAGCAGCGCGCAGAACCCGATCTCGGCCCACACCATCGTGCCCAACCCCTTGGCCAGCGTCCCGTCCATCATCCGCAGCGCCGCGGCGTGATACTCCTCGGTCTTGGCGGCCAGCTCCGGGCTGATGTCCAGGTACGTGCCGCCCAGACCGCCGAGCGCGACCGCCTCGACGTACGCCAGGCCGATCGCACCCGACGTTTCGCGCGCGGACTGCCAGGCACCGACGGACCGCTCGTAGTCGCCTTGGAGCCGGAGGACCGTCGCCAGCATCATCGAGGCGCTGGCGGCGTTCAGCGCGGAGCCGATCTCCGAGGCGATGGCGAGTCCCTGCTCCGCACGGCTCTGTGCCGAGCGCAGGTCCCCGATGCTTATGTCGTACATGGAGAGAGTCTCGCCCAGCAGCTCCGACTCGTAGACGCGGTTGCCGGCCTCCCGTGCGAGCGCGAGCGCTTGCTCCCCCATGTCCTTGGCCTCGTCGTACCGCGCCATGTGGTTGAGCGTGTTGGCCAGGTGCGTCATGGAGAAGAGCCGCCCGTCCACCAGGTTCTGGTGGCGGCTGATCTCTTCGGCCTGGGACAGGCGGTCGAACGCCTCGTCGAAGTCCCCGGAGAGCGTGCGAGAGTAGCAGTAGACCATGTGCGTCTCGGCGAGGCTCGGGCATTCGCCGAGCGGCTCGGCGAGCACCTCGGCCCTCGCGAGCAGCCGGTCGGCCTCGGGGAAGTCGCCCTGGAGAAGCCCCTTGAGGAACGCGGACTTGTTCAGCGCCGAGACCTGGATCTCGTTCCGTCCGTGAGCCGCGCCGAATTCGCCCATTTCCCGGTACGTCCCGAGGGCCTCCTCGATCTGGTTCGCCAGCGTCAGGGCGCCGCCGAGGCCCTCGTAGCCGCGCTGGGCGATCGCCACGTCGCCGAGGGCGTTCGCGATCTCGATGGCCCGCGAATACTGGGCGATGGCCAGGGGCGTCGAGTAGGCCGCGGCGGCGCGGTCGGCCGCGTCGGCCAGGTAGGGCAGCGCGCGCGCGTCCTCCTTGGCCTCGAGCAGGTGGCGGCTGATGTCGTTGACCTGGCTTGGGTCTTGGCGCTCAAGCAGGTCGCCCACGCGCAGATGGAGCTCCCGCCGCTTGCTCAGCAGCAGCGAGGCGTAGGCGGTGTCCTGCGTGAGCGCGTGCTTGAAGCGGTACCGCCGCTCCGGGATGCGCGCGGACTCGCGGAGCAGCCCGCGGCGCTGGAGGTCCGCCAGCGGCGCCTCGATCTCGCCGTTGGAGCCGGTGATGGCCGAGAGCGTCTCGACCCCGAACTCCCTGCCGATGACCGAGGCCGCCTGAACGAGCTGCTTGGACAACTCGTCGAGGCGGTCGAGGCGCGTCGTGATGACGGCGGAGAGCGTGTCGGGCACGGCTATGTCGTCGAGGTCGCTCGTGGACCGCCAGTGGTCGCCCTCCGGGACGACGACGCCCGAGTCGAGCAGCGAGCGGATCACCTCCTCGACGAAGAAGGGGTTCCCTTCCGCCTTCGCGAGTATCAGTGCGCGGACGTTCTCGGAGAGCCCTTCGATGCGCAGGAGGTTCTCGATGAGCTCCCGCGAGCCCGCGTCGTCGAGCGGCTCCAGGCGGACCGTGGTGTAGCGGTGCTCGTAGTCCCGCTCGGCGACCTCGTGGAAGTGCCACGAGGGGTCCTGGCGCTGCGGCCGGAAGAGCGCGAGCACCATGAGCATCGAGCGCTCGGGCAGCGGGAGCAGGTGCTCGAAGAGCTCGAGCGACGTGGGATCGGCCCAGTGCAGGTCCTCGAGCATGACGACCACCGGCCGGTCCGCCGCAAGCTGCTCAAGCAGCGCGCAGACAGCGGCGAACACGCCCTCGCGCAGCTGCGGCGGCTGGAGGAACCGCACGCGGTCGGCGTCCGGCGCGTCGACGGGCACGCCGAGCATCGACGCGATGAACGGCGCGGTCTCCAGCACGCGCTCGCCCATCACGCGCTCGATCCGCTCCCGGAGCGCGGCATAGCCACCGCCGTTCGCGCTTCCTTGGCCGGTCTCCAGGTACGTGGACAGCATGTCGATCATCGGCGCGTAGGGGGTCGAGGTGTCGTAGGAGAGCGAGCGCCCTTCCAGCCACAGGATGCCCGGCTCGCGCGCGAGCACGTCGCTCCGCAGCTCGGCCACGAGGCGCGACTTGCCAAGGCCGGCCTCGCCCATGACCGAGACGATCTGGCCGCGGCCAGCCAGCAGCCCGCCGACGGCCTCCTTGAGCTGGGCGATCTCGGGATCGCGGCCGACGAGCGGTGAGCCAAGGCCCTCGATCCCGCGCTGGCTCCCGCGCTCGGCCTTGGGCCTGAGCACCCGGAAGGCGTGTACGGGCTCGTCGTGGCCCTTGACGTCGATGGGGCCGAGGTCCTCGAAGTCGAACAGGGGCGCGATGAGCTTGTGCGTGGCCTCCGTGATCTGGATCGTCCCGGGCGTGGCGGTCGATTCCATCCGCGCGGCCATGTTCACCGCGTCGCCGAGCGCGCTGTACTCAAGCCTGAGGTCGGAGCCGACCTCGCCGACGACCACCAGGCCCGTGTTGATGCCGACGCGCACGTCGAAGTCGAAGCCCCACCGCTCCTTGACCTGCGCCCGGTACGGGGCGATGGAGGCGAGGATGTCGAGGCTCGCCAAGACGGCGCGCTCCGGGTCGTCCTCGTGGCCGATGGGGGCGCCGAAGAAGGCGAGGATGGCGTCGCCCATCAGCCGTGCCAGCGTCCCCTCGTAGCGGTAGACCGGCGCGATGAGGTGCTCGAAGGCGCCGTTCATGATCTCGGCCCACTCCTCGGGGTCGAGGTTCTGGGCGGCGGCGGTCGAGCCCGTGACGTCGCAGAAGAGCATGGTGACGATCCGGCGCTCGCCCTGCATGCCGCCGCCGGCACGCGCCGTGGCGAGCTTCGCTTGGAGCTCCGGGGGGATGAACCGGGCGAGGCGTCCCGCCTGCGCCTCCGCCTCGTCCCGATCGAGCTGGTGCCCGCAGCTCGGGCAGAACTTCGCCTCGGCCGCCCCGGCTGCCCCAGCTGAAGGAAGCTCGGCGCCGCACGCGGGGCAGGCAGACCCGAGCGCCGTTCCACACGACATGCAGAACTTGGCGCCGTCCGGGTTGTTGGTGCGACAGCTCGGGCAGCTCATCTCAGGCGACGACCATGTTCTCATACCCCGGCTCGAGGTCGACGCCGAGCGCGGACCCGACGACGGCGAGCTCTTCGAGGACCTCGCTCTCGGCGGCCAGGCTGCGGTGCACCGGTATGATGCGCGGCAGGCTCACGCCGGCATCTTGCGCCGCGGAGAGTTCGCGCTTGAGGGTGCTCGGCGTGAGGTGCTTCGAGCGCCGCGCTCGCTCCGCCAGACGGTCCGGGAACGTGACGTCGACGAACAGCACCTGTGGCGCCTGCTCGTGCGTGAAGAACGACATCAGCTTGCCGCCGGTGTCGCCGGAGAAGCCGATGCGCGTGCCGTTGGCGCTGACGATGTAGCCGACGGTCGGCACCGGGTGGTCGGCGCGCACCGGGACGACGTCGTAGCCGAGCACGCTCAAGCGCTCGCCCTCGGTGAGCGGGCGGAAGCGGAAGGAGGGCGGCCCGTCATTCAGCCCGCGCGTCAGGTCGGGGTACACCTCGCCGTCGAGCAGGTGAGCCCGCACGCTGTCCAGCGTCCGCTGCTCGGCGAACACGTCGATGGCGGTGGGCTCGTCGATGGTCGCGAGGCCGAGCGTCGGCAGGTCGCGAGCGTGGTCGAAGTGGAGGTGGGTCAGGAGGACGGTGGAGACACGGCGCTGCTCGTCGGCGCCGAGCGTGCTCACGAGGCTGCCCGCGTCGATCGCCAGCACGCCGTCGACGAGGAAGCACGTGTGGTGCGTTTCTTTCGTCTCGAGGTTGTGGGCGCCGAGGACGCGGACCTGCATCTGCACTCCTGACCGGCCGCGCTATGCCTCCGCGGCGTGAAGCACACGAACCGCGACCGGCTCGGCCTTGCCCTTGACCTCGAGCGAGCGCCGCTCCAGGTCCGGGAACCGCGAGGCCACGTCGGCGTAGAGGTCCTCGCCGATGATGATCTCGCCCGGCTGCGCCTCGGCCTGGAGCCTCGCGGCCGTGTTCACGGTGTCGCCCAGCGCCGTGAAGTCGTTTATCTCGCTCGTGCCTATCTTCCCCACGTAGGCGGGACCCGCGTGGACGCCGATGCCGATCGGCAGCCACGGCTCGCCCTTGCCGTAGCCCATGGCCCGCATCAGGTCCAGGGCGCTCAAGACCGCGGCCTTCCGGTAGTCGGGCCCTGTCGGGCCCTGGATGTAGAGCGCCATGACCTCGTCGCCGACCATCTTGTCGATCATCGCCTTATGGTCGAGCAGCGCGCGCGACGCGGTTTCATAGAAGCGGTTGAGCATGGCGGCGAAAGCGGCGGCGCCCATGCCCTCGCCGAGCTCGGTTGACCCGCGCACGTCGGCGAAGAGCACCGCGATGTCGACCTCCGCCCCACCCGGGGGCAGCTTGTCGTCTCAGATGTTGCAGAGGTGCGGGCTCTTGCGCGAGGGGTGGTACCCCAACGGCTTGGTCACCACGGACCCGATGCCCGCGAGAGGGATCCGGCACATGCGGCACCGGTGGGAGCCGGGCAGCAAGCCCAGGGGCGAGTGGTGCGCACCCATCAGCACCTCGCGCCACGCCTGCTCCACCGCCGGGTCCACGTTGTCGTGCGTCAAACCGAGAACTCCTTGCCGGAGGGACGAGAAGCCCACACACGCATCCGGCGGGGGCCGCGAGCCATGGTACGCTCGGCCCCTGCCCACGGCAATGAGCGAGGCGCGCGCGAGCCGGGCGGGGAAACCGGCCTGCTTACGCCAAACCCTCGGTGTGCGTGCCCTCCACGATGGCGATGACCTCGTCGGACGAGACGACCGCCTCCGTCCCGGTGAGCTCGGGCGCGCCCAGCGTGTCGATGTAGCGGATCCGCACCTGCGCCTCCGCGGGCATGACGGCGAGCACCTCGGCGAGGCTCCCGTCGGCAAGCGTGATCTGCGTCGATACCTTCAAGTTCGCTACGTTCATCGTCTGCTCTCCCCTCCGGCGGATGTGCGGCTCGTGGCTGGGACTACGGGCGCTCGTGCCGGCGGAACTCGATGGTCGTGCAACCGCCGTCGGAGCGCCACGGGCCGTGCGGCATGCCCGGCGGCCGGCACGCATACATGCCGGCGGTGAACGTCTTTTTGAGCGTGAGGTCGTGGATGCTGCCCTCGATGATCCAGACCTCCTCCCAGAAGTCGTGCGACTGCGGTCCCATCGCGGACGTGTCGGTCTGTGGCTCGAAGTGCAGCATCCGCGTATAGTCGCCGGTCTCCTCGTCGCGCGCCAGTATCTGCTCGCTCAAGCCGCGCACGCCGCCGACCGGCTGGTGCGGGATGGAGGTTGGGTCGAAGAACTCAAGCTCCGGCTTCGGCATGGTCTCGCTCTCCCTGTCGCAACGATGGGGTCTCTACCCCGCCCACAGCTCCTTGAACTGCGTGGCGACGACCTCCTCATAGGGTACGGGGCCGGACAGCGCTCCGATGCTCTGCGCGAACGCGTTCATCTGCGCGACGCTCTCCTCCGAGATCGACGGCTCGTAGTACGGCAGGTCGCGCTCGACGAGCTTGGCGATGAGCTCCGCCTCCTCCGGCGGGAAGCGCCGGTCGCCCACCTCCTTCGCACGGGCCGGCTCCTCGCGCAGCAACCGCTGCACGCGGACGATCGCCCGCACCGCCGCCGCGACGTCGCCGGGAGCCTCCGCGATCTTCGCATCCGACGCGACCAGCGCGGGGAAGGTGTACCCGCGGGCCGCGGGCGGACCGTCGCCGCGGCGGACGTCGAGCACGACCGTGCCCGCACCGGAGCCGACCGCGACCTCGGCCGCCATGCCGTTCGCCCAGAAGCCGTCGATGGCACCATCCGCGAGCGCCCTGGCGGCGTGCACGCCGAAGGACACGCCCGCCTCCGCACCGCCGGGGACCGGCGCGATGCTGACGCCGTCCCGCTCCGGGTCGATGCCGGCCTCCGCGAGCAGCCGCACGAGGCCCGCGTCGGGCCCCGGCGCGGCGCCGATCCGCAGTCCCTTGACGGCCGCGACGTCGCCGCGCTGGATCCCGAGGTCGGCGCGCAGGACCAAGAACCAGTACATGTGCTGCGCGAGGGCCACGATGAGCTTCGCTCCCTTCCAGTCGGGGAACGCGCTCAATGCCGTGTGGGCCGAGCCGGCCACGAGGTCCAGCTCACCGTCGCGCAGCGCCGCCATCGTCCGGGGCACGGGGAAGATGTGCTGGACCTCCGCGTCGATGCCCTCGGCCTCGAACGCGCCGAGGTCCACGGCCGCGATGGCCGGGAAGTAGGAGTTGGAGACCATGTCCGGTACGCCGATACGCATGAGCCTGCTCACCGAACGCTCAGGAGGGCCGCTGGCGGCGAGGGCGGCGGCGGCGCGGCTTCGGCCTCGGCAGCTCGTCGTCCTCGGCGGCGGCGCGGGGCTGCTGCTTCGCGCTCTCCAGGTTGGCCTTCAGCTTCGCCAGGAATGTTTCCGTGTCCTTCGGCATGATAGCGAGCACCCGGCCCCGCGCGCGGTGCACGAGCACCGAAGGCCCGCCGAAGGGCAGCCGCACCGTCCCCACGTCCACGATGTCCGACATGGGGATGATGATCTTCCGGGGCGCCCAGTAGCGGATCACCAGGGCGTCCTCGTACAGGTCGTACCGCACGTGCTTGGTGAAGGCGAGGAAGACCGCGACGCCGATGCCGGCGAGGATCGGTATGTCGCCGCCGCCCGTGAAGCCCTGAACGACCATGAACCCGGCCATGATGAGCAGGACCGGGTCGAAGAGCGAGAACCTTTTCGTATCGGTGTGGAGCGGCGTCACAGCGGCGAGGGTACAGCCTCAGGCGGGCACGGGCAACGTTGCCCCGTCCGCTCCCGGCGGGCCGGCGGGCTCAGCGCCCGGCTTCCTTCCACTGGAAGGGACCCGCGCCGACCATGGCCACCACCTCGGCTCCCTCGCCGGACTCCCGGTTGAAAATGCGGATGGATTCGTCCAGGTTCGTGTCGATCATGGGGTGGTCCGGGTCCCAATGGGCGCCCATCGGATCCTGCCCCGCGCGGACCTTCTCGATGTTCTCTCGAAGCAACTTCCGGTACAGCACGATGCCCTGGTCCGAGTAGCTCAGGTGCTCGGTGATGCGGCTCGCCATGGGCCCCTGCGTTTCCCATGCCATGTGGTCCTGAGGCTGGGCCTTGTGCGCCTGGAGCCACTCCGGGTGCATGTCGAACCGGGCGAGGGGGTGCAGCGCGTCCGCGGGCTGCTTGAACGAGGCGACGTGCTCGACCTCCGGCTCGTCATCCACCTCGGCGCCGTCCGGAGTCGGGTAGAAATCCACGATGTATATCTGCGTGTGCGTGTCGTCGATGGGCACCCTGATCTGCGTCTCGCCCGCGTGTCTCAGGACGTTCGGAAAGAGCACCGGGTGCTCGTCGACGACGCCGTTCTTCCATACGCGCCGCTTCATCAGCCCATAGGGGAGCAGGTAGAAGTCGAACTGCGCGATGCGGTCGATGTTTCCGCGCGTGGTGTTCTCGGTCCCCTCCCGCTGGTGGAGGATCGAGGTGTGCGCGGGGTCCATGGAATTCTCCATGGCCGCGAGCCAGTTGCAGTCCAGCACCGGCTGCACGAAGATCTTGCGGTGTCCGTCGCGCCGGGCCCAGGCGTCGTAGTGGGGGATCACCGGCGCGGGCAGCGGGCCCAGGTACGCCCAGTAGAGCCCGATCAGCTTCTGTACCGGGTACGCCTTTTGCTTCACGCTTCTCATGATGGCGTCGTTGCGCTCGGGCGGCGTCTCGAGGATGTTCCCGTCGCAGTCGTAGAGCCACCCGTGGTACGCGCACGAGATGCCGCGCTCCTCGACCCGGCCGTAGAGCAGCGAAGCGCCCCGGTGCGAGCAGTGGTCGGCGAGCAGCCCGACACGGCCCGACTTGTCTCTGAACAGGACGAGGTCCTCGCCGAGGAGGCGCACGAACCTGGTGGGGTGCTCATCGGTGAGCTCGGCAGCCACCGCGACGGGCATCCAGTAGCGGCGGAGGAGCTCACCCGCCGGCTCGCCCGGACCCACGAGGGTCATGTACCGGTCCATCTCGGTGGTTTCCATCTCTCGCTCTCCTCGCCTCCGGCCCGTGATCGGTGCGGGCGATCAGTACGGGCATGGTACCTGGTGGGACAGCGTGACCTCCCGCCGCTCGCGCGAGGACCTGAGGATGGCGAGTATGACCTCGAGGGTCGCCATCCCCCAGCGCGCGTCCGGGAACGTCGGCCGGTCCTCCCGCAGCGCGTTGCGAAGCTCGGTCAGCTCACCCCGTCCGTGCCCCTCGGGTGCGACCTCGACCTCCCTCCGGCCGTCGCGGTCGTAGACGTAGAGGCCCTCCGGGGACTGCCGGATGTCGCCCCGCTCGCAGCTCACGATCGTGAGGCCGAAGAAGGGCTGGAGCGTGCGCCGCTGCTCGCGCTCGACACGCTCGCGCTCGGCCCGCGCGCCCGCAAACTCGTGCTTGACGTCCGCCTCGACCGCGCTGGCGAAGCGTTCGCGCTTGACGGAGGCCGGGTCTCGCTGCTGGCCGCCCTCGCCGATGCCCCACGTCAGCTCGGTGATGTCGAAGTAGCCGTAGCCGTTGAAGACCATCGTCGCCGCCGCGCCGTCCTCGAACTCGAGGAACGCCGTGTAGTCTCCCTCGGCGAGCGGGAATGCGGAGTTCCACCGTCCCACGATCGCCCGCAGGCTCTTCACCATGCCACCGCCGATCCCGCGGACGACGTCGGTCTGGTGGGGCCCCTGGCGGTAAAGCACGCCGCCGCCCTTGCTCGAGTCCACCTCCGTCTCCAGGCGCGGCTGGCCGGAGATCCAAGGCTTGAACTCCCATGTGTTGAGCTGGATCAGGCGCCCGAGCTCGCCGCTCGAAACGATCTCGCGCATCCGGCGGATGGGCGGGTCGAAGATCTTGGAGTGGCCCTGCACGTAGCGGACGCCGGTGCGGTCGACCGCGTCGACCATCGACTGCGCCTCATCGAGGCTCACCGCCATGGGTTTCTCACAGATCACGTGCTTCCCGGCTTCGGCGGCGATGATCGTGTGCTCCGCGTGAAAGAGGTTCGGCGTGCAGATCCAGACGGCGTCCACGTCCGGGCTCTCGCACATGGCCTCGACGCTGCTGAACGTTTCCACGCCATACTCGCCACGGACCTGCGCCAAAGGCTCCTCACGGATGTCCGCGACGGCGGTCAGCTTCACGCCCGGGATCTTCTGGATGTTGTGCAGGATCGTGCGCGAGACGCTTCCGACCCCAGCGAGTCCGACCTTCAGCACCGGCTCGATGACCATCTCGCCCCTCATTCTCCATGCAGTGTGCGCCCGCGCGCCTTCCGGGTGGACGTGGGGCGAGTCTACAACTCGTGTCGACGGCACGGAGACCGCACACCAAAGGGCATGCGGTCAAGGGCGGCGCTCCCCGGCTCAGGCCTGGTGCAGCTCGTCGTGTGAGGCTTTCGTCCGCGGCCGGGAGTCGCGCCCGCGCTCGCTCCCAAGCTCGATCCGCCGCAGGAACTTCACGTTCGCGCACGAGTCGACCTCCGCCGTCTGGCATGCGGCCACGTCGGGTATCAGGAAGCGGATGGGGCCGCCCTGCGCGGCGGGAAGCGGGCCGTCGCCCAGCCGATAGATCAGGATGGCCTGATCGATGACGGCGGCCAGCGGAACGCTCGCGGAGTAGTCCCCCTCCGCGAACAGCGTGATGAAAGCTGCGCCGGCGCCGGGCTGCGACCGCTCGATCAGGCTCGTCAACCGGACGGCCGCGCCCTCCCTGCCCTCGGCCAGCTCCGAGACGTCGGCTATCTGACCGGGCAGCGCAGCCAGTGCGGCGAAGTCGTAAGTCAGAGGCGCTCCGACGAGGCCACCGACTTCGAGCGCTGCGCTATCCGTGCTCGTGCTCATGGTTGCCAGCCTCGCTCGCCCGAAACGTCACCACATCCTACGCCAGGGCTGCCCTGCTGCGCGCCAGCGGTGCCGGGCGGCACACGGTCCATGCTTGTGCCGGTCAGGCAGGTGCGGGCGCGGTGCTAGAATCCCGCTCACGGACGGGCAGTGGGCGTCAAGGAGAGCCCGGCCCAGATGGCCGGAAGTAGGAGGAGGTCACGATGCTCGACCAGCAGATCCTTTCGAGCGGCATGCGGGTCTGGACCGCGCGCCCTGTCTCGTCCGGCTCGCCCGAGCGGCGGCCCGCCGTCATCGTCCTGCACGGGCGCCGGGGGCCCATCGATATCGATGGTAGCTGGGACAGGGTCGAGCAGCTCGCCCGCGACGGCTTCGTGGGCTGCGTCCCAGACCTCTACCACCGCTTCACGGGCGACCGGGGGCCCATCGAGGCTCAAGAGGCCAGGATCGACTACGGCGACGACGAGTCGTTGGCTGACCTGGACGAAGCCATCGCCTACCTGCGCACGCTCCCCTACGTCGACGGCGACCACATCGGGGTCGCGGGCTTCTGCATGAGTGGGCGCATCGCGCTCAGCTACGGTGCGGCGCGCGAAGCAGTGGCGATCGCCTGCTTCCACGGCGGCGTGTACCCGCGGGACTACGCCGGCGAGTTCGCGGGCCAAGC
>JADFRC010000062.1 GCA_022561455.1 Chloroflexota bacterium | reverse complement strand
GCGTCGGATTCCGCCATTTTCCGGTCGCGGGCGACCGGGCTAACAAGGATTGCCACGAATCACGAACAGTATTGTGGTTAAACGCAGAGGGCCGCAGAGAAGAAAGGAAAGGAAAGGAAGCATCAGGAAATTGGACCTGTCCCGTTTAATTGCCCCCGAGGCAAGTTTCTTGGGAAATCTCGTTTTCATTTCGCGTCGATTGCGTTACGATGTAGGGAGAGGAATCCAGCCGACTTTCCTTGGCCAGAAGGGCGTGTCAGGCGCATCCACATTCTGATCTTCGTCCCGGCCGCTCTGATGCTGGCGGTCGGTCAATCCAATGTCCTGGCCCAACGCTCGGTGGGCGGGGGAAGCTCCGGCGGCTCCAGCAGCTTTCGCTCGGGCGGCAGTTTCTCCGGAAGCGGGTTCGGCGCTTCGTCGTTCGGCCAGGCTTCCTTGCTTGAGTCGCCGTCGCAAGTCTCGCGCGAGAGCCGACAGCCGGGCCAGTTTGTCGGGGCCGACGCCGATCAGGCCAGAAGGTTCGTCGGCTCGACCCAGGCGGGCGAAGGAGTACAGCGGAGTTCGTCGGGCGCCCGAGGCTCGGGCCGTGGCGGTGGCCGTGGATCGTCCGGCAATCGATCGGGAGGAAGCCAGCGCGAGGAGATCCGCATGAGCGTATCGATCGGGTTCAACCTGGCCTCGCAACGGAACGTGGCCGCGCGGCGGGCCGATACGTCCTTGAAACTGGCCCAGCGGATGGAAAACTCTAGTTGGCTTCAGACACGGTCACCGATGGAAGTGCGGATTGATTCCGAGGGGACCGCCACGTTGATCGGCTCGGTTGCGACGGAGCACGATCGCGCGATAGCCCAGCGATTGGCGATGCTGGAGAGTGGGATCTGGCGAGTGGTGAATGAACTGACCGTGACGCCTCTTGAGGAAACTCCCGCGGCCCCGCAAGCGCCGGCCGCTCGGCCCGCCGCGCCGGCGCCTCAACCACGGACGCCAGCCGTGGCCCCACCGCCGCTCGACCCCTCGGCGCCGATCGAGGAGCGGCTGCGGACGCAGTGGCCGGTGCTGCTGCGGGCGATGGCCCGCGTGCCGAGGGACCGCTTCGACGTGGCCGCGCTGCTCCGCAGCTCCGCCCAGCGGCATGTCGACGGCGAGGCCCTCGTCGTGCGCTTCTCGCACGTGTCCAACAGCGAGCGGCTCCAGGCGGAGCTCGAGAACCCCAAGGCCCGCGCGGAGATCGAGCGGGTGCTCGAAGAGACGCTCGCCCAGAAGCTCACGCTGCGCGTGGAGGCGGACGGCGCTCCCGCTCACCGCGGCGGCTCCGAGGACGGGGGCCACCTCGTCCGCGCGGCCATGAGCCTCGGCGGCCAGGTCATCGGCGAGGTCACGCCGGAAGAGTCCGCGCCCAGAGACCCGGCACCCCCGGAGCCCGCGCCCGTTGAGCCGGCGGCCGCGGAGCCAACGCCAGTGGAGTCAGCAGTTGAACAGAAACTTCCTCAAGCAAGCCCAGCAGATCCAAGCCCGGCTGGCTAAGGCCCAGGAGGACCTGGAGGCCGAGACGGTCGAGGGCTCGGCCGGCGGCGGCGCCGTCCGAGTCGTCGCCAACGGCAAGCTCAAGATACCGGGCCTCGGGGCCCCTGGAGCTTAGGGCGTGACCTCGCGCGAGCCTCTGTCGTCAGAGGCGGCTCACCCATCGCTGGCGCCACCCGTCGCCCGCCTCATCGAGCAGCTGCACAAGCTGCCCGGCATCGGCCCCAAGACCGCCCAGCGGCTCGCCTACTACCTGATCCGCATGCCCGCCGAGGAGGCAGCGGCGCTGGCGCAGGCCATCGGGTCGGTCAAGGAACAGACGACGTTGTGCGGGCGTTGCCGGAACATCACCGAGGCCGACCCCTGCCGCATCTGCGCCGACCTCGCGCGCGACCAGACGGTCCTCTGCGTCGTCCAGGAGCCACTGGACGTCTTGGCGATCGAGCGCACCGGGGTCTACCACGGCCTCTACCACGTGCTGCACGGCGTCATCGACCCGATGCGGAACGTCGGGCCCGAGGACCTGCACATCCGAGACCTGCTCACGAGGCTGACCGACGAGCCCATCACCGAGGTCGTCCTCGCCATGAACCCGACGGTCGAGGGCGAGACGACGGCGCTCTATGTGCGCCAGCTCGTCGCGCCGCTGGGCCACAAGGTCACGCGGCTCGCGCGCGGCCTGCCCGTCGGCGGCGACCTGGAGTACGCGGACGACCTGACGGTGGCGCGCGCCTTCGAGGGCCGCCAGGACTTCTAGCGGATGTTCGACACGCTCACCGACAAGCTCACGGCGGTCTTCACCAGCCTGGGCAACAAGGGCCGGCTGACCGAGGCCGACGTCGACGCGGCCCTGCGCGAGGTGCGGCTTGCGCTCCTCGAGGCCGACGTCAACTTCAAGGTCGCGCGCGACTTCGTCGACCAGATCCGCGAGAAGGCCGTCGGTGGCGACGTCCTCAAGGGCATCTCGCCCGGCCAGCAGGTCGTCAAGCTCGTCCACGACCAGCTCGTCGTGCTGCTGGGGGAGGGCGCGCACCCGCTTGTGCCGCACGCCGCGCCCCCTAGCGTCGCGCTCCTGGTCGGCCTCCAGGGCTCCGGCAAGACGACGACCGCGGCCAAGCTCGCGCTGCACCTGCACAAGCAGGGGCACCGCTCGCTCCTGATCGCGGCCGACACCCGCCGGCCGGCGGCCGCAGACCAGCTCGAGGCGCTCGGGGAGGAGCTCGACGTCCCCGTCTACCGCGAGGAGGCGGGCCCGGACGATGCGCCCCAGGTCGCCGCGAACGGCCTCAAGCGCGCGCGGGAGATGGGCGTGGCGTGGGCGATCGTCGACACGGGCGGGCGTCTGCACGTCGACGAGGAGCTCATGGAAGAGCTGGCGGTGATGAAGGCCGCACTCGACCCCGCGGAGGTTCTGCTCGTCGTCGACGCGATGACGGGCCAGGACGCCGTGAACGCGGCGGCCGCGTTCAACGAGCGCATCGGCCTCACCGGCCTGGTGCTCTCGAAGCTCGACGGCGACGCTCGCGGCGGGGCGGCGCTCTCGGTGACGCAGACGACCGGGGTCCCGATCAAGTTCGCGGGCGTCAGCGAGAAGCTCGACGGCCTGGAAGTGTTCCACCCGGAGCGCATGGCCTCGCGCATCCTGGGCATGGGCGACATCGTCACGCTCGTCGAGCGCGTGGCGGAGCAGACGACGGAGGAGCAGGCCGCGGAGATGGAGCGCAAGCTCCGCCGCGCGGAGTTCGACCTCGACGACTTCCTCCAGCAGCTCCGGCAGCTCCAGAAGATGGGGCCGCTGTCCTCGCTGCTCGAGATGCTCCCCGGCGCACGGAATTTGCGCGCGCAGCTCCCGGCGGGCGGCTTGGACGAGCGCCGCGTCCGCCGCACCGAGGCCATGATCTCGTCGATGACGCTGTGGGAGCGCCAGCACCCGGAGCGCATCAACGGCAGCCGGCGCCGCCGGGTCGCGCAGGGGAGCGGGACGGCGCCGTCGGACATCAACCAGCTGCTGAGCCAGTTCCGTCAGATGCAGAAGATGCTGAAGCAGCTCGCCTCGGGCCAGCGCAACGCCCTCGGAGCGCTGGCGGGTGCCGGCGGCGGCGCTCCGACCTCCCGCGCGGCGCGGCGGCGCGCCGCGCGCGGGCGCTAGGCAGGGCGAGCGATCAAGGAGCGATGCACATGACCCGCCTGCTGGCACGGCGCGCCGAGCTGGTGACCGCATCGCTGGTCCTCGCGGGGTTCACCCTCTTCTCCTGCTCGCTGACGGCGAGCCTCCTCGCGCTGCCGCTGATCGTCCGCGTGCTGCCGCTGGCCGCCGGCGTGGTGGCGCTCGTCGGACTGGGGGCGGGCGTCCGGGCGTGGCCGCTCGCCGCCCTCTCCAGCGGAGCGGTCGCCGTGGTGACGTTCATGCTCTGCGCGTACGTGGTGGGGCCCAGCACGCCCGACGTGCACGCGTGGATGGGCCTGTTGCAGACCGTCGTCTGGGCGGGGCCGCCTGCCGCGCTGCTGGGGGCGGCCGGAGCCGTGGCCGCGACCAGAGCGCTGCGTTCCGCGCGCTGATCGCGGGTCGGCCAGCGCCATCGCGTCAGCCTAGGGCTCGTACAGCGCGACGCCGGGGCTCGACCCGGCGATGGCGAACCAGAGCGCGCGGCGCGCGGGAATGAGCGTGAGGCTCGCGCCCTCCAGCGGCCCGGCCGTCGCGCTGCCGCCCAGATCCCAGGTACTGCCCGTCTCGCGGTCCGTGAAGGCACCGCCGTCCGCGGCCACGAACGTCAGCTCGCGGCCGCCGACGCGCGCCACGTAGGCCGCCATCGCATCGCCGCTGCCGAAGACAACGACTGGCGTTCCGCCCACGTGGTCGTTCGCGGGCCCGGCGGCGACGTCGAGGAGCGCGTACGCCTTCTCCTCGCCCGCGAGCAGCACGACCAGTACCTCCGCGCCGAGCGGGAGGCGCCGGTCGCTCGTGGCCTGCTCCGAGATAGGGAACGAGAAGCGTCCCCGGTTGACCGCCGCCTTCACTCGCTCCGACGGGTCCGAGCTCCTCGCCACCCGCTCCTTGGCATTGCTCAAGACGAGCGTCTCGGGATACAGAGCGCGCCACTCGGCGAACGTCGCCATCATCGACGGCACGAGGTCCATCGACGCCCCCGACAGCTCGCCGACGATGGCCCTTCCGCTCACCTGGTGCCAGTAGGACCCCGTTTGATGGTCGTACATCACCATGTCGTTGTCGTAGAGCGCGCTCGTGTTCCCGAGGAGCAGCGTCCGGCCGTCGACCCGTCGGTCGAACACGACGCCTGAGACGCAGAGCGGACAGAACGTCACCGCGACCGGCACGCCGTCGAGCTCCTCGTTCACGATCTCGCGGAAGACGAGCGTCTTGACGGGGTAGGCGAAGGCGCCGCCGGCGGCGACGACCCCGATCACGCGGTCGCCGTCGCCCAGCCACGCGCGCGCTTCGCCGGCCCGCTCGTACTCCGGGTTGTAGATCGGGCGGATGGCATCGCGCAGCCGCCGGATCGTCGAAGGCTCGGCGCGCGACAGCGAGACGAAGCCGCCGTCGAAGGTGTCGAAGACGACGTCCTCGAGCCCGACGGTGTGCGCCGTGGTGTCCACGGGCGGCACGGCATCGAGGTCGGGCGCGACGCGCTCGCGCGCCGGAGTGGGCGTGGTGAGGCCCGATGCGTCGTGCGGCGTCGCCGTCGGCGCCGGGCCGGTGCAGGCAGCCGCGGCCAGCGACAGGCCTGCGACGAGCAGGAGCATTGCGCGCATCGGGCCTCCACCCCTTAGACGGCACGGGGGCGCGAAGGATGCAGGGCCGGCAGGGTCAGCGTGCGGCGTCCCCTTGGAGCCCGGCCCGCTGCTGCCGGAGGTGTGCGAAGAGGTAGGTGGTCGCGAGGCCACGGTACGGCGACCAGCGCTCCATCGCGAAGCCGGTCAGCCGCCGCTCGTCCACCGGCTCTCCGCCGAAGTAGAGCTCCCCGACCACGCGCTTGAGCGCGAGGTCTCCCTCGGGCAGCACGTCGGGCCGCCCGAGCGCCCGGATGAGCACCCACTGCGCCGTCCAGCGCCCGACCCCACGGACGCTCGTGAGCGCGGCGATGGCTTCTTCGTCGTCCATCGCGCCGAGGCGCGCGTCGTCGATCGTGCCATCGAGCGTCTGCTCGGCGATGCCGTGGATGTACTCGGCCTTGCGCAAGCTGAGCTTGTGCGCGCGCAGTCCGTCGATGCCGGCGGCCACGAGCGTCTCCGGCGTCGGGAAGGCGTGGAGCTCGTGGCCGCCGGCCTGCAATAGCGTGCCGTAGGAGACCATCAGGCCGTCCCGGATGACGCGGGCGACCGCGCTCGATATCTGCTGCGCCGCGATCGCCATGACCAGCGCCTCGAACACGCTCTCCGCGCGCGCCGGACGCAGGCCGTGGAGCGCGCCGACGGTCGCCGCGAGCACCGGGTCGGCGGCGATGCGCGCGTAGAAGCCGGGCAGGTCGGCCTCGAAGCCGAGGAGCCGGGGCACCACGCCGGTCGCGAGCGCGAGGTCGCTCGCGACACCGCCGGTGGGCAGGCTCACGTCGAGCCAGCCGTCGCCCGCCGGAGCGACGCGCACGGCGAACGCGCCGCCGTCCGGCCGCCGCAGCGCGCGGTAGTACGCGCCGCCGGCGTAGAGGTCGGCGCCGGCGCGGCCACGGTAGTACGTCTGGTGACGGACGGTCAGGTCGAAGTCGAACGGCTGCGGTGCTTTGATGCGGGCGTCGTCCAAGGCGAAGCACCCCTTTCATGGGTGCAGGGCAGTGCCCTGCGTGTGCCCTGCCTGTGCCCTGCCTGCCTAGTTCTTGATGAGGCCGCCGGGCTGGCAGGTGCGGCACCAGCTCGTGATGCGTTGGTTGGGCGTGATCTCGGAGATGGTCGTGCCGCAGCGGGGGCAGGGCTCGCCGCCCTTGCGGTGGACGCTCAGGAAGTCTCTCACCTTGATGTGTATGTTCGGGGGCATCTCGCGGCGGACGACCTCGATCGCCTCGCGCAGCACTTTGGGGATCGCGTCGTAGACCTGGCGCAGCTCCTCCTCCGTGAGTGTCTTGCGCTTGCGGAAGGGCGACACGCGCGCCTCCCACAGGATCTCGTCGACGTAGGCGTTGCCGATGCCGGCCAGCAGCTTGCCGCGCGCGAGCACGCCCTTGATCTCGCCGGTGTAGGGCCGCAGGCGCTCCTTGAACCCCTCGTAGCTCACACCGCCGTCCAGGGCGTCGGGGCCTTGGTCCTGGAGCCGCTGGATCTGGCCGAGCTGGTCGGGGCGCACATAATGGATGCGCCCCATGGACCGGCTGTCCGAGTAGCGCAGGTCGGCGTCCTTGGTGCCGAGGAGGAAGAACATGCCCTTGGAGACGCGGTGCGACGGCTCGGTGTACTGGAAGCGGCCGGTGAGCATGAGGTTGGCCACCAGCAGCCGGTCGGGGTCGAGCGGGAAGACGAGGTCCTTGCCGAGCCGGGTGATCGTGCCGAAGCGGCGGCCGATGACGTCCTGCTCGAAGTGCTCGGCCGCGAGCGAGCGGACGATCCACGCCTTCGGCGCCTCGGCGCGGACGACCTCCTGCCCGGCGATGCGCTCGTTCAGGAAGTCCTTGATGACCTCGAGGTCCGGTATCTCCGGCACGCCTCCCCCCCTTCGATAGGCAGTATAGGGCGGGCAGTATAGGGCGGGCAGTATAGCAATCGCAGGCACAACGCCCACGTCGGCTTTCTAGACAACGGTGCTGGGGGCCCCTACCATGCGCGAGCCGGAGACACCGTGATCAACCGTCCGCCAAGCGACCCCGTCACCCCCATATCGGCCCTGCTAGCTGCGACGCTCGCGCTCTACCGCCAGGCGTTCAGGCCGCTGTTCGTCACCACGGCGCTCATCACGCTCGCGCTCTCGACCGCTGGCGTGGCCTTCCTGCCGGAACCCGACGCCGAGCGACCGGAGAGCATCCTCCTGGTGCTGTTCGCCTCGGTCCTTCTCCAAGCGGTGAACATCGGTGTCCTCTCCGTCGTGCTGTGGCGGGCCGCGGCGCTCCACCGCGGGGAGGCGCCGTCCCTCACCGCCACCCTGGCCAAGGTCCTCGTCTTCGGACCGCGCTGCTTCGCGGGCGCGATGGTGCTCAGCTTGCCGCTCTTCGTTCTGCTCACGGCCGCTGGCCCGCTGGCGCTTCCCGCGTTCGGCGTGATCGTGTTCGTCTGGATCCGCACCTCGCTTTATGTGCCGGCCATCGTCCTCGAGGACCAGAGCATCGCCGGCGCATTCGTGCGCAGCTGGAGACTCATCGGGGGCCGATGGAAGCGGACCTTCCTGCTGGAGCTGATCGCCATCGTTCCCATCTTCGTCCTCACCTTCGCCGTCGGACTGCTTCTCGCCGGCTCCTCCATCCCCGTCATGGTCGGGGTGGACGCAGTGGCGACCGGCATCTCCGTTCCCTTCCTGAGCGTGTTCGGCCTGCTCCTGTTCGAGGACTACGCGCGGGCGTCCGGGGGGACGAAGCCGCCCGAGCTCAGCGACCGGCCCCCGGCGGACGAGCCGCCGCCCTAGCTCGGCGACGTGAAGAGACCCCGGCTCTCCGGGGTCTCTTGTTGACGCCTGTGCGGGGGTCCGCCTACTCCAGGAAGTCGCGCAGCTTGCGCGAGCGGCTCGGGTGCCGCAGCTTCCGCAACGCCTTCGCCTCTATCTGACGGATGCGCTCGCGGGTCACGCCGAAGTCGCGGCCGACCTCTTCGAGCGTGCGCGACCGGCCGTCCTCCAGCCCGAAGCGCAGCTGCAGGACCCTCCGCTCGCGCTCGCTCAGCGTGCCGAGCACGTCCCCGACCTGCTCGCGCAGCAGCGCGTAGGTCGCGGCGTCGGCCGGCGCGGGAGCGCTGCGGTCCTCGATGAAGTCGCCGAGGTGCGAGTCCTCCTCTTCGCCGATGGGCGTCTCGAGGGAGACGGGCTCCTGGGAGACCTTCATGATCTCGCGGACGCGCTCGGGCGTGACCTCCATCTCGAGCGCGATCTCCTGGGTCGTGGGCTCGCGCCCGTACTCCTGCACGAGGCGGCGGCTGACGCGCATGAGCTTGTTGATGGTCTCGACCATGTGCACGGGGATGCGGATCGTGCGTGCCTGGTCGGCGATGGCCCGCGTGATGGCCTGTCGGATCCACCAGGTCGCATAGGTGGAGAACTTGTACCCCTTGCGGTAGTCGAACTTCTCCACGGCGCGTATGAGGCCGATGTTGCCCTCCTGGATCAGGTCCAGCAGCGACATGCCCCGGCCGATGTACTTCTTCGCGACGCTCACCACGAGGCGCAGGTTCGCCTCGGCCAGGTGGCGCTGGGCGCGCACGCCCTCGAGCTTCACGGCGGCGAAGTGCATGCGGAGCAGGAGCTCGTTGGACTCGAGCCGCTGACCGATGTCCGCGTCTTCGAGCGCGTCGTCCAAGCTCTTGACGGGGACGTCCTCGCCCATCACCTCAAGCGTCTCTTCGGGGAGCACGTGGGAGTTCAGCGAGAGCTGGATGATCTGCTGCGCGACCTCCAGCGGCTCTTTGCTCCACCGCTTGGCGAAGGTCTCCAGCATCTCCACGTCGAGCTCCGAGTCGATGCCCGCCCGCAGCTTCTCGTCGGTGAGCAGCACCTTGAGCGTCATCGAGTCTTCGATGGCCATGTGGTCCGCGAGGGCCTCGATGAGGTCGTTGGACTCGCGGATGCGCGTGAGGAACCGACGCACGAGGTCCGAGGCTTGCGCCGGGCGCCCCGTCTCCTCGGTGATGTCCTTCTCGAGCTTCTCGACGTGCTTGCCGGAGCCGAGCGCCTGCGCCAGACGGCGCTCGTCCGCCGCCGTCAGCAGGGTCACGCGGCCGATCTCGCGCAGGTACATCCGCACCGGGTCGTCGATGAGCTCGCTGCCGTCGAGGTCCTTGGCCGCCTCTTCTTCGGCGGCCTTGGCCTCAGCCTTGGCCTTGGCGAGGTCGGCCTTCGTGGGCCCCGCAGCGGGGAGGCTGTCGGTGGTGGCGGCGCCTTCGACGGCGCCGGTTATCGCCGCTGCCGCACCGCGGCTCGCCGCGTCGTTCTCGTCGACGACCTCCGTGGCCTTTACGGCGGTCGCGCCTGTGCTCTTCGTCTCAAGGCGCGCAGGTCGCTTACGCTGCTCTGCCAAATCCCCACCCTTTCCTGTTCGCCCGGTGGCTGCTAGGGGTTCGCTGTCTCGCCGCTGAAGAGGTCCTTCAGCCGCTCATTGGTCGCGACCGCTTGACGACCGCCTCGCGGTATTCGGTCCCCCCTGCAGACCAAGACATAGATGTGGCTAGCAGAAAAAAGGCCAGCTGCGCGGGGCGACCGACCTTCCCCCACTGCATCCTGTCCCCCAGGCCTGAGGCCGCGGAAGCCGACTCCTTGCGCTCGCGTAGACCATCACCCATCTAACGGCTTCACGTGGGGCTCGACGGAAAGCTCCTGGTCACGGGTAAAGAGCTCCCATGGCCTGAACGATTCAACAAACCCCTTGGCTTCGTCCAGGCTCGCGATACCCCGCCGGGCGCGGTCGGGGTCGTAGCCGAACGTTATGGCGAATGCGTCAAAGCCCTGCTTGGACTCTCGCACGCCGCCGATCCGTTCCTCGCGTTCGCCATCGGCCAGCACCAGGCGCAGGCCCTGCTTCGCCGTTTGCCAGTAGACTCTCACGGCTGCCTCCGTGTCCAACCTGCGCCCGTTGAGGGAAAACGGGCTGTTGGTTTTAAAGTATATCCTGGTATCGCTGGTCCCGAGCCCCGGGTTCCTGGGACGACCGTGAACAAGCTGAACCTCGTTGATCCTACTGAGTGCTTTCACCCTCGGATCTCACAATGGACCGGAAGAAGGCGGCGTTCCCTCCTGGCACGGTTAGCATGAGGCGTCGACCCCGATCCCACAGATCCTGATATAGGCGCGCGAGATGTCTGAGGGCGATGGTGTTGGAGCGGCCGTCCGGCGCTCGAAGGCCCATATCAGGCAAGGAGCGCTTCTTGGTCCTCCGCGACGTCCCGATGCCCCGGCCAGGCCCGCGGGAAGTACTGATGCAGGTCATGGCCTGCGGCGTGTGCAGGACCGAGCTCGACCAGGTGGAAGGGAGAATCGCACCGCAGAAGCTCCCCGTCATCGTCGGACACCAGCGACTCCCGGTGCGCCCGGACCTATCCCCCCGATTCCTCCGAGGTTCGCGGGTCTTAGCAAAGTTGGGGGCTCGCCAGACGCCGAACTCCATAGTTAAGCACACGGGCAGCCACTCCAGGCCGATGGGTTTCTGTAGTCGCGTTCAATTCCGAGCTGAGGGATTTCTCACCCAAGGGGAGTCCTCTTGAATCAGGAGCTCGGGGCGCTTTTCGGTCCTGGCGATGTCGATCCAGGCAGTGGTCCGAGAGCGTTCGCAGGCAGGCTGTCCCAAGCCTGGGAGGGGCGTTTCATACCCGCGGCCCCACGGTGTCAAGAAGGGGACGAGCAGGCCACGGCCTGGCGCGGCGGGGGTGTCCGGCCCATTGACAGTCCCCGCGGCCGCACATAAGATTCCGGAGATTAGCACTCTAGGCGCGAGACTGCTAAGCGCACCGCCCGAGTCTTGTGACCGGGTGGGCCGTACCGCGTCCCCAGCAGCTGCGCCCGTGTATCTAGCGAAGGGGGAGAGCATGGCGCGAAAGCTCCAGCCACTGAGCGATCGGATCGTCGTGAAGGCGACCGAACAGGAAGAGAGGACCCGCAGCGGCATCTACATCCCGGACAGCGCGAAGGAGCGGCCCCAGGAGGGCAAGGTGATCGCCGCGGGCCCGGGTAGGCTGGATGACGATGGCAAGCGGGTCCCCATGGAGATCGCCGTCGGCGACACGATCATCTATTCGAAGTTCG
>JADFRC010000186.1 GCA_022561455.1 Chloroflexota bacterium | reverse complement strand
GAGGTGGCCGGCTCGAGCCCGGACGACATCGTGCGCATGACGTGCCTGCTCGCCGACCTGGGCGACCGCGAGGCGATCAATCGGCCGTGGCTCGAGATGTTCCCGGACGAGAGCGACCGGCCGGCGCGCCACACGTCGCGCTACGACCCGCCCGGCGGGATGAAGGTGCAGATCGAGATCGTCGCGGTGCTGGACTGACGGCCTAGACCAGCACGCCCACCACGTCGGGCTCGTGGGGACGCTCGCTCTGGAACGGCCCCTTCTCGCCGCCGTACTCCTCGGGGTAGCGCGAGTACTCCTGCGGCAGCACGATGCACTGGTTCTGCGCCGGGTCGCGGTGGGTGTTGAGCGGGTCGCCTCCGTCGGCGACCACCTGCATCTGCTCCTCGAGCAGCCGGCGGTACATGATGAGCCCCTGGTCCGTGACGCCGAGGCGCTCGGTCGTGCGGTCCATCAGCGGGCCCTGGATCACCCATGCGAGCTCGTCCTGGGCCGGGATGATCGTGTCGTTGAGGCGGCCGTTCTCGTCGTAGAGGGGGCGCTCCTCGTGCGGGACGACGTCTTGGTGCGGCGCGGTCTCCCCCGGCTCGGGGACCACCGCTTGGTAGAGCAGGTGCATCGTGTGGGTGTCGTCGATGGGCACACGGAACTGGAAGGAGTGCGTGCTGCCCCAGCCCACGCGCAGGGTGTAGGGGAAGATGATCGGGTGGCCGATCCGCCACCACTCGTCCTCCTCCGTCTCGCCCTCGAGCAGCCGGCGCTTGATGATGCCGTAGCTCGTCATATCGAACCCGACCTTGACGTGCGCGCGGCCGCGGTTGACCGTGCTGCGGTCGAACGCGTTGCCCTCGTCCTTGCCCTTCTTGCGGCTCATGGTGTAGGGGCCGTAGTAGTGGTGGAGCCACTGGAAGTGCACGGGGTCGAGCGAGTTCTCCTGGCACTGGAGCCAGTTGCACGGGAGCTGGACCGAGGTGATGCTCCTGGTCACGTTCTCCCACACCAGCGCGTCCCAGCGGGGCAGGAGCGGGATCGGCTCCGGCCCCATGTAGGCGAACACCAGCCCGCCGAGCTCCTGGACGGGGTACGCCTTGAGCTTGACCTTCTCCTTGAAGCGGCTGCCCTCCGGTTCTGACGGCTGCTCGATGCACTGGCCCGTTTCGTCGTACAGCCAGCCGTGGTAGGCACACCGGATGCCGTTCGGCTCGGGGATGCCGTACGAGAGATTCGCCTTGCGGTGGGCGCAGCTCGGCTCGATGAGACCGACCTTGCCCGACGTATTGCGGAAGAGGACAAGGTCCTCGCCCAGCAAGCGGACCTCTTTCGTCGGGGTCTCCTCGCTCAGGTCGGCGCTGGCGGAGATCGGATGCCAGTAGCGCCGCATCAGCTCGCCCATCGGCGTGCCGGGCCCAACGCGAGTCAGCCGCTCGTTCTGCTCCTGCGTCAGCACCACACACCTCCCGGCACGGTAACGTCTCGCAGAGCTTATGCCAACGTGGGCTCCGCGCGAAACCCACTTGGGACGAACGTCCGGCGGCAGCGGGCGCCTGGTCCCCTAATACACATCGAGCGTGAAGCGCGGGCCCTCGGGCGCCTTCTTGAAGTCCAGCATCGCGTTCGGGATCTGCTCCACGACGTCGGGCCCGACCACGAGGACCGTCTTGCCGTCCAGCGTGACGCTCGTATCCGCTCCGCCGCGGGCGTCGATCACGATGCCGAAGTCGCCCTCGCCCGCCCACGCGGGGGGCACCGTCAGCCGCAGGAACCGGTCAGGACCGAGCTTGCGCTCGTCCATCAGGACCCTGAGCTGACGCTTCGCGGCTTCGCTGATCTGGACCATGGATCGCGCTAGTCGTCGATCACGAGCTTGTCGCCGTCCAGCGTGACCAGGTGGCCCGAGAGCTCCATGCTCGCCTCGGCGGCGAGGAGGAAGCGCGGGCCGGCGAGCTCTGGGCTGTCCATGCGGGCGCGCGCCTCGTCCGGCGCGTCCTCGGTGGCGATGGGACCGCCGGGCGAGAGCACGACGACGCAGATCCCGGCCTCGCGCACCTCCTCGGCGTGGTACCGCGTGAAGTAGCGGATCGCCTCCTTCGAGACGACGTAGGTCAGCGCGCCCGCGGGCGTGAGACCGCCGCCGCCGTAGAGGTTCACGATGTGCCCGCCGTCCGCCTTCTCCAGATAGGGCGTGACGTGCTTGCTGCACATGAACGTGCCGCCGAGGTTCGTATTCATGACGCGCTCGTAGAAGCTGAGGTCCATGTCCTTGATCGCGGGCCACCGCGCCGTCCCCCAGTTGAAGTGCGGGACGATGCCCGCGTCGTTGACGAGCACGTCGATGCCGCCGAAGGCCTCGGCGACGCCGGCCATCGCAGCCCGCACCTGGTCCTCGTTGTAGACGTCGGCGACGTGGGCCACGGCCTCCCCGCCGAAGTCCTCGAGCTCCGCCAGCGTCTGGTCCATCCGCGGCTTGTCGACGTCGAGGAT
>JADFRC010000002.1 GCA_022561455.1 Chloroflexota bacterium | reverse complement strand
AATACGGGGGACACCCCCGTGCCCCCGGCAGAGGGGCTGTGCCCCTCTGCACTCCCCCCCCGGTGCAGGACAAGAGCTTTCGTGGCAAGGGTCCGGGCGAGGAAGAGGGCTAGAGTCAGCCACGGAAGCCCCCCCGCCCTGGCGGGGGGGTTGAGCGAAGCTGAGCCACTGGGCCTCGCTCAGGACAGACTCCGCGAAGGCTCTGGTCCCTCGGCCGCCGGTGCTCAACGAGCGCGGCGGTGCGAGATCTTTCGCTTCGCTCAGGATGACAGGGGGCTACGCGGCGGGGCCTTGCTGCCTCGGCGGTTTCGCGAGCAGGAGCGCCACCAGCACGACGGCGAACGACCCCAGCATGATCTGGAAGGAGAGCGTGTAGTCGCCGGTGACGCCGTGCAGGTAGCCGGCGAGCAGCGGGCCCACCGCGCCCACCGGGCTCGACACCACCTGCGAGAAGCCGCGGACCGCGCCCACGTGTCCGCGGCCGAAGTAGTTCGCGAACAGCAGCGAGTAGCCGATCGTCCACCCGCCCGCGCCGAGCCCGTAGAGGACGGCGAACAGCAACGCGGCCGGCACGCTGTCGGCGGCGATGAGGACGGCGATGGACGCGCAGAAGAAGAGCGTGCCCAGCACCAGGACCCAGCGGATGTGGATGCGGTCCGCGAGCATTCCGAACGGGACGGACGACACCGCGGCCGTCCCCGCGTAGACGAACACGAAGATGCCCGCGAACGCGTCGGCGATGCCGCGATCCTGGAAGCTGGCGACGGCGTGCAGGTTCACGGCCGTCTGCGCGAATACGACGCTCATCGTCGCAACGACGAGCAGCCAGAAGGCCCGCGTCCGCCGCGCCTCGGCAAGCGTCCACGAAACCTCGTCCGGGCGAGCCCGCGAGGGCGCCCGGCGCCCTGCCGCGGCGGCCGGGCCATCGGGCGCACGCTCGGGGGGCGGCGGGTCGCCGTCGGGCAGCAAGCCCATGTCCTCGGGGCGGCGCCGCAGGAACAGCCACGCAGGGGTCACGACGAAAACCAGGCTGATGACGGCGAGGACCCCGAAGGCGTGGCGCCACGAGTATCCGGCGATGATGGCGACGATGAGCAGCGGGAAGAGCGCCTGTCCACCCCGCAGGCTCATGCTGAGGAAGCCCACCGCGCGGCCCCGCCTGCGCACGAACCAGTTGACCACGGCGACCGACGTGCCCAGGTTGATCCCCGCGAGCGCCGCGGCCCGGCCGCTCCCGAAGAGGAGCCAGAACTGCCAGACCTCCTGCATGAACGCAAGGCCCACGAGCACTCCGGCGACGATCATGCCCGCGACGACGACCGCCGCCCGCGCTCCGTAGCGGTCGAGCTGCTTGCCGACGAGCCCTGACAGCGCCAGGCCCACGAGGGTGCCGGTCGTGAAGGCAAGCGCTATCTCCCCGCGCGACCAGCCCAGCTCGTCCCCGATCGGCTTGACGAACACGGAGATGACGGGGCCGTACATCGGGACCTGCGAGAAGACCGCGGCCGACGATGCGGCGACGACCGCCCAGCCGTAGAAGGCGCGCTTGAACGGCCAGAGCCGTGGGATGGCCGCGGCGATCGTGGGCGGTGGACGCTCCACGCCCGCTACGCCTCGGCGAGCGCGGGCCAGCGCTGCGCCCAGGGGCGGGCGCGCTCGATGGCCGCGGCCATGCGCAGGACGCCGACGTCGTCGGCGAGGCGCCCGACCACCTGCACGGAGATCGGCAGGCCACCCGCGCTCAGGCCGAAGGGCACCGAGGCCGCCGGGTTGTAGGTGTGGTTGAACGGCACGACGAAGCTGCGCGGGGGCTTGGCGCGGTCGCGCGGGGTGGCCTCCTTGAGCGGCACGGCGGGGCCGACGAGCGGCGACAGCAAGAAGTCGTAGCCGCGGAACCACTCCTGCATGCGCTGGCCGAACGCCCGGTTGCGCCGCAGGATGCGCCTGTACTGCCACGCCTTGGCCTCGGGCGCCCGCTCGTAGATCGGCCGCGTGTACGGCATCAGGTCGTCCAGGTGCTTCTCGATGAAGTTCGGGATCATCGACTCCGCGGCCGCGTAGTGGTCGCCCGAGTACGCCCACACACCGGGCTCGAGCTCCTCGGACTCCTCGAGCGTCGGCGGGTCGGCCTCGACGACCTCGCAGCCGAGCTCGGCGAAGAGGGCCGCGGCCTCTCTGACGAAGGCGAGCACCTCGGGGTTCGCCCGGTAGCCCTGCCCGAAGTCGTAGCTGACGGCCAAGCGCACCCCCCGCACGCCGCCATCGGCGAAGGCGAGGTAGTCCTCGACCGGCGGCAGGTTGGACTCGGCGTCGCGCGCGTCGGCGCCGGAAAGGGCCTGCATCAGGAGCGCGGCGTCGCCCACGGTGCGCGTCATCGGGCCGTTATGCGAGCGCCCCGGCGCGGCGCGCCACGTCTGCACGGCGGGGATGCGCTGGTACGTCGGCTTGAGCGCGAAGACGCCGTTGACCGCGGCCGGGGTGCGGACCGACCCTCCGGAGTCGGTGCCGACGGCCAGCGGCCCGAGGCCCGCGGCGAGCGACGACCCGGCGCCGCCGCTCGACCCGCCACAGGTGCGCTCGAGGTCCCACGGGTTGCGCCCCGGTGGGCCGAGTTTGTTGTCGACGGCGGAGTAGAGCGCGAACTCAGGCAGGTTGGTCTTGCCGGTGATGACGCCGCCCGCCGCCCGGACGCGGCGCACGAGCTCGGCATCCGGCTGGCGGTTGTCCTTGAAGGGGAGCGAGCCGTAGGTCGTCGGCATGCCGTCGACCTCGATGCTGTCCTTGATGGAGACGGGCACGCCGAGGAGCAGCGGCTTCTCCCCCGGGGAGCGCCAGGCTTTCTCGGCGGCCTGGGCGGAGGCGAGGGCGTCGCCGGTGTTCAGCGCAAGGAAGGAGCTCAGCTTGGGGTTCAGCCGCTCGACGCGCTCGTAGAGCTCGCGCAGCACCTCGACGGGCGAGAAGTCATGGCGCGCGTAGCCGGCCAGCAGCTCGGTCGCGGACATCCTCCAGAAAGCGGCATCGGACACCGGGCATCCTCCTCTACGTCGCCATGGGCTCTACGTCGCGACGGGCTCGATCCCCTGGCGCGCCATCATAGCGGCGTAGGCCGGGACCATCGTGCGCTCGTCGTAGCGGGGCGCGTAGCCGAGGTCGTCGCGTGCGCGGCTGATGTCCATCACGCAGTGCCCCGTCGTCGCCGGGTGCAGGTACTGGGTGCCGGGGCCGATCTCGGCCCGCGCGTCCGGATACGTCTCGCGGACCGCGTCGGCGAACTCTCCGAGCGTGAGCCCGTAGCCCGCGCCGATGTTGTAGACCGCGCCCGGCGGCGCTGGAGCGGTGAGCGCGCAGAAGATGCCGTGCGCCGCGTCGTCGTTGTAGATGACGTCGGTCCTGGCGTCTCCTCCCTTCTCGAAGCGTGAGGTTACGCCGAGCATCGCGTCCTCGATCAGCTTGCTGTGCACGCTCGTCCGGCCGTGCCGCTGCGTCTTCGCGGGCCCGACGGTCGATGCGAACCGCAGCGCCACGAACTCGATGCCGTGCTGCAAGCGGTAGATGCGCCCCAGGTGCTCGCAGGCGAGCTTGAAGCCCGCGTAGATCCTCGCGGGGTTGCACGGAAGGTCCTCGGTCAGCGGCCGGTACTCCGGGTGGGCGTACACGCCTTTCACCGGCCCATAAACGCCCTTCGTGCTCGTGAACACCACGCGCTTGACGCCGTTCACGCGCGCCGCCTCCAAGACGTTCGCCATGCCCTCGACGTTCACGCGCGCGGAGCGGGCCGGGTCGTCCTCGCGCAGCAGGGCGCCGAGGTGGGCGATGTGCGTGATGCCGTGGGCCGCGACCACCCGGCTGAGCGCCTCGCCGTCGACGATGTCGCACGTCTCGACGTCGACGGCCTCCTTGACGTCGTCGATCAGCCGCGTGTTGCCGCTGACCGTGACGACGAGCGGGCGGTGGCCCTCGTCGATGAGCCGCCGGGTGACGAAGTGGCCGATCACGCCGGTGCCGCCGATGACCAGGTAGCGGGCGGCGTCGCTCATCGCTCCGCCGCGAGGCTCGCCTTGAGCGCGACGACCTGGCCGGCCATGGGCACGCCGGCCCAGCGCGGCTCGGTGTCCTCGCGCGCGATGACGAGCTCGACGAGCAACGGGCCTTGCTCGGCCCAGATGCCGGGGAGCTGCTCGATCAGGTCCTCGGCCTGCTCGATGCGTACCGCCTTCCGGTACCCGGCGGCGGTGGCCATCGCACACCAGTCCAGCAGCCCTTGGGCCGGCAGCGGCTGGTTGCCGGTGCTCTGGTGGAGGCCGTTCGCGAACACGAAGTGGTAGAGGTTCGCCGGTGCGGCGCCCGCGATGGTGGCGAGCGACCCGAGCTGCATCAGCAGGCTGCCGTCGCCGTCGAGCACCATGACCTTGCGGTCGGGCCGCGCGAGCGCGATGCCGAGCGCGATGGACGAGGCGCTGCCCATGCACTGGGTGGCGTCGATGTGGTCGACCTCGCCCTGACCCGCGTCGTGCCAGGGCGCCACCGACTGCATCGTGACGACGCTGACGATGCCCTCGCGGCTCCTGGCTAGGATGTCGATGGCTTCTTGACGTTGCATGCTCACCCCCGCCCCAAACCCTCGTCAGTCTTTTCCCGACAGCCGCCCGGCTGCTGTGGCGTCGGTGCCTCACAGCCCTTTCGACCATCCCCCTGCCCCCTTCCTAGCCAGGAAGGGGGTGATAGATCCAGATACGGGGGACACCCCCGTGCCCCCGGCAGAGGGGTTTCGCCCCTCTGCACTCCCCCTCCGCGGACAGCCTCCTATGGCCACTCACGAAGGAGTACGCGGAACCGCACTGCGTGTGGAGCCGCTATTTCCGCGCTCATACCGTTGGCGTGCCGACGATGACGACGGCTGGGCCCTTGTCTTCGTGGGCGCGCTCGTACGCTTTCGCGAAGGCGCCGATGTCCTCGGGGCCTTCGAGGCGGAAGTACGGCACGCCCCATACGTCCAGCGTCGGCTCGAGCAGGCGGACGGCCCGCGCGCGGTTCTCTTCCGGCGCTTTGGTGGCATCGCGGAGGAACTGGCCGACGACGATGAACGTCGGCACCTTCGCGTCGAGCGCGATGGCCTTCATCGTGTTGATGGACGCGTGGATGCCGTTGTTCTGGATCAGCATCATGGGGTTCGCTCCGCCGATGTAAAGACCGGCGTTGATCCCCATGGCCTCGTCCTCCGTGCAGACGATGAGGGTGCGGGGCACCTCCAGCTCGGCGAGGCGTGCGATCACCGTCTTCTGGAAGGTGTCGGGCACGCAGATGACGTGCGTAATCCCCAGCTTGAGGATCTCGGCGACGATGGCCTCGGAGTCGACGGGCCGCGCGACGGGCTCTGCGTTCGTGCTCATGGGTTAGGCTCCTGCGATGGCGGACAGCTCGACCTCGGCGTTGTGCTCGAGGTCCACGCCCACGATGTTCATCGCCGGCGGACCGTCCGCGAAGAACGCGCCGGCGGCCTCGATGAACGCGTCCTCGTAGTAGATGTCGTCCAGGAACACATCGAGCCGCAGCACGCGCTCGAGGCTGGAGCCGAAGCGGTTGAGGCCCGCTTCGAGCCGCCGGAGCGCCTGCTTGGTCTGGCCGAGCTTGTCGCCGTAGAGCTCCTGCTTGATGGCGCCCGTGCGCTCGTCGGCGAGCCCCGAGGCGCCGGAGCAGAACACGAGGCCGTTCGCGCGGACCGCCTGCGCCGCGGCGGGGTCCTCGGCGAGCCAGGCGACCTCCTTCGTGCCGCCTGGGTTGACGGCCAGGGCGCCGATCTCCATGACGCCGCGCCCGCCCAGGAGCGTCCCGACGGAGTAGGCCGCGAACGGCACGGTGCCGCCGAAGCGCTCCTTCAGGCTCTCGCGGTACTGCGGCGCGTCGCCGATGCGCAGCAGCGCGCAGTCCGTCCGCACCAAGTCGTCGAGGCTGCCGCCGCCCTTCTCGATGTGCGACCGTAGCCACTCGTAGGTGTTGTGCTGCTCGGCATCGAGCTGCTCGGGGACCTCCTCGGGCGCCTCTTCCTCCGTGAACGGGTCCGTCCGGCCGCGCACGCCGATCACGTACGTGAAGTCGCCGGCGCGCGTGATGCGCGACGCCCGCCCGCGCGACGGCTGGGGCACGATGACCTCGCGCACGACGTCCGGCGTCAGCGCCTGGACGACGGCGGTGAGCATGTTGACGCCGGCCATCTTCACCTGCGCTCCGAAGCTCACGGCCTGCGAATGGCCGACCTCGCCGAAGTGGTCGGGCCACGTGGCCATGCGCTCGAGACGCCACGACTGGCCTGACGTGAAGTTCTCGATCCAGATCGCGGCATCGCCGCCGTAGCCGGCCTTCTGGAGGCGGAGCGCCTGGCGTCCGTAGGCGTTGTTGCACTGCGCGACGGCCTGGGCGTCCAGGGCCGGGTCGATCTTCTGCGTCACGATGTCCCGATAGCCGTCGGAGCTCGACAGGAAGAGGTACGGGCCATAGCGGAGCACGGCGGCGGTGTTGCGCCCCCGCTCGTCCTCCAGCAGGATCTCTCTCTTGTACCTGCCCTCCGGCATCAGTCCTCCTAAGCTGCGTGAACGCCCTATCGGCTGACGTCCGTCATCAACACCCTGTCATTCCGAGCGAAGCGAGAAATCTCTCGGTGCGCGGTGTGAGAGATTTCTCGCTTTCGCTCGGAATGACAAGGACGGCATCGCGCCCGGCTGCCTCCCCGATACGATCACCGGCCAGCGTCTGGCCCCTCGATGCGGAAGATGCGCTGCGACCGCCCCCACACGATCTCGTGGCGCAGCGCCGGGTCCATGCCACCGAACATCCTCTGCATGGCGGGCTCGGCGTCCGGCCACGTCTGCCCCTGCTCGTGGGGGTAGTCGGAGCCCCAGACGGTGCACTCCCTGATCATGAACTCCGGGTCGGAGAGCATCTTGGCGCCGATGTAGTCCTCCTCGAAGGTGAAGCTCATGTTGTGGTTGATGTAGTGGGAGGGCTTCTCGTGGAGCGGCGTCTTGGTGTCCGGCAGCCGGTCCGCGTAACAGCGGTCCATCCACTGGAACAGGAACGGGAGCCAGCCGATGCGGCACTCGCCGATCGAGACGTGCAGGCTTGGGTGGCGCTCGAACATGCCGCTGAAGACGTACTGCGCGATCTGCTTGCCCATGGGGTTGAACGGCACCTGCGAGAAGTGGGCGAGCGATTCGCCGTACTCGTTCGGCGGATACGGCGTGCCGGCCGCGTCGCCGATGTGCGAGCAGATGACGGTGCCCGTCTCCTCGGCGGCGGCCCAGAGCCGGTCCCAGACGGGCGACCAGACCGGCTCGCCGGCGTCGTGCGGGCTGAGCTCGACGGCCCGCGCGCCCATCTTCACCACGCGGTGGAGCTCGTCGACGCACGTCTCCGGGAAGGCCGCGTGCAGCCACGGGAGCGCGACGATGCGGTCGGGGGCGTAGGCGCACTGCTCCATCGCCCAGTCGTTGAAGACGCGGTAGACCTCCTTCTCCATCTCCTTGTCCTTGAAGGTCCACTTGCGGGTGTTGCCGTAGAAGACGCCGGCGTACATGCCGCCGATGTCCATGTGGTCCAGCAGTATCTCGGGGTCTGTGGTCGGCAGCCTGCCCTCCGGCACCTCGATGGGGTCGAAGCGGCGGACGCGCTTGGCCCAGTCGCGGCCGTCGGCGGCGAAGGCGTGGACGGCGCCCTCCCACTCCCAGCTCGTGCCTCCCTCGGCCTCGACGACCTTGGGGGCGGCGGCGCGGTACTTCTTGGAGATGCGGGACTGGATGATGTCCTTGGGGTACCAGGCCAGGTCCATGTGGTTGTCGGCGGAGATGTAGGAGTAGGTGACGGGGCCATCGCGCCGGACGGGCGCGTCGCCGGCCTGACGCCGCCGGGAGGTACCGCCGAGCATGTCTTCCCGAAGCACCATCGCGCACCTCACTCAGCGCCAGCGGGGGGAGCCTCGTATGCTCCACCACCGCGCCGCTCCGGCATCCTAGGAGCGGCCCCTAGGCGTGTCAAGGAAGCGCTCCCGTGCGCTCGGTCGTGCGTCCGTGATAGAACTACGTCGGCCGCCTGAAGGCGTAAGCGCACAGTCGGAGCGGGGGCGAGATCCTTCGCTCCGCTCAGGATGGCGGTTGGCGAAGCGGGCCGAGGTACGGCGTCCAACCGTGAGCTTCAGTCCGGAGTCCTTCCTCGGCGGAAGGACGCACAGTCAGAGGAGGAGACACCGTGATCCTGATCGTCGGCGGGATGGGCTTCATCGGACTGAACACGACGCTGCGCCTGCTGGAGGTGGGCGAGAAGGTCGTCATCACGCAGCACGCGGCGCACCGCGTCCCGGCCGTCCTCGCCGACGAGCTGGGCAAGCGCGTCTTCACCGAGCGCATGGACGTGACGAAGCCCTTCGAGGTCATGGACGTCGTGAAGCGGACCGAGGCCGAGAGCATCATCACGTTCGCGGCACCGCCGGCGCGCGGCATCTCGCCGCAGGTCGACTACGACATCTACACGCGCGGGCTGCAGAACGTCCTCGAAGCCGCGCGGGCGTTCGGTCTGCGGCGCGTGTCGCTCGCGAGCTCGGCGTCGGTCTACGCCGGGCTGCCGGAGGGGCCCTACGACGAGGACATGAACCTCCCCATCGACTCCCGGACGCAGATCGAGGCCTTCAAGAAGGCGATGGAGATCCACGCGCTCAACTACGCAAGCAGGGCCAGCCTCGACGTCGTCGCGCTGCGGATCGGGAGCATCTACGGGCCGCTGTACTACAGCATGTTCAACCCGGCGAGCCGCATGTGCCACTCCGGGCTCAAGGGCGAGGACCCGGACTTCTCCGACCGGCCGAACGGCACGATCTTCGAGGACGACCAGCAGGACTGGACGCACGTGGGGGACCTGGCGCGCGGCATCGCCATGGTGCACACGGCCAAGGAGCTGCCCAACCGCATCTACAACATCTCCGCGGGCCGCGCGACGTCGGTCAAGGAGACGTTCGAGGCCGTGCGGAAGGCCATCCCCGGCGCGGTGTGCTCGGCGATGAAGCCGGGGCGCACGCCAAACATGCCCGCGAACCCAAGCCTGTCGATCGCGCGGATCAAGGCCGACGTGGGCTACGAGCCGGCGTTCGACATCGAGAGCGGCATCGCGGACTACGTGGGCTGGCTGCGCAACAACCCGCAGTAGGCAGGCAAGGGCACAGCCCTTGACCCATAAAGGGGCCGCCGCAGACGCAGGCATCGCGTCTCTGTCATTCCGAGCGCAGCGAGGAATCTCTCGGTTCGGCCAGGGGCTCGGCCTCTGACGCATCCGCCAGCGCAGAGCGCGGGTCTCCGACGTACTGGCCGGGACACGGGTGGATGGCGGCGATGCGCCGCGGCCGGCGACGCTACCCCATGCGGGTCAAGGGCTGTGCCCTTGCGTGCTACGATAGCGTGCGCCCTCACCGCTTCCCCACGTTGGATCGACGTTTGACCACCCCGCGCGCGACCACCACGGTGCGACGGCCGCTTTTCTATGGCTGGCGGATCGTCGCTGCCGCGTTCGGCAGCCAGATCCTTCACTCTTCGCTGCTGTTCCTGTCCCAGGGTTTCTACGTCGTGGAGTACGGCGCCACGTTCGGGTGGAGCCGCGGCGCGATCTCCTGGGCCTTCGGCCTGGTCCGGCTCGAGGCCGGCCTGCTCGGGCCGGTCCAGGGGTGGATGATCGACCGCTTCGGGCCCCGGCCGGTCATGCGCATCGGCACGGTGCTCTTCGGCGGCGGGTTCATCCTGCTTTCCCGTATCGAGACCCTCTGGCAGCTCTTCGCCGTCATGGCGCTCGTGGCGGTCGGCTCAAGCCTGGCGGGCTTCCTGACCGTCCACGTCGCGATCGCTCACTGGTTCGTCCGCAAGCGCGCGATGGCGATGGGGCTCACGTCCGCTGGGTTCGCGGCGGGCGCCATCTTCGTGCCGCTGGTCGGCTGGTCGATCGCGGCGCTGGGATGGCGGCCCACGGCGGTGATCTCGGGCGTGCTGATCCTTGCCGTGGGTCTGCCGGCCGCGCAGGTCTTCCGGCGCCAGCCCCAGGACATGGGCCTCGCCCCGGACGGCGATCCGCCGCTCGGGCCCGAAGCCGAGCGCGCGCCGCGGGAGGAGCGCCGGCCGTCGGCGGCGAGCACCGTCGACTTCACGCTGCGCGAGGCGATCCGCGACCGCTCGTTCTGGCTCATCTCGATCGGGCACGGCATGGCGCTGCTGGGGGTCGGCACGATACCGACGCACCTGGTGCCGCACCTGGTGGAGCGCAACGGCTGGGAGACGGTGGTGGCGGGGCTCATGTTCCCCGCCATCATGGTCATGCAGATCATCGGCCAGCTGGGCGGCGGGTTCCTGGGCGACCGCTACTCCAAGCGGCTGATCGCGACCTTCGCGATGCTCGGGCACGGTGCCGCGATGATCCTGCTCGCCTTCTCGACGACGCCGGCCGCCCTGGCCGGGGTGGCGGTGCTGCACGGGCTGGCCTGGGGGGCACGCGGACCGCTGATGATAGCGATCCGGGCGGACTACTTCGGCGCGCGGAACCTGGGCATCATCGCCGGGTGGTCCACGGCCATCACGATGTCCGGCAGCATCGTCGGGTCGGTCTACGCGGGGACGATGCACGACCGCTTCGGCAACTACACGACGGCGTTCTGGACGATCGGCGTGGTGACGATCGTGAGCTCGCTCTTCTTCCTGCTCGCCCGCACGCCTCCTCCGCCGAGGCGCGCCGGTTCGCCGTAGGGGCGCACGGCGTGCGGCCAACTGGCCCGCCTGACTGGGAGCCTTGACACGGCAGGCATGACTGGCGATGATACACCCATCAGGTGTATAGGTGGACATCAGTTTCGCAACCACTCGCCTCGCCAGGGCGAGTCGAAGCCTATCAGAGGCCTCCAGGCTCTTCGGAGTTCCCATCGGCCGGAAGTACATCCAAAGGTTGGCAGTCCTGCGAGCGACTGACAGATTCGCCCAACTCTACGGGCACCGGGCTCTACGATTGCATCCCTTGAAAGGGAATCGTGCCGGCCAGCACGCCATGACGCTTACGGGCAACTATCGGCTTCTCGTTGAGAGGATCAGCGAGGATGAAGTGCGAATCTGGGATGTGGAGGACTACCATGGCGACTAGGACGGACGCCTATCCTGACGTTGCCATTCCCCCTGGCGAGTATCTGTTGGAGGAGATCGAGGCACGGGGCATGTCGCAGAAGGAGTTGGCCAGGCGCATGCGGCGCCCAGCGAACGCCATCAACGAAATCATGAACGGGAAAAAGAGCATTACTGCTGAGACGGCTCTTCAGCTTGAGCATGTGATGCCGGAGATCCCAGCCCGGTTCTGGCTGAACCTGGAAACCGACTACCAGCTGACCAAGGCCCTGGTGAAGCGGCACTCCGCCGCCGTGTAGCGAACGTCCCACCCCTCTATGCCCACGACCCGCGCACCCGCGTAACTTCGAGCCCCCGATCGTGGGGCGTCGCATACAGAAACCCAAACTTCCCTACCGCGCGATCCCCTGCGCGGCGCGCTCGTCGCCGTCGGCGGTGAGGCGCTCGGCGACGCGCGCTAGGAGGCGGCCGCCCGCGGTCTCCGACCAGAACCAGCTCTGGAGGTCGTTGTTGCGGTGGTCCTGGCGCTGGCACATGCGCGCCTCCATGTAGAAGGCCTTGAGGTCGTCGGAGGCCACGCGCAGGAAGCGCGGCAGCGGCATGTCCGCAGGCCGGTCGTCGTACGGGGCGTCCTCGCCGCCGGCATAGGCCTCGAGGAAGCGCACGAGGCCGCGGAACTTGCGCTGCGGCACGCCGCAAAGGCCGACCATCGTGCGGCCGTCGTGGTCGCCGAGCCACCGCTCGTAGTAGCCGCGCAGCGCGGTGATCTCGCCGGCCGCATCCCCATCGGCGTTGACGGCCTCGCTCTGGGCGGCCTTGGCCTGCACCAGGCGGGCGGGCGCATCCGCGTCGTCCGGGAAATCGGCGAGCACCGGCGTCGAGTCGGCTCCGAAGAGGTCGAGCGCGGCCGCGAGCACCTTGTGCTGGAAGGGCGGGTCGTCGGGGTTGCCGAGCGCGAAGCCGAAGGGGAAGGGCACGAAGAGCGCCCGCGGCGGCTTCACGCGCTCGGCGTGCTCCTTGATGAGCACGATGGCGGTCGTCGCCAGGCCGGCCTCCTCGAACACCCGCGCGAGCACACAGACCGTGTGCGTGCACAGCGGTCAGGTGGGGGTCAGCAGCACGGCCTCGACGCCCTCCTCCAGCAGCTTGCGGGCGACCTCGGGGCCGGTCTCCTCGATGATCTTCTTCGGGTCGCGGTTCGCGCCCATGAAGGAGTAGAAGCGCTCCGAGAGCGCGCCGATGGTGCCGCGGTCCACGAGCTCGCGGAGGCGGTCGACCGGGAACGTGACGTTGATGTCCCGCATGAAGGCCGTGCGGTCGAACCCGATGCTCGTGTGGCTCTGGATGATGCCGCTGGCGGCCGCGCTCGACGGGATGACCCGATAGGTCTGGTCGCCGGAGCTGAACGGAGCGTCGCCGCGCAGGTGCAGGCCGGCGGTGGTCACGAGCGCGAGCTTGGCCTCGGACAGCGGCTTGCGCAAGCGCGCGAAGGGGGCGTCGTCGTGCTCTCTCGCGGGGAAGTTCAGGTGTCCCTGGCGGGCGGTGTCGCTCAGGTCTTCGAGCCTTGGCATCGGCTAGCTCCTTCAGCGGGTTTGCATCAACGCCTCTGTCCCAGTCACGAGGCCTCGGCGCCGCACGGCCCTTTCGACTATCCCCCCGTCCCCCTTCCTCTCCAGGAAGGGGGTGATAAAGCCAGATACGGGGGACACCCCCGTGCCCCCGGCAAAGGGGCTTCGCCCCTCTGCACTCCCTAATCCGGCGCATGAACAGGGCTGCTGAAGCGAGCCCAGTTCACGCGCAGCAGCCACGGCGCCGCCATTGTAACGCCGCCCCTACTCCTCCGGCCCGACGGGGCCGCGCAGCTGCTTCGCGCGTGCCTGCCGTGCCTTCGCGTCCAGGCGGCGGCGGACGGAGGCCTTGGTCGGGGCCGTCGGCCGGCGTGGGCGCTGTGGCTCGGCGGCGCGGCGGATCAGGCCCACGAGCCGCTCGAGCGCGTCTGCGCGGTTGCGGTCCTGCGAGCGATAGCGCTGCGCCTTGATGACGACGACGCCGCTGGCGCTCATGCGCCGGCCGGCGAGCGAGCGCAGGCGCGTGCGCACGGCGTCCGGAATCGACGGCGAGCGCGCGGCGTCGAAGCGCAGCTGCGCGGCGGTCGCGACTTTGTTGACGTGCTGGCCGCCGGGGCCCGAGGCGGTGAAGAACGAGAACTCGACCTCGCTCTCGCCGAGCCATAGCGTGTCGGTGACGCGGATCATGGTCTTAGGGTACCTCGCTACTCTGACGAATCGCCATCGGGGGCTGGTGAAGGAGTCGAGCCCTGGTGCCGTTCGTGGTGAGGTTCTCGAACCACGAACAAAGGTTGGCCGGCAACCGGCCGTTCGCCCTTCGAGTGCCTCAGGACGAACGAAAACCCTTCCGGAGACCGCCCTATGAGCAGATCGCTGCTATCCTGGGCCCTCCAGCCTTGACCGCGGGAGGCCACGATGGGACGCAGCAGCAACGCGACGCGCTTCGGCCTGAACCCCCGTGGGCTCTCCTACGAGCGGACCGTCGCGGTCGCGAAGGCCGCCGAGGCCGCCGGGTTCGACAACATCGCCTTCAGCGACCGGCCGCCGGAGCACAACATCGAGGCGTGGACGATGGCCACGGCGGTCGGCGTGCAGACCGAGCGCATCCGGCTGACGCACTCGACGCTCAACGTGCCGTTCCGCAACGCCGGCATGCTCGCGAAGATGGCCGCGAGCCTGGATGTGATCACCGGCGGCGGCCGCGTGCTGCTGACCCTCGGCGCGGGCGGCCAGGAGAAGCACTACGCGGGCTACGGCATCACGCTGGGCACCCCCGCCGAGCGCTTCGAGCGCCTCGAGGACGCCATCACCATCCTCCGCGGGCTGTGGGCGAACGAGTCGTTCACGTACGAGGGGAAGCGCTTGAGCGTGGCCGAGGGCGTGGTCGACCCGAAGCCGGTCGAGGGCACGATCCCCATCTTCTTGGGCGCGGGCAAGCCGCGGATGATGGCGCTCACGGGCCGCGTGGCCGACGGCTGGATCAAGAACGGCGGCTGGCCGGACTCCATCGAGGCGTACCGCGAGCAGGTCGCGCTGCTCGAAGCAGGCGCGGATGCAGCCGGCCGGGACCCGGCGGTGCTGCACCGCGTCGTGAACTGCACGGCCTACGTGGGGGCCGCCGACCCGGCCACCCTCATGCCGCAGACCCTCGGCACGCGCGGCGGCATCATGGGCACCGCGGACGAGGTGCTCGATCAGGTCGAGACGTGGCGCGAGGCGGGGGTGGACACGTTCCACGTGCAGTTCCCAGGGGACATGGTGGACGAGCAGATACCGGCGTTCGGCGAGCAGGTGATCGCGAAGCTGCGCGGGTAGGCCCGCCCCACGCCCGCCGCGCCGGTGCCCCACGACCGTTTCGACCATCCCCCCGTCCCCCTTCCTGGCCAGGAAGGGGGAGATGAAGCCAAAGACGGGGGACACCCCCGTGCCCCCGGCATAGGGGCTTTGCCCCTCTGCACTCCCCAGGGTGCAGGAACAGGGACTTGAGGCGAGGCCGACGCTCGGCTGTGAGAAAGCTGCGGCCGGTGTACACGCTACGCGTACGCGGGAGCGGCGGCCTGGGAGGCCATGACGGCGCGCTGCGCGAGCATGGCCTCGGCCAGCGCGTCCAGCCTGCGGCTGACGACGGAGAGCGCGCGGGCCCGGACGATGTTCCCCAGCTCCGGGTCGGCGCTCATGAGCTCCCGCAGCGCACCCGCCTCGAAGCGTGCCGCCGTGGCGCGCTCGGACGCGACCGCGGTGAGCGAGTACACGCAGGGCTCGGCCAGCGCCGACCAGCCGACGATCTGGCCCGGCCGGGCGGTGGTCATCTTCTCGTGCGGCGTCGCTATCCCCCACCAGCTTGGGACGGGCATCCGGAGCTCCACGGTGCCTTCGAGCACGACGTAGAGGCGCTCGGCGGGCTCCCCGGCGGAGAAGAGCACGGCGCCCTTCTTGAAGCGCACATGCTTGGCAAGGCGGTCCAGGCTCTTGGCCTGGCGGGGCGATAGGTCAGCGAAGAGCTCGCTGTTCATGATGGCGTGAGCGATCGGCGACATTGGCAGCCCACCCCCATTACGTTCGATCCGCGAGAACGATAGGGCTGGACGGCATGGCGCGCACGTGGGTTACCGGGCGGATTTCGCCGATTCGGCGCGCGGAGAACCCCTACTGTCATCCCGAGGAGGCCGCAGGCCGACGAGAGATCTCTCACGCGCGTCCCGAGAGATTTCTCGCTCCGCTCGGAATGACAGAACAGTGGCCTGGAATAACAGGACGGTGGCCCGGAATGACAGAACAGTGGCCTGGAATGACAGAACAGTGGCTCGGAATGACAGAACAGTGGCCCGGAATGACAGGACGGTTGCTCTGGATAACAGACGATGGCGAGGACTACACCTCGCAGGCGACGTCCATCTCCGCGCAGGTGGTGCGCAGCCAATCGACGACGTCTCGGTGCAGCGGGATGCCGTGGGCGCGGTGCTCGGCCTCGGCCTCCCACTCGAGCTGCCCGGCGACCATGACGCGCTCGTGGCCGGGCGCGGGCGGCGTGGCAGCGAGCTCGCCGATGAAGTCGTCCATCGTCTGCTTGAACTCCTCGACATCGGTGAATGCGGACACGTCGTAGGCGGCGACGTAGTGCCGGTAGTGCGTGCGGGGGAGGCGCGTGGCGAACCCGGCGCCCGAGAGCACGCTGCACAGGACCTCCACGGCGACGGCGAGCCCGTATCCCTTGTGCGAGCCGAGCTCCCGCGTGCTCCCGAGCGGCAGGCCGAAGTAGGCCTCAGGCACCGGGACCGCCTCCATGATGGGCGTGCCGGCGGCATCCGCCACGGTGCCCGGCGGCAGCAGCGAGCCGAGCCGCTTCGCATTCCGGAGCTTGTTGACGGCGACGGTGCTCGTCGCCATGTCCAGCACGAAGGGGTGCCGATCGAGGGCCGGCGCAGCGATGGCGATGGGGTTGGTGCCCAAGCGCGGCTCGGCGCCGAAGGTCGGCAGGACCGACGGGCCCGTGGCGGTCATGCACATGCCGACCATGTCGTGGGCCAGCGCGCGCATCGCGTGGTAGGAGGCCATGCCGAGGTGGCCGCAGTTGAACATGGTCACGACGCCGACGCCGGTCTCGCGCGCCTTGGCGATGGCGAGGTCCATCGCCTTCGGGACGAGGATGACGCCGAGGCCACGGTCGCAGTCGATGTTGGCGATGGCCGGGCGGTCGCGCACGACCGTCCACTCCGGGTTGGGGTTCGTGGTGCCGTCGGCGTAGCGGTCGAGGTAGACCTTGAGCATGTTGGACACGCCGTGGCTCTCGACGCCGCGCAGGTCGGCCGAGACCAGCACGTCGGCGGCGAGCTCCGCGTCGGCGGGCGGCACGCCCATCTTCGCGATGAGCCCGGCGGCTGCGGCGCGGAGGGCGCCGGCATCGACGCGCACGGCGTCCCGCTCGGGGACCTTGAAGCTCTCGGTCATGGCGGGATTCTACACGCGTCGCGGCGGGCTCAGATCGCGGCGACGCCGGCCTTCGCGATCTCCTCGTCCTGCTCGGGCCGCGCGCCGCTGACGCCGACCGCGCCCACGAGCTCGTCGCCGTGCCGCACGGGCACCGCGCCGGGCCAGGGGATGAGACGGCCGTTCTCCATCATGGACAGCGCACGGAGCACCGGCTGGTCCCACCGCTCGCGCAGGTCGCCGCTGGGGGCGTCCCACGCGGCGGACGCGGCTGCCTTGCCCTGCGAGATGGGCACGGAGCGCCAGAGCGCGCCGTCCATCCGGTGCAGCGCGATCAGGTCGCCGCGCGGGTCGAGGACGGCGATGGCGACCTTCACGTCCATCCCCTCCGCCGCCTTCACCGCGGCGCCGAGCATGCGGACGGCTTCATCGAGCGTGAGTGCGCTCATGCTGGCTCCTCCTGCAATTGGATCTTGCCTGGAACGTCCGCTCCGCTACCGTCGCGTCAGTTCCCTACCACCCTTTCGACCATCCCCCCGTCCCCCTTCCTGCCAGGAAGGGGGGGATAAGGCCAACAACGGGGGACACCCCCGTGCCCCCGGCAGAGGGGCTCTGCCCCTCTGCATACCCCTGTCCGATGGCCGAAAGGGGACCTTGGGACAAGGCCCCTGACAGGAAGTGGGTGATAGAGCCCATGACGAGAGGCACCCGCGCGCCCGGCGAACGGGCTTCGCCGCTCTGCACACCCTGTCCGGTGCACGAAAGGGGACCTCGATAGGCAAGGCCCCTGACAGGAAGCGGGTGATAGAGCCCATGACGAGGGGTACCCGCGCGCGCCCGGCGAACGGGCTTCGCCGCTCTGCGCATGCTGTTCCGTTCACCAACCTGGGTTGAGCGAACCCGCTAAGGATGAGCCCGGTTCTGGGCGAAAGCGAACGGCTCCGGGGTCCGGAGCCGTTCGGTGTGCTGTCTTCCGCTGGGGCTACGTCTTCCACTGGGAGAGCTTGGCGCCCTCGCCGGAGAGGATGGTCTCCACGTCGGGCTTGCGTGGGGTGATGTCCTTGAACGGCCCGCCCGTGCCCTCGTAGCCGGGGTACGCGCGCCGCTCGACGGGGAAGATGTGGATCTCGTTCTCAGCCGGGTCGCGGTAGACGTTCATCGGCTCGCCGCCGTCCTCGACGATCCTTGCCTGCTCGTCGAGCATGCGGCGGAACATGATCAGGCCAACGTCGGAGACGCCGAGGCGCTCGGTCGTGCGGTCCATGATCGCGCCCTGGATCACCCAGGCGGTCTGGTCCTGGCCGCGCACGTAGTCGTCGCGCAGCCGGCCGTCCTCGTAGTAGGCGGAGACGTCCTCGAAGGGCACGTTCCCCTCGTTGGTGACCTCGCCAGGCTTGAGGAACTTGTGCGAGAGCACGAGGTGGTCGGTGTGCGTGTCGTCGATGGGGATGCGGTACTGCAGCGTGTCTCCGTTCCGCAGGATGTGCGGGAACAGGATGGGATGACCCAGCTTCCAGTTGTCGTCGTCCTCCGTCTCGTCGCCGATGAGCCGGCGCTTGATGACGCCGTAGCTCGTCTTCTCGAAGCCGATCTTGCGGTGCTCGGCACCCTTGGACATCGTGCGCGCGTTCCACTCGTCGCGCTCCGCGGCGGGCTTCTTGCGGTTCATGACCCAGCCGCCGTAGTAGCGGTGGAGCCACTGGAAGTGGAGCGGGTCGAGCGAGTTCTCGTGGCACTGGAGCCAGTTGCACGCGAGCTTGACCGACGTCGCGCTGCGGATGCCGTCCCAGACCAGGATGTCCCATCGCGGGAGCAGCGGCGCGGGCTCGGGGCCCATGTAGGCGAAGATGAGGCCGCCGAGCTCCTCTGCCTTGTACGCCTTGAGCTTGACCTTCTCCTTGAAGCGGCTGCCCTCGGGCTCGGAGGGCTGATCGACGCACTGACCGTCCACGTCGTAGAGCCAGCCGTGGTAGGCACATCGGATGCCCTCGGGCTCCGGGATGCCGTACGAAAGGTTCGCCTTGCGGTGGGCGCAGCTCGGCTCGATCAGCCCGAGCTTGCCGGCGGTGCTCCGGAAGAGCACGAGGTCCTCGCCGAGGAGGCGTACCTCCTTGGTCGGGTTGTCGTCGTTGAGCTGGGAGCTGCCGGCGATGGGGTGCCAGTAGCGGCGCATGAGCTCGCCCATCGGCGTGCCGGGCCCGACGCGCGTCAGCCGGTCGTTCATCTCCGCGGTAATCATGCTTGTCGCCTCCTCTAACTGTGCGCCTACGCTTCGCTCCGGCTCCGGACTAAAGCTCACGGTTGGTCCGCGCACCCTCGGTCCGCTTCGTCGGCGGTCATCCTGCAGCGGAGCGAAGGATCTCGTCCCGCTGCCCTTGTACGCCTACGCTCCGGCCATCGCTGCCACGTCAGCCCACCGCCGGCGTGCGCCCTTTTATGGGTCCAGGGCTGTGCCCTAGGTGGCGAACTCGGGGCGCTTCACGCCCTCGCCCGAGAGCACCGCTTCCACGTCGTTGTGGACGACGATGTCCTTGAACGGGCCGCCGGGGATGCCCTCGTAGCCAGGGTATTCGAAGCGCTCGCACGGGACCATGATGATCTCGTTCTCCACCGGGTCGCGGTGGGTGTTGAGCGGGTCGCCCCCATCCGCGACCACCTGCATCTGCTCCTCGAGCATCCGGCGGTACATGATGAGCCCGATGTCCGTGACGCCGAGGCGCTCGGTGGTGCGGTCGGTGATGGCGCCCTGGATGATCCAGGCGGTCTGGTCCTGACCGACCACCCAATCGCCCTTGATCCTCCCGTCGTCGTCGTAGACGGGGAGCTCCTGATACGGGACGGCATCAGGCGTCTCCTCGCCGTCCTTGAGGGCGCGCCAGTTCAGCATCATGTGCAGGGTGTGCGTGTCGTCGACGGGGACGCGGAACTGGAGGTTGATGCCGATGCGCAGGATGTTGGGGAAGAAGACGGGGTGCCCCAGCCTCCAGTTGTCGTCGTCCTCCGTCTCGTCGCCGATGAGCCGGCGCTTGATGACGCCGTAGCTCGTCTTCTCGAAGCCGATCTTGTGGTGGTCCGCGCCCTTGGTCAGCGTCCTGAGGTTCCAGGCGTCGCGCTCCGCCTGCGGCTTCTTCCTGTTCATGACGTAGCCGCCGTAGTAGCGGTGCAGCCACTGGAAGTGCAGCGGGTCGAGCGAGTTCTCGTGGCACTGGAGCCAGTTGCACGGCAGCATGCACGCCTGCGCGTTGCGGACGCCGGGCCAGACCAACATGTCGTAGCGCGGGAGCAGCGGCGCGGGCTCGGGGCCCATGTAGGCGAAGATGAGCCCGCCGAGCTCCTGGGCCCGATACGCCTTGAGCTTGACCTTCTCCTTGAAGCGGCTGCCCTCGGGCTCCGACGGCTGGTCGACGCACTGGCCGTGGATGTCATAAAGCCAGCCGTGGTAGGCACACCGGATGCCCTCGGGCTCCGGGATGCCGTAGGAGAGGTTGGCCTTGCGGTGCGCGCAGCTCGGCTCGATCAGCCCGATCTCACCTGCCGTGCTGCGGAAGAGCACGAGGTCCTCGCCGAGGAGGCGGACCTCCTTGGTGGGGTTGTCCTCGCTGAGCTCGACGCTGGCCGCGATGGGGTGCCAGTAGCGGCGCATCAGCTCGCCCATCGGCGTGCCGGGTCCGACCCGCGTCAGGCGCTCGTTCTGCTCTTGAGTCAGCACGGCTGCGTCCTCACTTCCGATAGCCGCCGCGCCTGGCCGTGGGGCCGGGCGGCACCGGCTCACCTACCCATGCTTATAGCCCAGCGCACGGCCATAGTCAACGACCCGGCGGACCTGCTCGCCGGGCTTCGTGGCGGGGCGGACGCGGGCGGATGGTGATTGCGTGGGCACAAAAGTGTCCCGAGTGACCGGGGCGCCCGAGCTTGGCGTTGGTTCTCGGCTTCGCGGTTGCCCGCTCGGCTCCGGCCCTCGACCGCGCTCTTTCCTCGTTCACTCGGGACTGCGCAAGCGTACATCAGCACATACAAGCAGTGTCAAGTGCTGATGCGCCGGATCTGCGAGCAATCTGCGGATGCCCGCTCCCCTCCCGGCCCACCGCACTAGGGGAAGACGAAGCCGAGCTCGTGCCGCGTCATCGGGCTGACCTCGCGCCAGCCGGCCGAGAGCGCCATCCACCGCTCGTGGTGCTCGGAGCGCTGGTGCGCGGCGAAGGCCTCGGCGTCCACGAACACCTCGTAGAGGCAGATGACGGTCGGCTCCGACAGGTCCTGGAGGACCTCGTAGCGGACGCACCCCGGCTCCGCGACGCAGACGGCCGCGTACGCGCGCATGCTCGTTAGGTAGTCGTCGAGGTGCTCGGGCTTGATCTTGTGCGTGCCGACGACGACGTGCATGGTGCGCCTTAGAGCCCGTAGAGGGTTTCAGCGTTCGGGCCGAGGATCTTGTCGACGGAGGCCGGCGGGACCGTGCCCCCGTCGCGCAGGATGCGCAGCGCCAAGATCTCCGACGCGGTGTCGTTGTGCCCGTAGTCGGTGCCGATCACGATGTGGTCGTCGTCGGTGCAGGCGAGCACGTAGGGCAGGTCGTCGGCGGTCTGGCAGGCGACCCACATGTTGTTCTCCCGCAGCACGTCCGTGCCGGGCCAGTCGCGCTTCTGCCGCGCGAACCGCAGCGCGAGGTCGTTCAGGGCGTACGGCAGCCACGAGGCGCTGATCTCGATCCAGCCCCAGCGCAGCTTGGGGAAGCGCTGCGGCGTGCCCTGCATGATGAGGTCGTGGAAGGCACCGACGGCCGGCAGCTTGAACTTCGAGAAGCCGAAGTCGCGGTCGATGAGCTCGAACGCCTGCATGTTGCCCGCGGCGGCGTGGATGCAGATGGGCAGATCCAGGTCGATGGCCTCCTCGTACAGCGGGAACATGTACGGGTCGGAGAGGCGGTGGTCGCCCTCGATGCCGCGCATGAACACGGCGCAGGCGCCGTGCTCCTTGCCGAACCGGAGCTCCTCGATGGCCCGGTCCATGGAGTGGAGCGGCGGGATCACCGCCCAGCGGAGCCGCCCTTCGCCCTGCGCCCATATGTCGGCCAGCCAGCGGTTGTACGACCGGGAGAGGGCGTAGTCGGTATCTGCGTGGTGCGTGCGCTGGGTCAGGAAGAAGCTGGGGTAGAGCACGTGTACGTCCACGCCCATCTCGTCCATGTGGGCGAGCCGCTTCTTGATGTCGGACGCCTCGCGCGTCTCCGGCGGGGTGTCGGCGCCGACGTTCGCCGTCCTCTTGAAGGCGCGCCCCTCCACCAGCCAGTACTCGTCCGGGCCGCCGGCCCGGGGCACGAGCACCTGCGGCTTGTGCGCCGCGTCCTCCTCGCGCATGAACTCCCACGTGCGGTCGTTCTCGATCACGTGTGCGTCTGAGTCGATCACTCTCGTGGCCATAGCGCCATCTCCTTCTCCACGCGGCTAGCCGAACCGCTCGACGGTCTGCTCCTCGATGCCGGGCATGACCCACGGCGCCGGCATGGAGGGGTCGACGGCATAGCCGGGCTCCTCCAAGTCGAGGCCGAACAGGGTCAGCTGTCCGGGGGCCAGATATTCGGTACGGCCGTCCTTCAGCATGCGGAACGGCCGGTCGTGGCCGGGGTAGATGATCTCGGCCGATCCGATCAGCCGCTCGATGCTGCGGCGGGCGTCGGCCTCGCTCCAAAAGACCAGCGGGGCTTTCTTGCTCACCGCGACCCTCGCGCTGTGGACGGCGTCGCCGGCGATCGCCATCGTCCCCTCGTCGGTGTCGACAAGCACGCCCATGCTGCCCGGGGAGTGGCCGGGCGTGTGGATGATGCGCACCCCGGGCTCGATCTCGAACCCCTCCTCGACCGTCTGCACGCTGCTCATGAAGTCGATCATGGCACTGGTCCAGCGCGGCGTGGCCCAGTCGTTCGGGTGCGGGTTGCGGGCGTACTTCAGCTCCCAGTCGTGGATGAGCATGGTCGCGCCGTCGAAGAGGTCGTAGTTCTGGGCGTGGTCCCAGTGGGCGTGTGTCATCAACGCGAAGTCGACGTCGGCGGGCTTCACGCCTTGGCGCTCGAGTGCGGCAAGCAGCGGCTGGCGGCGCCCGACGTGGCCGGTGTCCACGATGGTCAGCTTCTCGCCCCGGATCAGGAGCGTGCTGCAGAAGCCCAGGGAGCCCTGGTCGGTGCGCAGGCTCTGACCGTGGAGGAGGACGTCGACCCTCGGCATGATGACCTCCCGCGGCTGCCCGTCATGGGCATGCGCGGCGACCCTACTCTAAGACAAGTCGAACGCCCGCGGCTAGAGGCACCCTCCTACCTGGCGAGCACGCCGCCGTCCACCGGAAGGTCGATCCCGGTGATGAAGTCGGCGTCCGCCGAGGCTAGGAAGACGGTCGCGAGCGCGACGTCGCGCGGCATGCAGGGCCGTCCGATCAGGTTGTCCACCGGCCCCCGGTTGCGGTCGGGGGCGCCCGGCTCCGCTATGGTCTCCACGCGGTTGGGCGTGATGGAATTGACCCGGATGGCGTACGGGGCGAGCTGCACGGCGAGGGCGCGCGTCAGGTTGAGCACGCCGCCCTTGGCCGCCGGATAGGCGGTGGCGTTCTCCCGCCCACGGTGACCGGACGTCGAAGCGATGTTGACGATGCGTCCGCCGTCGCCCTGCGCGACCATCTGCTTGGCGGCGTACTTGGTGACGAGGAAGACGCTTTTGAGCGAGACGCCGGTGACGCGGTCCCACTCGGCCTCGGGGAGCTCGAGGACGTTGGTGCGGTCGACGACGCCGACGTTGTTCACGAGCACATCGACGCGGCCCCACCGAGCGACCACGTCGGCGACCATGCGCTCGGCGTCGGCGCTGGAGGTCACGTCGGCCGTCACCGCAAGCGCCGCGCCGTCGCGCTCGGCGTTGATGGCGCTGGCGACGGCCTGCGCGCGCTCCTCGAGCCAGTCGACGACGGCCACGCTCGCGCCCTCCTCCGCGAAGAGGTGCGCTATGCCCTCGCCGACGTTGCGTCCGGCACCCGTCACGATCGCCACTTTCCCGTCGAGCTTCACGTCGTCACCTCCTCTGGGGCCGCGCCCTGACTATGGGCATTCCCTCGAAACACCCGCGATGGCCTCGCGTCGATGCCCCACGACCGTTTCGACCATCCCCCCGTCCCCCTTCCTCGCCAGGAAGGGGGCGATAAAGCCAGATACGGGGGACACCCCCGTGCCCCCGGCAGAGGGGCTCGCCCCTCTGCACACCCCGTGCGCTTGCTCTGCACAACCGCTTCAGGCGACGATCGGCGTACGTCCCCCTTATGGGTGCAGGGCAGTGCCCTGCCTGCCTAGACGAGGTTCGCCTCGGCCTCGGCGCGGTGGGACTCTTGGCCGGCGAAGGGGCCTCCTTCGACGTCGTATCCGGGGTACCGCCCGCCCTCGATCGGGAGCAGGATGCACTCGTTGGCGGCCGGGTCCCGGAAGGTGTTGATGGGGTCCCCGCCCTCGGCCACGATCGACATCTGCTCCTCCAGCATCCGGCGGTACATGATCACGCCGGTGTCGGTCACGCCGAGGTGCTCCGTCGTGCGGTCGCTGATCGCGCCCTGGCCGACCCAGGCGAGCTGGTCCTGCGACGGGATGGTGTCGTTCTTCAGCCGCCCGCGCGGGTCGTAGAGCGGTATCTCGCCCAGCGGGATCGCGTCCTGCGGCGGGGCCTGCTGCCCCTGCTCGGGCACGCGGACGATGTAGCGCACGTACCAGGTGTTCTCGTCGTCCACCGGCACGCGCAGCAGGAAGGTGTGCTGCTCGCCCCCTCCGATCCGGAGCGTGTACGGGAAGATGATCGGGTGCCCGATCTTCCAGATGTCGCTGTTCTCGTCCCCGGCGTCGGTGACGCGGCGCTTGATGATGCCGTGCTCGAAGCGGTCGAAGCCGATGCGGTAGTGGTGGCCGGCGCGCGGGCGGGAGCGGACCACGTCCCACTCCTCCGACGTGCCCCTCTGCGACATGACCCAGGAGCCGTAGTAGCCGTGCAGGTGCTCGAAGTGGGCGGGGTCGAGCGCGTTGTCGACGGTCTGGAGCCAGTTGCACGGCAGCATGACGGCCGAGATCTCACGCGTCACGTTGTCCCAGGCGAACATGTCCCAGCGGGGGACGAGCGGCGCCGGCGTCGGGCCGAGATACGCCCAGACGAGGCCGCCCAGCTCCTCCACGGGGTAGGCGGTCAGCTTGATCTCGGCCTTGTAGTTGCTGCGCGACGGCTCGGACGGCTGCTCGATGCACTGGCCGCTCACGTCGTACATCCAGCCGTGGTAGGCGCAGCGCAGCCCATCCTCCTCGGGGATGCCGTACGAGAGGTCCATGCCGCGGTGCGCGCACCGGTTCGTGATGAGTCCGAGGCGGCCGCCGCGCAGGCGGTAGAGGACGAGGTCCTCGCCCAGCAGCCGCACCGGCTTCGTCGGCTGCTCGCCGGAGAGCTCCGAGGCCGCCGCGATGGGGTGCCAGTAGCGCCGCATCAGCTCGCCCATCGGCGTGCCGGGGCCGACCCGCGTCAGGCGCTCGTTCTGCCCTTGAGTCAGCATGGCTGGGTCTCCCTCCGTCGTCGTTCCCCTCGCGATCCGCCAGGCAGTCTACGCGCTCGCCATCCGCGCCGCACGGCTTTGCCGCGGAACCTCCACTCCGTGCGCGAGCGTCGGTGCCCTACCGTCGTTTCGACCATCCCCCCGTCCCCCTTCCTCGCCAGGAAGGGGGTGATAGAGCCAGAGACGGGGGACACCCCCGCACCCCCGGCAAAGGGGCTTCGCCCCTCTGCACTCCCCCTCTGGCGGCGCCAAGCCACGGCCCGCGTAGGGGCGCACGGCGTGCGCCCTGGCAGGCGTGCCCGCTACGCCTTGAGGTAGCGCGGGACCACCTCGTCCAGCGGCAGGACCTCGCCCTTCAGCACGCCGCGCACGATGCGCAGCGCGCCCTCCTTCGCTCCGGGCGGCTCCTGCTCACGGTGGACGATCGTGCAGTCCTCGACGATGACCACCTTGTACCGGTACTGGTGCGCGTCCGCCGCGGTCCAGAGCACGGTGTTGTCGGTGGAGGCGCCGGCGATGACGACCGTGTCCGCGCCCATCGTGCGGAGGGTGTAGTCCAGGTCGTTGTGCGAGAAGCCGCTGAGGTAGCGCTTGTAGATGAGTATGTCGCGGTCCACGGGCTGGAGCTCCGGTATGACGTCGACGGCGTCCGTCCCGACCATCATGCGCGGGTTGCCCAGGTTGTCGGTCGGCCGGCGCATGCTGTTGACGTGGATGACCTGGGCGCCCGCGGCGTAGGCGGCGTCCTTGAGCTTGCGGACGTTCGCGACCATCTCGTAGCCGAAGCTGCCGGGCTCCCACCCGTAGCCCTTCGCCATGTCCAGGATGATGACTGCGGTGCTCATGCGTTCCTCCTTCAGCCTGTCAGCCTCTGCTTGAACGATGCGATCGCATCGATGTGCGCTTCCACGGTCTCGTACCCGGCACCCATCGTGTTCACCGCCAGGTGGGTTGCGCCGAGCGCCTCCCACCGGCGAGCCTGATCGAGGGCCGCATCGAGGCCATCGCGCATGCCCGCGCGGGCCTCGATGCCGACGGCGGCGGCGTCCCGCCCGGCCTCGGCGATGAACCCCCGAAACATCGCGAGCCGCTCCACCATCTTCTCGTCGGGCGCGCCCTGGGGGAACCAGCCGTCGCCCATGCGCGCGATGCGGCGCAGGACGCGCTCCTCCCTGCCGCCGCCGAACCAGACGGGGATGGTGCCGCGCGCGGGCCGGGGATTGATCCCCGCTCCGGGGATGGTGTGCCACCGCCCCTCGAAGGTCACGGTCTCCTGGGCCCACAGCGCCCGCATCACGTCGACCTGCTCCTCGGAACGGCGGCCGCGGTTGTGGAAGTCCTCGCCGAGCGCCTCGTACTCGACGTCGTTCCAGCCGATGCCGACGCCGAGGCGCAGCCGCCCGCCGCTGAGGACGTCGACCTCGGCGGCCTGCTTCGCGACGAGCGCGGTCTGGCGCTGCGGGAGGATGATGATGCCCGTCACGAGCTCCAGCGTCGTGGTGATCCCCGCCAGGTAGCCGAACAGGACGAACGGCTCGTGGAAGTTGCTGCGGGAGGTGTAGGGGCCGCGCCAGTCGGGCCGCGTGCTGGTGTCGACGCCGAGCACGTGGTCGAACGCGACGAGGTGGGCGTAGCCGAGCTCCTCCGCCGCCAGGGCGAACGCGCGGACCGCGCCGGGGTCCGAGCCCAGCTCGGTCTGCGGGAACACGACGCCTAGCTGCACAGGAACCTCCGTTCGGTCACGCGCCGACGCCGCCCGGGGCGGAAGGCGCTCCCGCCTTCAGTATCCGTACGGTAATCGGCTCCTCACGGCCCCGCAGATGCAACACCCGGCGCTCGAGGTCCGGGTGGTCGGACGCAACCGACTGGTACAGGTCCTCGCTCATGATGATCTCGCCCGCCTTGGCCTCGGCTTGGAGCCGGGCGCCGGCGTTGATCGTATCGCCGAGCGCCGTGAAGTCGCTCACCTCGCCCTCGCCCACCTTGCCCACGAAGGCCAGCCCGGCGTTGAGGCCGATGCCGAGGCGTGGGGATTCCTCCTCGGGAAGGACCTCGGGGAAGCGCCGCATGAGCTCCGTGGCCGCCATGACCGCTTTCCTCCGGTAGTCGTCGCTGCCCAGGGACACGAAGAAGGCCATGACCTCATCGCCGATCATCTTATCGATGACCGCCCGGTGCGCCGACAGCACCTCGATCGCGACCCGGTAGAAACGGTTCAGTATCTCCGCGAAGGCCTGTGGCTCGAGCTTCTCCGCGAGTGCGGTCGATCCCCGGAGGTCGGCGAACATGATCGCCACGTCGATCTCGATGCCGCCGTCGGGCATGTGCGTGTAGCACTGGTTGCACAGGGTCGGGTTCTTGTTCCAGCGGCGGTATCCGACCGCGCGCCCGATCGCGCCCCCGATCCCCTCGAACGGCACGCTGCATATGGCGCACCGAGGGTCGTGCGGCAGCCGAGAAAGAGGAGAGCGGTGGCGCTCCGTGAGGATATGCCCCCAGCGTTCCTCTGCCGACATCTTGGCCACTCGTGGCCTCCCTGAGCCCTGACCTGCTTCCGCCCGGTGCCCCAAGGGGATCGGTCTGTCTTCACCGCCGCATCAGCCCACCACTGACAGACGCCCCTCTAGTGGGTCCAGAGCCTGCCCTGAGCTTGTCGAAGGGGCAGTGCCCTGGCTGGTGCCCCCAAGGGGATTTGAACCCCTGGTCTTCGCCTTGAAAGGGCGACGTCCTAGGCCGCTAGACGATGGGGGCACGCGCGGGTGCTGCGAACAAGGGGCACGATACCAGGCTTTGGGGAACCCGGCTCTACGGATAGATCGCGAGCTGCTCGAGCCCGGTCGATTCGGGCAGGCCGAACATCAGGTTCATGTTCTGCACCGCCTGGCCAGCGCCGCCCTTGACGAGGTTGTCGAGCACCGCGAAGACGACGAGCCGGCCCGTCCGCACATCGACGGTCGGGTGGATCAGGCAGTCGTTGTTGCCCCACGTCTGCTTGGTCTGCGGCGGTGCGTCCACCACGTGCACGAAGGGCGCATCGGCATAGAAGCCAGCGTACAGCTCGCGCACGCCGTCCCTCGCCGCCTCGGCGGACGCGAAGGCGCCGTCGGCGAGCTCCGCGTAGACCGTGTCGAGGATGCCGCGCGTCATCGGGATGAGGTGCGGCTGGAACGTGACGCTCGGCTCGAATCCGGCGCGCATCCGGCGGAGCTCCTGCGTGATCTCCGGCAGATGGCGGTGGCCGTCCACCGCGTAGGCGAAGACGTTCTCGTTGACCTCCGAGAAGTGGGTGCCCATGCTCAGGCCGCGGCCGGCGCCCGAGACGCCCGACTTCGTATCGACGATCAGACGCTCGCTCACGAGCCCCTCGCGGACGACCGGCGCGAGCGCGAGCAGTGCTGCCGTCGCATAGCAGCCGGGGTTGGCGACGAGCGGCGCGGCCGCGATGCCGTCGCGGTCGAGCTCGGTCAGGCCGTACACGGCCGTCTCGAGCAGGTCCGGCGCCGGGTGCTTCGCCCCGTACCACTCCGCGTAGACGGCGGGGTCGTGCAGGCGGAAGTCCGCCGAGATGTCGACGACCTTCACGCCGTCGCGGACGAAGGGTATGCACACCTCGGCGCTCGCCACCTGCGGCAGCGCCGAGAACACGACGTCGACGCTCCTGGTGATCTCCGGCTCGATCCTCAAGCCGAGGCGGGCGAGGTGCGGGAGCGCGTCGCCGAGCTCCTCGCCGGCCGCGCTGCGCCCGGTGACGCCGACGATGTCGGCCTCGGGGTGGCGATGCAGGATGCGCGCGAGCTCGATGCCGGCGTATCCGGTGACGTTGATGATGCCTATTTTCATTTGACTATGCGCCTACGCTTCGCTCCGGCTCCGGACTAAAGCAGGCACGCGCTGCTTCCGCCCTCGGTGCCCGGCGAACCTCCTGTCTGACTGTGCGTCCTTCCGCTGAGGAAGGACTCCGGACTAAAGCAGGCACGCGCTGCTTCCGCCCTCGGTGCCCGGCGAACCTCCTGTCTGACTATGCGCCTACGCTTCGCTCCGGCTCCGGACTAAAGCAGGCACGCGCTGCTTCCGCCCTCGGTGCCCGGCGAACCTCCTGTCTGACTATGCGCCTACGCTTCGCTCCGGCTCCGGACTAAAGCTCACGGTTGGACACCGTACCTCAGCTCGCTTCGCCAACCGCCATGCTGAGCCCTTCGACTTCGCTCAGGACAGGCTCCGCGAAGGATCTCGTCCCATGCCCTAGCTCTGCACGACCGCGTCAGCCCACCACTGAAGTTCGCCCCTCTAGTGGGTCCAGGGCTGCGCCCTGGTGGAAGGGTTGGACGATGGCCTCGGCTTGGAGCTGGAGCTGGTCGAACATCTCGCCGGCGCCGCATGCGGGGTTGAAGACGAACTTCGTGGCTCCGGCGTCGATGTACTCACGGAGCCGCGCCGTCACCGTCTCCGGCGTGCCGAGCAGGTTGATCGCCTCCGCGGGGACGTCGGAGCGGCGCGAGGTGAGATAGCGCTCCGTGACCTCGGCGGGGACGCGTCCGCGCTCGACCAGGTACGTGCCGATCTGCACGCCGTAGTGGCCGGGGTCGAAGTCGCGGCCTGCCTCGGCCGCGTGCTCCTTGATGCGCTCGATGCCCTTCTCGACCTCCTCCGGCGTGATCTGCGTCGGCAGCCAGCCGTCGCCGAGGCGCCCGGTGCGGCGCAGTCCGGGCTCCGTCCTGCTGCCGATCCATATCGGTATGTTGGCCTGCTTCGGGCGCACCTGGATCGAGGCCTCGGTCAGCTTGAGGAAGTCGCTCTCGTAGGTGACGCTGTCCTCCGTCCACAGCCGCCGCATGATCACGATCGCCTCGTCGAGGCGCTTGCCGCGGTCGCGCTTGCGCACGCCCATCGCGTCGTATTCGACCGTCGACTCCTGGCCGATGCCGACGCCGACGATGAGCCTGCCGTTCGAGAGCAGGTCGATCGTGGCGAGCTCGCGGGCGGCCGCCACGGGGCTGCGCATCGACATGAGCAGCACGCCCGTGCCGAACTTGAGCTTCTCGGTCCGGCCGGCGGTGATCGCCATGCCGGCGAGCGGGTCCATCCGCCATGCGCCGCCGACGATGCGGTCCGAGAACCACACGGAGTCCCACCGGAGCGCCTCGAGCGTGTCGAGGTACCGGAGGAACGTCTCGCGGCCCTCCCGCGCCATCGCGGAGGCACCGGCGACGCCTATCCTGACGACCATGCTGCCTGGCACCTCGGCGGGCTCCCCTACATGAACGAGATGGGCGCCGCGGCCGGACTGCGAAGCCGTCGGCGCTGACATATTGTATCGCACGCGGCCGGGCCGGCCGCGGACGCAAGAGCGCCCCGCTCACCGAAGCGAGCGGGGCGCTCCCTCAATGTCCCGGTCCATCATAAGAGGGACCGGGTCGCACCCTGCTGCATCCCCGCAAGGACCCATCACATAGGTCCGCGAGAGCATCGCAGGCAGCCGGCTTCGACCTACCGGCTCCTAGCGATGGGCAGCGGGCGACGCAGCAGTGCGAGATAACGATGATTTCACTACTGAATCACCCCCTTTCTGCGGCCAGTTGCCGCAGCCCCATCATAGGGCGCGGGGAGGCTTTCTGCCAAGACCCTGAGCGTGCTGCGGCGGACCGCCCGCGTAAGCCGGTCGCCTCGAAGCGCCACGCCGCTAGCGAGGGGTCGGCGCTCACGACTGCTTCGACCATCCCCCCGTCCCCCTTCCCTTCGACTGTGCTCAGGGCAGGCTCTCGCCAGGATAGGGGTGGTAAAGCCAAATACGGGGGGCACCCCCGTGCCCCCGGCAGAGGGGCAGCGCCCCCTTCGACAAGCTCAGGGCAGGCTCTCTGCACTCCCCGTCCTGTGCGGTGAAGCCATTCCTTGGCGCCAAGCCCCGCGGCGCCAGCCGGAGCGCGTCAGGTGGGCGAGCAACCGGGGTGTGCCTCGGCGTCGGCGGTGCCAGCCAACCGTTCGCTCGTACTTCGAGAGCCTCAGCACAAACGTGGTCCGGGGCTGACCGCCAACACCCCGCTCTGAATGACAGCGTTCGCCGAGCTCCGCGGTGCTACCCCAAGTGGGTCAAGGGCTGTGCCCTTGTGCCCAGGTGTGGATCGTTTCTCGGTCGCCTTCGGCGGTGCGCACGAGCGTGCCCTTGCGCGGGCCGCAGGCTGCGCAGTAGAGGCCGCGGAGCACGCGCTGCCGCACGAAGCGCGTGCCGCAGCTCGCGCACTCGAGACCGACGTGGCGGCGGCCCGGACTGCGCGGTGGCGCGTGGGCGGGCTCGGCCTTCGCGGCGGCACGGGGCTCGACGCCGAGGCGCGCCGCCCACGCACGCCACCGCGGTCCGTGTGGCCGGCGACGCGAGCGGCCGACGGCGATGTGCGCGAGCTCGTGGCGTAGCGTGTCGGCGGCTTGGCGCTCGTCGAGCCAGGCCGAGAGCCGGATGCGGTTCTCCCGGACGAAGGCGCGGCCCAGGACGCGCCGCATCCGCGTCGACCATTCGAGCGCCGGGACGGGCGTGATGCCGTGCTCGGCGCATAGCGCTTCCAGCAGCGAGCGGGCCTCCCGCCGCGTGCGCTCGGGCACGGCGCCGCCCGATGGCAGCCCGGTGGGGCCGCTCACCGCGTGCGCTCGGGGGCGCGCTCGAACAGGGGCCGCGACGGGCACTGGGGCGCGAGGACGCAGCCGGCGCACGCGGGCCGCTGCGCGTGGCATACCTGACGGCCGTGGGTGATGAGGCCGACGTGGAAGCCGAGCACCCGCTCCGGCGCGATGGTCGGCTCGAGCACGTCGTGGGCCTCGTCGGCCGTGACCTTGGGCCCGATGAGGCCGAGCCGTCGGGTGACGCGGTGGATGTGCGTGTCCACGGCCATCGCGGGGCGGCCGTAGGCGAAGGAGAGCACGACGCCGGCCGTCTTCGGCCCGACGCCGGGCAGCTCCTGGAGCCACGCCTTGGCATCGGGCAGCTCCATCTCCGCCAGGAAGTCGATGCCATAGCCGCCCGTGCGCGCGTGGACCGAGCGTAGCGCCTCCTGGATGCGGGGTGCCTTCTGCCGGGCGAGGCCGCCGCTGCGGATCACCTCCTCAAGCTCGGCCGTCGGCGCGTCGACCACGGCCTGCCACGTCGGATAGCGGTCGGCCAGCGCGGCGAAGGCGCGCTCCGCGTTGGTGTCGGAGGTGTGCTGCGAGAGGATCGTCTCGATGAGCTCGGCGGTGCCGTCGGCGTGCCTGGGGCGCGCCAGCGTGAGAGGTCCGTACGCTGCGGCGAGCAGGTCGTAGACCTCGTCGGAGGTATACGGCTTGATGCCGCGCACGCTGCGCGGACGGAGCACCTTGCGCCGCCGGCCCATCCTGGGACTACGGGCGCTAGGCCCCACCGTCGATCCCTTGCAGGTGGCCGACGTCGTTGTGGACCGGGAGCGCGATCAGCCCACCGTCGACCGAGAGCTCGGTGATGGAGGCGAGCCGCGTGCGCAGACGCTCCTGCGTGTGCTGCGAGTCGTCGAGGCCCAGCGCGAGCGACGCCGCGACCCGCACGGGCGAGTCGTGGGTCGCGGCGAGCACCGTCGCGCCGTCGTGACGCTCCGCGGTCCGCTCGATGAAGCGGGCGATGCGCACGCGCAGCTCCGGGACGGTCTCGCCGCCGTCGAACCGCACGGTGTGCGGGCTCGCGCGCCAACGCTCGAGCAGGCCGGGCTCGCGCTCCTCGACGTCGGACACGAGCGCGCCGGCGAGCTTGCCGTAGCTCAGGTCCCGCAGGAGCATCGCGCGCCGCACGGGGAGCCCGAGCCGCTCGGCGATGGCGCTCGCCGTCTGGCGGGCCCGCAGCGCCGGGCTGGCGTAGATGACGGAGATGGGCTCGCCGCTGAGGCGCTCGGCGAGCGCCGCGGCCTGCTGGCGCCCGACGTCGTCGAGCGCGCCGCCGCCCTGGACGCGGCCGAGCAGGTTCCACGCGGTGCGTCCGTGGCGCACGAGGATGAGACGAAGCATGGGGGTGCATTCTAACGAAGGCGCAGGGCCAAGGCGCCAAGGCGCCAAGGCACAGGGGCGCGAGGGGCAGGCGTGGTACGGTGCGCTCATGACCGCTCCGACCCCCGAGCAGCGCCGGTTCCTCGACACGCGGCTGGTCGGCTACCTGACGACGGTGGACGCGGCCGGGGCGCCACACGCCGTGCCGGTCTGCTTCGCGCTCTCCGGTGGGACCGCATACGTGGTGAGCGGTGGCGAGCGGAACCGCACGGGCGAGCGGCTCGACAAGCGGCTCCGCAACCTGGCGCTGAACCCGAAGGCGTCGCTCGCCGCCGACCACTACGAGGACGATTGGGACCGCGTGGCGTGGGTGCGGGTCGATGGCACGGCCGAGGTCTTCACGTCGGGCCACGAGCACGCGGAGGCGGTGCGGCTCTTGCGCGAGCGCTACCCGCAGTTCGACGACATGGTGCTGGACGGCGCGCCGGTGATCGCGCTGCGGATCGAGCGCGTGCTCAGCTTTGGGCCGCTGGACGTGGGGGACTGAGCGGCCGGGCACGCCAGCATGTCCTGCCCAGAACTCTTCCCCGCTCCTCTGACGCTGGCGCCCTGCAACCGTTTCGACCATCCCCCCGTCCCCCTTCCTCGCCAGGAAGGGGGTGATCAATCCAGCGATGGGGGACACCCCCATGCCCCCGGCAGAGGGGCCCCGCCCCTCTGCACTCCCCACGGTACAGAGGGATCGGGTGGATGCGCTGGACTGCTAGGCGGGGACAGGTAGGTTCACGAACAGCCGCGCGGGACGGGGAGGCTCACGAACGGCCGGGCGTGGCGGCGATGAGTACGGGGACACCCGGTGCCTCCGGCAAGGAGCTTGCCCCCTTCGACAAGCTCAGGGCAGGCTCTCTGCACTCCCTGCCGGTACCGGGATTGATAGATGCGCGGACGGCCAGGTGTGTGAACGGCGGTTCTGAGCGATGGCCGCATCGGCATCGCTCGGCGGCCGGCCTACAGGTAGTCGCGCGTTGCCTCGCCGTAACGTTCCTCGAACGCCTTGCGGAGGCCGGCGAACAGCGCGTCGTACTCGGCCGAGCCCAGCGGGTCGCTGGTCATGATGACGGCGTCTTCGTGGTTGTCGGCGTAGTAGCGGGGGCGGAGGCCCGTCTGGCTGAAACCGTACTTCGCATACAGCGCCTGGGCCGAGTCGTTGGAGGCGCGCACCTCGAGGGTGACGACCTGCTGGCCGCGGCGAATGGCCATCTCGACGGCGCCGATCAGCAGCAGCTCACCCAGGCCGCGGCGGCGGTACTTCTCCCGCACGGCGATCGCGACGATGTGGGCATCGCCAGCCTGGTACCACACGCCGACGAAGCCGACGAGCAGCGGGACCTGGAGGGGGAGCGTGGGCTTGTTGCGCCTGCTGAAGAGGCGGAGCAGACGCGAGCGCCGGGGCGGCTCGACGGTGACGAACTCGCCCTCCCGGACGCAGACCAGGTACTCGGCGACCCTGTTCTTGAGCTCGCGCCGATACGACGTGGGCGGCCACAGCGTCGGGAAGGCCTCCCGCTCCATCGCCGCGACCTGATCGATATCGTGGGCCCCCATGGGCCGCAGCGCATAGGGCATGACCGACTGTCCACGCATGGCACGAACGCTCCGGAGCGGCTCGCATTCTAGCATCGCGCCGAGGCCACCCGACCGGCCCCCTCCCGCGCGCGCACCGCGTTCCCGACTAGGCAGTCGATAGACTATACTGCGGCATACGCCGCCTCCCCTCGCTACTGCGTCGAGACGCGCCCCGGCTCCTCCCGTCTATGCGAATCCTCTGGAGAATAACGAAGCTTGCCGCCCAAGACCGGTGGCGGATGTTGGCGGCCTGGTCTTCCCTCCTGCTGTCGACCGGTTTCTTCCTCACCGTCCCCCGGCTGATCGGCTCGGCCATCGACGACGTCGGCGACCCGGACACGACCATGTCGCAGATGGTGACGCTCGGGGGGCTCATCATCGGCGTCGTCTTCCTGCGCGGTATCTTCAACTACGTCAACCTGTACATGGCGGAGTCGGTGTCCCAGCACCTCTCCTACCGCGTGCGGAACCTCATGTACGACAGGCTCCAGCACCTGAGCTTCGCGTTCCACGATACGCAGCACACGGGCGACCTCATGTCCCGCTCCACCGTCGACGTGGAGATGAACCGCCACTTCATCCAGATGGGGCTTGTGCGCTCCGGCCAGATCCTCCTGCTGGTCGGCGGCGCCTCCACCATGATGTTCCTCATGGACTGGCAGCTCGCGGTGGTGAGCCTGACCTTCGTACCGATCATCGCCGCCCGCGCGATGATCGTGAGCCGGCGGATGCGGGTGATGTGGCGGCGCGCGCAGGTCGAGATGGGGCTCATGACGACGGTGCTCCAGGAGAACCTGGCCGGGCAGCGCGTCGTCAAGGCGTTCGGCGCGGAGGCGCACGAGGAGCAGAAGTTCGAGCGGAAGAACACGTCGGTCTACGACTGGACGTACCAGGCGAGGCGGCTCCAGTCCCAGAACAGCGCGTTCATGCAGGCGGTCTTCTGGGCGTCCACGGGCATGATCCTCTGGTTCGGCGGTCAGGCGGTCATCAGCGAGCGCATGAGCGTGGGTGAGCTGGTCTCGTTCATCTTCTACACGAGCCTGCTCGTCCAGCCCGTCCGCATGATCGGCATGCTCGTGAACACGTTCGCGCGCGCCATCTCCGCGGGCGAGCGGCTGTTCGAGGTGCTGGACGCGCCATCGCCGGTCGAGGAGCGCCCCGGCGCCGTCGTGCTCGAGGACGTGCGCGGCGAGGTGCGGTTCGAGGGCGTCAACTTCTCGTACACCTCTCAGCCGACGCTGCGCGACATCGACCTCACCGTCGAGCCGGGCGAGGTGATCGCGCTGCTCGGAGCGCCGGGCGCCGGCAAGACGACGATGATGAGCCTCCTCGCCCGCTTCTACGACGTCGACGGCGGGCGCGTGACGATCGACGGGACCGACGTCCGCGACGTAACGCTCGCCTCGCTCCGGGCGGCCGTGGGCCTCGTGCAGCAGGACGTGTTCCTGTTCAGCGCGACGGTCAGCGAGAACATCGCCTACGGCCGGCTGGACGCCACGCAGGAGGAGATCGTCGCGGCCGCGAAGACCGCGCAGCTCCACGACGAGATCATGCTGCTGCCGGAGGGGTACGACACGGAGGTCGGCGAGCGCGGCGTGACGCTCTCAGGCGGTCAACGCCAGCGGCTCTCGATCGCCCGCACGCTGCTGCTCGACCCGCCCATCCTGGTCCTCGACGACTCGACCTCCAGCGTGGACGCGGGGACCGAGGCGGAGATCCAGCGCGCGATGGAGGCGGTGGTCAAGGGGCGCACGACGTTCATCATCGCCCACCGCCTTTCGTCCATCCAGCACGCGCGGACGTTGGTCGTCCTGGACGGGGGGCGCATCGCCGAGATGGGCACGCCGGAGGAGCTCGCCGCCTCCGGTGGGCTGTTCTCGCAGATGGCGGAGGTGCAGATCGCGGCAAGCGCCGACGGGCACCCGTCAACCGCCGCGGGGCTCCCCGCCCGAGGTGCCGCCTCATGATGTACAGCGGCGGGGGGGGCGGCGGCGGGAACTGGCACATGCGTCACGTCGACGGCGACATCGACGACGACGGCACGCGGCTCTACGACCAGCGCGTCATCATCCGGCTCATCGGCTACCTCGGCCCCTACCGGCGGGAGGTGGCGCTGGCGATGATCGGCGTCTTGGTCTACGCAGCGGCGACGGTCGCCATCCCCGTGCTCATCAGGATCGCCATCGACGACTACATCGAGAAGGGCGACCTGAGCGGCCTGAACTTCCTGGGCATCGTCTTCGGCGCCGTGATCGCCGTCCACTACGCCTCCAACTACAGCCACCAGGTCATCCTCGCGCGGGTGGGCCAGCTGGTCGTGTACGACCTGCGGCGCGACCTGTTCGCCCACCTCCAGCGGCTGTCCATGTCGTTCCACAACCGCAACAAGGTCGGCTCGGTGATGTCGCGGGCGCAGAACGACGTCTATCAGCTCCAGGAGTTCATGGACATCTTGGTGACGAGCCTCGCCGACCTGCTCAGCGTGGTCGGCATCCTGGGCGTCATGCTGGCGGTCAACTGGCGGCTCACGCTCCTCTCGCTGGCGACGCTCCCGTTGCTCATCGTGATCATCGCGGTCTGGCAGCGCTTCGCCCGGCCCGCGTACTTCCGGGTCCGCGTCGCCATCTCGCGGGTCAACGCCTCCCTGGCCGAGAACCTCGACGGCGTCCGCATCGTCCAGAGCATGAACCGCCAGGAGACCAACTACGAGCGTTTCGACGATCTGAACCATCAGCACCTCGACACGAACCTGGTGGCCCAGCGGCTGTCCGCATCCCTGATGCCGACGGTCGAGGTGTTCATGTCGTTCGGACTCGCCGCGACGATCGTATTCGGCGGGCAGATGGTGCTCACCGGGACCATACTGATCGGGGTGCTCGTCCAGTTCGCCCTCTACATCCAGCGGTTCTTCGACCCGATCCGCATGCTGACGATGCAGTTCACGCAGCTCCAGCGAGCGATGGCGTCAGGTGCGCGGGTCTTCGACCTCCTCGACATCGAGCCTGACCTGCGCGACGCGCCGGATGCGATCGAGCTCCCCCCGATCGAGGGCGCGGTGCGGTTCGAGAACGTGTCCTTCGCCTACAGCCCCGGCAAGCCGGTGCTGCACGACATCAACCTGGACATCGCGCCCGGCCAGACGATCGCGCTCGTCGGCAAGACGGGCGCTGGCAAGACGACGATGGCCGCGCTGCTCTCGCGCTTCTTCGACGTCGACTCGGGGCGGCTCACCATCGATGGGCACGACGTCCGGGACGTGACGCGCGACTCGCTGGCACACCAGATGGGCATCGTGCTCCAAGAGCCGTTCCAGTTCTCCGGCACCATCCGCGAGAACATCGCCTACCGGCACGAAGAGGCGAGCGACGAGGACGTGGAGCGAGCGGCCAAGGCCGTCGGCATCCACGACCACATCATGAGTCTCCCGGACGGCTACAACACGGAGATGCAGGAGCGCGGCGCGAACATGAGCGTCGGACAGCGGCAGCTGATCAGCTTCGCCCGTGCGCTCGCCGCCGACCCGCGGATCATCATCCTGGACGAGGCGACGGCGAACGTCGACACGCACACCGAGCGGATGATCCAAGACGCCATCGGCAAGCTGCTCCACGGCCGCACCGCCGTCGTCATCGCCCACCGGCTCTCGACGATCCGCAACGCCGACCAGATCGTCGTGATGGACCACGGACGGATCGTCGAGAATGGCACGCACGACGAGCTCATCGCTCTCGGCGGGCTGTACGCGAAGCAGTACGAGCTGCACCGCGGGCTGGCGCTCGCCGGCGTGAAGCGGGTCGACGCGCCGGCCAACGAGTTCGACGACGAGGTGTCCGAGGCGGCGCCCGCCTAGGCGCCCCTACACCGGCGGGCTGAGCCGCACGCCGAGGGCCTGCTCGGCCCAGTGCGCGACGCGCAGCAGCTTCGCCTCCTCGAACGGAGCGCCGGCGAGCTGCATGCCCAACGGCAGGCCGTTGCTGGCAAGCCCCATCGGGACCGTGATGCTCGGGAACCCCGTGTAGCTCCACGCGCTCTGGAAACGCGTGTCGCCGGTGGACGTGAGGTCGCGCGGCGCCGGGCCGGACGCGGTCGGCATGAGCAGCACGTCGACGCGCTCGAACGCGGCCCTCGCGAGGGCCGTCATCCTGCGGCGGAACGCGGCGGCGGCGACGTACGCCGTCGCGGAGTGGGCCTGGCCACGCCGGATGTAGCCGGTCAGCTTCGGGCCGTAGAGGTGCTCGTTGCCGGCGAAGAGCTCGGCGTGCGTCGCGGCCGTCTCCGTCTCCATCATCACCCGGTGGTGCGCGTAGGCCTCGCCGAAGTCGATGCCTGGGTCGGCCTCGTGCACCTCGGCGCCGGCGCGGGCCAGCTTCTGCGCCACGTCCTCCATCTTCAGGCGCGTCTCGGCGTCGGACTCGTCGGCGAACCACGTCCGCACGAGGCCGATGCGCGGCGGCCCGCCGGTTCCGAGCGCCGCCGAATAGGCGTCCACGGGCTCCTCGGCGCTGTCGGGGTCGGCGGCGTCATGGCCAGCGAGCACATCGAGGACCGCAGCCGCGTCCGCGACCGTGCGCGTCAGCACGCCCACGTGGTCGAAGGAGTCCGCGAGCGGGGCGACGCCGAGCCTGCTGATGCGGCCGAACGTCGGCTTGAGGCCGACGATGCCGTTGTAGGCGGCGGGCCGGAGCACCGAGCCGACGGTCTGCGAGCCGAGCGCGAAGGGCACCATGCGGGCCGCGACGGCGACGCCGGAGCCGGTGCTCGACCCGCCGGGCGTGTGCTCGGCCCCCCACGGGTTCAGGCTGGGCGCCGGGTCGCCGTCGGCGAACTCGGTCGTGTGCGTCTTGCCGAGCAGGACCGCGCCGGAGCCCTTGAGCAGCGCGACGGAGGCCGCGTCCTTCTCCGGCACGCGCTCGGCCCAGATCTTGGAGCCCGCGGCGGTGCGGATGCCCGCGGTGTCGAAGATGTCCTTGGCGCCGAAGGGGACGCCGTGCACCGGGCTCTTGGGCCCGGCGTGGCGCTCGGCCTCACGCGCCGCGGCCAGCGCCTGCTCGGGGACGAGCGTCGCCCAGGCCACGAGCTTGGGCTCGAGCGCATCGATACGGTCTAGCAGCGACTGAACGAGCTCGACGGGGGAGAGGTCATGCGCGCGGATCGCGGCGGCGGCCTCGGTCACGGACAGCTCGTGGGGTTCGGCCACGAGGGGGTTTACCGCTGGTTCTTGGTGAAGCCGAACCGGATCTTGAGTCCGTTGCGCTTCACGTCCTGCTTGTTGACCTGCTCGATGAACTCGGCGGTCGTCAGCGGCTTCTTCTCTGTCTTCGGCTTCTTGGTGGTGGGCATGGGGGATATCCTCGCGAGCCAGTATACCAGGGGCTCGCACCGCCTCGGCATGCAGGCCTCAGCGCGTCGTGGCGAGCGTCCTCCTCTCCGTTCGTGCTGAGCTTGTCGAAGTACGGACGAACGCCTGCCCATGACCAGCCGCCTGGTGGGCGAGGCTCTCTCGTCCTTCGAGAGCCTCAGGACGAACGGGCAACAGCCGCGTGCCAGCTAGAGCAGGTGGCCGACGTCGTTCCAGGCCGTCAGCGTCGAGAAGCCCTCATCGTGGCGGATGACCGACACGCTGGCCGGCAGGAGGCCGCGCATGCGCCAGAAGGCCTCCGGCGGCAGGCCGAGCAGGCCCACGGCGAGCGCGCGGAGCGCCCCTCCGTGGGAGACGACGAGCGCGTCGGAGTCTTGGTGGCTCGCCTCCAGCTCGCGCGCGAACCCGGCCAAACGCTCGAGCAGCTCCCGGAACGACTCGCCTCCCTCCGGCTTCAGATCGAGGTCGTGGTAGGTCCCCTGGGAGTCGCGCAGCTCGCCGGTGGAGGCGCGGACCTCCTCCCAGCGCTCGCCTTCGAGCACGCCGTAGGCGATCTCACGGAGCGACGGACGGTGCCGCACCTCCGGGCGGGGCTCCGAGCCGCGCGCGACGATGATCCGGGCGGTCTCCTGCGCGCGAACGAGGTCGCTTGCGTAAACGGCTCCGAACCCGCAGCCGGCGAGCCGCTGTGCCGTGCGCGCCGCCTGCTCCCGGCCCACGCCGCTCAACGGGACGTCCGTCTGCCCCTGGACCCGCTCCTGCGCGTTCCACTCCGTCTCGCCGTGGCGTACCAGGTACCAGTGCGCCACGCTACGGGGAACCGTGGGCCGGTGCCGGAAAGACGAGCGACTTGATGACGACGGGCACGGCGCCTGAGGACGGGATGAGCTCGCCCACGTCCACGTAGTCGAACTCGCGCAGCTCGATGCCGTCGATGGAGATGAGCGGGCTCGTGAGCCCGAGCTCCTCGCGCAGGTGCAGGCCGACCAGCCCGCCGATGTCGCCGTCGCTCACCAGCACGAGCGGGTTGCCCGCGTCCAGCACGGGCTGCATGGCCCGCACGACGCCCCGGCAGAAGCCGTCGAGCCGAGCGAAGGTCGCCGAGCCGCCCCAGTGCACGCCGAGCGCCACGGGCGAGTCCGCTCCGGCGAGGTCGAGCCTCCGGAGGCCCCGCTCGATGCCGTCGGCAACGGCGGCGGGGTCGATCACGTCGGCCGTGAGGTCGACCTCCGGCGTCACGACGGGGACGTTGCGGACGGGGACGGCGTCGAGCGGCGAGATGAAGATCGTGCTGCCGCTGACCTGGATCGTGTACTGCGACGCGCCGATGACGG
>JADFRC010000061.1 GCA_022561455.1 Chloroflexota bacterium | reverse complement strand
ACATGATCGCGGTCGCGCGGCCGATGTTCCGTCCGGCGCCGGTGATGAGCACGACCTTCCCAGCAAGCCCTGTTTCCACTGCAGCCGCCTCCCTTTCCTCAGCCGCGCACGTCGCGGCGCTCGAACGCGAGCAGGGCGACCCCGAGCGCGACGGCCGTGAGCCCGAGCAGGACGGAGACGTGGAGGATGTTGAGCCCGTTCGTGAGTGGGTCCGCCCCGATGAAGTAGTAGAAGGGTGACAGCTTCTGAAGCGGCGTGGTTACATCGGAGATCGGCGCCAGCGCGTTGAGGAAGTACGCCGCCATCGCCACTCCGCTCGCAGCGCCGGCGCTTGTCCCTCGGGCGCCGGTGATGCATCCCAGAGCCAGCGCCAACGCACCGAAGGCGACGCCGAGCAGGGCGGTGCTGAACGAGACCGCCGCCAGCCTCAGCGTGCTGACGTCTAGGTCGACCGCAACGGCGCCGATGGCCAGGCTCACCCAGAGCAGCAACGCGAGGGTGAACGTGGCAACCGCGACCGCCCCAAACTTTTGGACGACGATCCGCCACCGCGGGAGGGGCGACGTCAGCAGCAGACTCAGCGTGCCCGCGCCCTCCTCGCCAGCGATCGCGCCACTCCCGCCGAGGACAGCGAAGATCACGAACATGATCGGCACGACGAGGACGAAGAGCTGGGTGTTGAGGAACCCTTCAGGTGACGTGAAGTCGGTGAACCCACCGATGAAAATCCTAGCCAGCGCCTCCGGTAACTGCTCGAGGAACTCGTCGAACCCCTCCGGGACATCGGTGACCGCCGGGTAGGTCGCCACCGTCAGGGAGGTGAGGGCGAGGAGGCCGATACCCCACCACAGGAGCGACCGCCGCTGGTCGCGCAACGTCTTCAGGAACACGTTACGCAGCATCGCCGCTCTCCCCCGTGTAGTACGCCAGGAAGACCTCCTCCAGATCCCGCTCGTGGCTGATGACGTCGAGCACCTCGTGGCGCGCCGCCGCTTTCACGACCGCGTCGACCGATCCCGTTATGGTGCAGCGCACGACGGTGCCCTCCACCGTCACCTCGCGCACCCCAGGGAGCGACGCGAATTCATCGGCCGGCACCTCGGCGGCGAAGTGGAACTCCAGGTCGTTCACCGCGCTCTCTTTGAGGGCCTTCACCTGCAGCACCGTGACCAGCCTGCCCTCCCGGATGATGCCGACACGGTCGCAGACCGCCTCGACCTCCGGCAGGATGTGCGACGAGAGGAACACCGTGCGCCCCTCCGCCCGGACCTCGTCGAGCATCCGGTGGAACTCCTGCTGCACGATGGGGTCCAGGCCGGAAGTGGGCTCGTCCAAGATCAGCAGCTCCGGCCGGTGCATCAGCGCGTGGATCAACCCCACCTTGTGCTTGTTGCCGGTCGAGAGCGTTCTGATCGGCCGTGAGAGGTCGCAGTCGAGCCGCTCCGCGAGCTCCTCGACGAAACCCCGGTCCACGCCGCCCCGGAGGTTGGCCGCGTACTGGAGCATCTCGGTGCCAGTCAAGCCGTCGTAGAGCGCTAGCTCGCCCGGCATGTATCCGGTGCGGCTGTGGATCAGCGTGGCGTCGTGGCGGGCGTCGAGCGAGAACACCCGCGCCGTGCCGCTGCTCGGGCGGATCAGGTCGAGGACCAGGCGGATGGTGGTGGTCTTGCCCGCGCCGTTGGGGCCGAGGAAACCGAAGACCTCGCCCTCGTTCACCTCGAGGTCGACGCCGGCGATGCCGCGCGCCGAGCCGTAGTGCTTGGTCAGGCCGTCCAGCTCGATGACCGTGCTCATGGTCCTCTCCGTGGGTGCCTCACGATACACCCACCAGCGGGGGGCTTTGCCTCCAAAACTCCACCCCACCCGTGTGGCGTCGGTGCCCAACAGCCCGTTCGACCATCCCCCCGCCCCCCTTCCCTTCGGCAGGCTCAGGGCAGGCTCTCTGCACTCCCCATCTGGTGCATGAAAAAGGCTTTTGAGGCAAGGCAGCTCAACGGGCCGGGGCGCCATTGATGACGCCCGAGGGCGCGATGAATCGCGCCCCTACACCCACCACGCTAGCTCGGTGTCTCGACGAGCTCCTGGTATTTCAGCCCGCTGCCCGTGTTCATGAGCACCGTCTCGGTCTCCGGCGCCAGGAAGCCGGACGCTCGCAGCTTAGCGTACCCGGCGAGCGTCGCGGCGCCCTCCGGCGCCGGCCAGATGCCTTCGGCTGAGGCCATCTCCCGCATCGCGTCAAGCATGTCGTCGTCGGAGACCGTGAGCGCCGTGCCGCCGCTCTCCCGCACGGCGTCGAGGATCAGGTAGTCGCCGATGGCCGACGGCACGCGTATCCCGGCGGCGATCGTCTGCGCGTTCTCCCAGGGCTCGGCGTGTCGCTCGCCGCGCTCGAACGCACGGACGATGGGCGCGCAGCCCTCAGCCTGCACCACGATCATCTTCGGCCGCTCGCTCCCGATCCAGCCCAGCGCCTCCATCTCCTCGAACGCCTTCCACATGCCGACGATCCCCGTGCCGCCGCCCGTGGGGTAGATGATTGCCTCCGGCAGCCGCCAGCCGAGGTCCTGCGCGATCTCGTAGCCCATCGTCTTCTTGCCCTCGACGCGGTAGGGCTCGCGCAACGTGGACATATCGAACAGGCCGAGCCTGGCCGCCTCGGCGCGCGAGGAGGCCGCCGCGTCGGAGATCAGGCCGTCGATGAGGCTCACGTGCGCGCCGGCGAGCGCAGCCTCCTTCTTGTTGGCGTCCGGCGCGTCGGCCGGCATGAAGACGTGGCACTCCATGCCCGCACGCGCGCAGTAGGCGGCGAGCGCCCCCGCCGCGTTCCCAGCCGAGGGGACCGTGAGCTTGGCGAGGCCGAGCTCCTTCGCCCGCGAGACGGCGGCGGAGAGCCCCCGCGCCTTGAAGGAGCCGGTCGGATTCAGCCCCTCGTCCTTGATATACAGCGTGCGTGCGTCGTGGGCGCGCTCGAGCCGCCGCGCGCGGAGCATCGGCGTGCCGCCCTCGCCCATCGTGACGACGTTCGCCTCGTCGCGCACGGGCATCAGCTCGAAGAAGCGCCAGATGCCCGGCGGACGGGCCGCGATGGCCGTGCGGTCGAGCTCGCGGGCCGCCGCGGGAAGGTCGTAGCGCGGGTAGAGCACCGCCTGCGCGCCGGGCGAGAGCGTGTGGAGGACGTCCGCGTCGTACGTCTCGCCGGTCACGGTACATTCGAGGTGGGAGAGATAGCTCTTCAAGAGGGGTGCCTCGTGCCGGGAGCGGCCAGTAGGCGGCAATCATCGCCCCCGGCTGGAAGTTGCGCAACGGGGGTCCCGTCCACCGCTAGGCGGGGCGGCGGGGAGCGTGCTTGCTAATCGACGGCCACCTGGTAGGCTACCGCCCAATCGGCGCCCACGTGGACTTCTCGCGCGCCGATGCCCCATCCCCTGCGGAACGACAGGACCTGGAGTCCGATGTGAAGAGGTTCGTCCTGCCCGTCCTGGTGACGCTCGTCGCGGCGCTTGCTGCCGCATGCGGCGCGGATGCGACCGCGACGCCGACCGAGGCACCTCCGGCCACGGCCGCTCCCGAGGCGACCGCGACGCCCGAGCCCACGCCGACCCCCACGATAGCGCCGCCGGCCATCACCGAGGCCTGCACGCCCGAAGAGGGCGGGACGCTCTACGAGGTGAGCGAGTTCGTGGTCGAGGACGGCTCCTTCGAGCTCGTCATGGGGGCCGAGGCGTACTGGGGCTACGAGGCCGGGGCGCGCGTCTCGTCGACAGCGGGCGGCATCATCATCAAGGTCAGCCCGAACGACGTCATCCGCATCGGGACCGTCCGCTCCGCCTCGACGGCGAACCTCCACGCCTTCACGGTCGCGGCGCTGGGCGTCGACATAGCGCTCGTGCCGGGCGGCTCGCAGGACGGCGTCGAGATCGCGATCTGCGAGCTCGGCTCCTATGCCATCGACGACAACACCGACCGTGGCAGGCACGGCCTGGCCGAGATCGTCTCCTCGGAACGCAAGGAGCCGGCCGGAGGGCCTGTCATCTACGTCCTCGACAACTGGGTCGTGGAGGACGGCAACTTCGAGCTCCGCATGGGCTCCGAGCCGTACTGGGGCTACGAGGCCGAGGCGCGGCCCACTTCCAAGACGGGCGACGGCATCGTCATGACGGCGAACGTCGGCGACACGCTCCAGTTCGGACGGCTCCGCCAGAGCGGCAGCCGGAGCACGAAGCCACACAACTTCACGATCGAGGGCTTGGGCATCGACATCCCGCTCGGGGACGCGGCTGTCGAGCCGTTCGAGATCGTGCTCACGATCGAGGGCACGTTCATCATCGACGACTCGACCGACCCCGGCGAGCACGGCAAGGCGGTGCTGATCGTCGGGCCAGCGCTCGCCTCGGGCACGGTCTACGAGATCGAGGCTTTCGTGGTGGAGGACGGGAACTTCGAGATGCGGATGCTGGAGGGCTACTGGGGCTATCAGGCGGAGGGCCGCCCCTCCACCCGCGCCGGAGACATGCTGATCACGGCGAAGGTGGGCGACACGATCAAGATCGGCGCCATACGCCAGAGCGGGAGCCGCAGCACCAAGGCGCACCACTTCACGATCGAGGGACTCGGCATCGACATCAACCTGGATGAGAGCTACGGGACCGGCGGCGGCCGGGTCGAGTTCTACGAGATCAAGCTCGATGTGGCCGGGACGTTCACGATCGACGATTCGACCGACCCCGGCGAGCACGGCAAGGCGACCATCGAGGTGACGGAGTAGCAGGACGCGGAAACGCGCCGCCCCGCCAAGGCGTAGTGCGTAGCGAGCCACCAGAGGCAGCGTGAGAGGCGTGAGGGGGATGAGCATGAAACCGTCAGCGACCTGGGTCCGATCCCTGACCGGCGCCTGCATCGGCGCGGCCCTGCTGGCCGTGGCTGCTGCCTGCGGCGCGGAGGAGCCGACAGCGACCGCGGTCCCGACACCCACCACTGAGTTCTTCGAAGCCGGCGGTGCCTCGGCTGCCGGCGTGGCCGCGGGCGAGGCGGAGCTGTGGGAGGAGCGCCAGGGCGGCACGCTGATCTTCGGCAGCGCCAAGGAGGTCACCTCACCGCACGCATTCACCACCACGAGCTCGGTCGACGGCCACACCAAGGAAGCCACATGGCTCGAGCCGCTGATCCAGCTCGGCGGCGACGGCAACCTCTACCCCGTGCTGGCGACGTCCTGGGTCGCCAACGACGACTCCTCGGTGTGGACGTTCCACCTGCGCCAGGGGGTGCTGTTCCACAACGGCGTGGAGATGACGTCGGCCGACGTCATCTGGTCCGTGAACTACGTGATGGACGCCAACAACGCGGCGAGAGGCCACGGCGAGCTGGCCCCGCTCGTCCGCTCGATCGAGGCGGTCGATAAGTACACCGTCCGGTTCAACATGGCCGGCAGCCAATCGTCGTTCCCGATCATCATCAGCGACATCAGCGTGCTGCCCATCATCCCGGTCGACTCGCTCGAGCCAGGCGAGATCCAGGTCCGCGAGGGCTCGCCGGGAACGGGCCCGTTCAAGTTCGATGAGTGGGTCCCCGCCTCCAAGACGGTCGTCACGCGTTTCGACGACTACTGGGGCGGCAAGCCGTATCTGGAGAAGATCGTCTTCCAGCTCATCGCCAGCGCGACGAGCCGCGGGAACGCGCTGCGGACCAGGGAGATCCAGCTGACGGAGCGGCTCACCCCGATCTTCGCCGGCCGGGTCGAGTCGGGTGAGATCGGTGCGATCGAGGTGAGCCCCGCCACGCGGTCCGGCTACCGCCGGGTCATATTCAACGTCGATTCGCCGATCTTCGACGACATAGACGTCCGCCTGGCGGCGACGTATGCGATGGACATGCAGAAGCTGCTCGACGAGGCGTTCTTCGGCCTCGGCGCGCTGATGGACGGGGTGGTGCCCCCTGGGTCGATATGGGACGACACGCTGCGGGCGTGCTGCCCACGCCGAGAGGGAGACCCCGACAAGGCGAGAGCTCTGCTCGCTGCCTCGTCGTACGCAGGCGAGCCGATCCGGCTCATCGTCGGCCGCGGCCAGGGCGAGCCGATCGGCGTGAGCCTCTCGCGCCAGCTGCGCGACGTCGGCTTCAACGTCAACCTCCAGGTCCTGGAATCGGGCGTCTACGACGACAAGCAGGCGACCGGCGACTTCGACCTGAGCCCCAAGGGCGGGAGCTGGGGCGGCGACCCGGTCATCGACGCCGCCGGCCGCTGGCGGTGCGAGCTGACCGAGCTCCACTACAACAACCAGACGCGCTACTGCAACCCGGAGCTCGACTCGATGATCGACGTCTACTACGGACTCACCGAGATCGAGGACAAGCTGGCCCAGTACAGCAAGATCGCGACGATCCTCTACGACGCGGTCATCACCAAGCACATGGGCTGGAACTTCACCCGCTTCTTCGGGTGGAACGACAACCTCAAGGGCTTCGAGCACCGCGGCGAGGGAGGCTACACACGAGGCCCCATCGGCGGCGGACTCTGGCGCGTCTACTTCGAGGACTAGATGTCACCAGACCCAACGACCGTTCGGCGGACCCTCTGCGCGCACACAGACAGGCCGGCGCCCGCCGGCCTGTCTGACGCCACCCCGGCGGTGGATGGCAGCGGCCGATGCTGATCCGCTACTCGCTCAGACGGCTGCTCGAGACCATCCCGACGCTGTTCATCATCTCGGTGATCGTCTTCTCGCTCGTCCTGCTCATACCCGGTGACCGCGTCCTCGTCATGCTGGGCTACTCCGGCGGGGATATCGCCGATGTGATCTCCAAAGAGGTCTACGCGGCGATGGAGATCCGCCTCGGCGTCAACGACCCCATCCCCCTCCAGTACGCCCGCTGGCTCGGCCGCGCCCTCCAGGGAGACCTCGGCACGTCGCCGCTGCACGCGATCCCCGTCATGGACATCATCCTCGCGCGCCTCCCGGCGACCATCTACCTCGCGCTCGCCTCGATCATCCTCGGCACCCTCGTCGCCATCCCGCTCGGCGTGGCCGCCGCCGTCAAGCAGAACACGTGGGTGGACCACCTGGCCAACGGCGTGGTGCTGTTCGGCCTGGTCACGCCGGGGTTCTGGGTCGCGCTGATGCTGGTGCTGCTCTTCGGCGTCTACCTGGGCTGGCTGCCGACGTTCGGGTATACGGCGCCTCAGGACGACTTCGTCGAGTTCCTCAGGCACATCACGCTCCCGACCATCGTGCTGGGGCTGGACTTCGCCGCCAACGTCATCCGCTTCATCCGCACCGACTTCATCGAGCAGATGCGGGAGGACTACGTCCGCACGGCGCGGGCGAAGGGGTTGAGCGAGCGCCTCGTCATCTGGAAGCACATCTTCAAGAACTCGATGCTGGCGACGGTGACGGTGCTGGGGTTCGACATCTCACGCCTGATGGGCGGCTCGACCATCATCGAGTCGATCTTCGCCTATCCGGGCATCTCCTTCCTCCTGCTCCAGTCCATCTTCAACCGGGACTTCGCCACCGTGCAGGGGGTGGTGATATTCATCGCGCTGATGGTGGTCTTCATGAACTACCTCGCGGACATCCTGTACGCCCTTCTCAACCCTCGTATCAGGTACGAGTAAGGCAGGCACCGAGCGCATGAGCGAAGCGGTCGCAGTCCCGGCACCACCGCAGCTGCCGAGCTCGTACGTCGCGGCGTGGCGCACGATCCGCGGCATCATCGCGAACGACCGCAAAGCGCAGATCGGCGCGGCGATCCTCGCGGGCTCCATCATCGTCGCGATCATCGGCCCGTACATCGCGCCGCACGACGTGGAGGAGCCCAACGTCGCGATCCGCCTGACCGGCCCGACGCTCTCCAACATCATGGGGACGGACCACCTCGGACGGGACCTCTTCTCGCGGATCATCTCCGGCCTGACCGTCAGCCTGCTGGTGGCCACGGGCGCGGTGCTGATCGCCGTGGTCATCGGGGTCCCGCTCGGCGCCTTCGCGGGATATCAGGGCGGCTGGGTCGATACGATAATCATGCGCATCATGGACGCGATCATCGCGATGCCCGGCCGGCTGCTGGCCATCGCACTCGTCGCGGCGGTTGGGCCGAGCGTTGGCGCGCTCTGGGTCGCCATCTCCTTCAGCTCGGTGCCGCGGTACGCGCGGCTGATCCGCGGCGGGGTCCTCGCCCAGCGCGAGCGTGAGTACGTGGAGGCCGCGCGCGCGATCGGCGAGAGCTCCGGTTCGACGCTGCTCCGCTATGTGCTGCCCAACGCCATGGCACCGGTGGTCGTGCAGATCACGCTGAACTTCCCTTCGGCGATCACGGCGGAGGCCTCCCTGAGCTTCCTGGGCCTCGGCCTCGTGCCGCCCACGATCAGCTGGGGTCAGATGCTCAGCGGCGCGCAGGACTACCTGGAGGTCGCGCCGTGGCTGGCCATCTTCCCAGGCCTGGCACTCACGCTCCTCATCATGGGGTTCGTCCTCCTCGGCGACGCCCTGCGGGACCACCTGGACCCGCGCTACCACGGCCGCCGGCGCGCCCGCAAGCGAGCGGCAGCCTGACCATGGCCATCCTGGACGTACAGCACCTCACCGTCGACTTCGCGCTCGACGACGGGGGGACGCTGCGAGCGGTGGACGATACGTCGTTCACCATCGACTCCGGCGAGGTGCTGGGGCTGGTCGGCGAATCAGGCTCCGGCAAGAGCGTCACCGCGCTCTCGATCATGCGTCTGTTGGACTCGCAAGCCGACATCACCGCCGGGCGCATCCTCTTCGACGGCGAGGACCTCGCGACGAAGAGCGAGGCGGAGATGCGGACGATACGCGGGCAGCGCATCAGCATGATCTTCCAGGAGCCCATGACCTCCCTCAACCCCGCCTACACCGTGGGCGACCAGGTCTCCGAGGTCTTCCGCCACCACCTGCACATGGGCTTCGGCGAGTCGAAGCAGCGCGCGATCGAGATGTTCGAGCGGGTGAAGATACCGCGGCCGAAGGACACGTACGGCAAGTTCCCGCACGAGTTCAGCGGCGGCATGCGCCAGCGCGTCATGATCGCCATCGCGCTCGCCTGCGGGCCCGACCTGCTCATCGCGGACGAGCCCACGACGGCGCTCGACGTGACCATCCAGGCGCAGGTGCTCTCCGTCATCCAGGACCTCCAGCACGACATGGGGCTCGCGCTGCTGTTCATCTCTCACGACCTCGAGGTGGTCGCGCAGATGTGCGACAAGGTGGCGGTCATGTACGGCGCAAGGCTCATGGAGGTAGGCGAGTCGACGAGCCTGTTCACCGGGCCACGCCACCCCTACACCGACGGGCTCCTCCGCTCGATCCCCCGCCGCGGCCAGCCGCTCACGCCGATCGCCGGGACGATCTTCGACCTGCGCTCGCCCCCCGACGGCTGCCGCTTCCACCCGCGGTGCCCGTACGCCGAGGACCGGTGCCGGCGCGAGACGCCCGAGCTGCGAGCGCTGGAGCCCGCGGGCGACGGCCGGCTGGCCGCGTGCCACTTCCCACTCGCCGGCGTGGGCGCGAAGGCCTAAAGCAGTGCAGACCGCCGGAGCAGCCCCCGGAACGACGCCCTCCGCCGACGGCGGAGCGTTCCTGCGCGTGCGCGGGCTCACCAAGCACTTCGACATCACCGGCGGGCTGCTCCCCCGGCTCCTGTACGGCCGCAAGGTCGTCCACGCCGTCGAGGACGTCTCCTTCGACCTGGCGGCGGGGGAGACTCTCGGCCTCGTGGGCGAGAGCGGCTCCGGAAAGTCGACGGCGGCACGGGTGATCGCGCGGCTGATCCCCGCGACCGCCGGCGAGGTCCACATCGGCGGGCACGACGTCCTGCGGGCCGGCCCCGCCGAGATGAAAGCGATCCGCAAGGACGTCCAGTTCGTCTTCCAGGACCCGTTCTCGTCGCTCAACCCACGGATGCGTATCGAGCGCCTGATCGGCCGCTCGCTCACGATCCACTTCGACATGAGCCCGATGGAACGCCGCGAGCGCGTCGTCGAGCTGATGGAGCAGGTCGGGCTGCGTGCCGACCACATCTACCGCTATCCGCACGAGTTCAGCGGAGGTCAGCGGCAGCGCATCGCGATCGCCCGCGCGCTGGCATCCGAGCCCACGATGATCCTGGCCGACGAGCCCGCGTCGTCGCTCGATGTGTCGATCCAGGCCCAGGTCCTCGAGCTGCTCGACGGCCTGCGGCAGCGCCTGGGGCTCACCATGATCTTCATCACGCACGACCTCAACGTGGCGGAGTTCGTGTCGGACCAGGTCGCGGTGATGTACGGCGGCCGGCTGATGGAGCAGGGTCCGACCGAGGAGGTCCTCCAGCGGCCGCTACACCCCTACTCGCAGTCGCTGCTGGAGGCCCGGCCGCACTTCGGGGTACGCGAGCGGCTCCGGCCGCTCGAAGGCGAGCCTGCCATCCCCATCAACCCTCCCGTGGGCTGCCCGTTCGCGCACCGCTGCCCCATACGCATCCAGGCATGCACCGAGGCCAACGTGGAGCTCGTGGAGAAGTCTCCCGGCCACAAGGTGGCCTGCATCCGCGTGTGAGAATCCACCGCGGCCCATCGGGCCTCGCCGGGCCCCATCGGATATGATGCGCGCAGCGTGGCGCGACGACGGCACCCGCAACGGAGTTTGGCAACGGGAGGTTGGCAATGGCAACGAAGGCTGAGTTGGACACCAGGCTCGATGCACTGCACGAGCGCATGAAGGAGAACTCCCTCGCCGGGCACTGGCAGGAGCGCCAGCGCCGCCCCGACCTCGTGCCGTGGCTCTGGGACTGGACGACCATCCGCGACTGCCTCGAGGAGTCCGGCGAGGTCATAAAGCTCGGCGGCGTCGACGATGCGGCCAACCGGCGCACGGTCCAGCTCATCAACCCGAACCTGACGGACGCCAAGGCGACGACGCGGACGCTCCAGATGTCGGTCCAGCTCGTGAAGCCGGGCGAGGTCGCGGAGTGCCACCGCCATCGGGCCGGAGCGCTGCGGTTCGCGGTCGAGTCCACGGGCACCTACACCACCGTGGAGGGCGAGCGCATGGTCATGGAGCCCGGCGACCTCATCCTCACGCCGAACTGGAAGTGGCACGACCACACCAACGACACCAACGGCCCGGCGGTCTGGCTCGACGTCCTCGACTCGCACCTCGTGGGACACCTCGACGCGGCTGGCAGGGAGAACTTCCCCGAAGGGACGACGCAGCCCATCACGAAGCCGGACGGCTACAGCCGCAAGCGCTTCGGCGCCATGCGCCCGGACACCTCGGACATCGAAGACCTGGCGCTGCTGCCGTATGTGTACAAATGGGCGGAAGCGAAGGCGACGCTCCAAGAGATGGCGGAGGCCGGCGAGTCGAGCGAGTACGACGGCGTGATCCTGGAGTACACCAACCCCGTGACGGGCGGCCCGACGATGCCGACCATCGGCTGCTGGGTGCAGATGCTGCGCCCAGGCGAGGCCACGAGGGCGCACCGCCACACCGGCAGCACGATCTACCACACGGTCAGCGGAGCGGGCGTGACGAGCGTGGGACGCGGGTCGGAGGCCAAGGAGCTCGCATGGGG
>JADFRC010000060.1 GCA_022561455.1 Chloroflexota bacterium | reverse complement strand
CACAGCAGGTTCGTCGCGCGCGTGATGCCGTCGAGCGTGCTCTGGCCCGTGCCGTACCGGTTGTCGAAGAGGTGCTTCGTGTCCGCCTCGTTGACGGCGACGATCGGGTAGCGCAGCTTGCCGGCCTGCGCCATGCTGCGGAGGCGGATCACGCCGGTCGTCGTCTCCTCCGTGCCGCCGATCACCCCTTTGAGCATGTCCTGGCGCTCGGTGTGCAGCTTCGCCACCAAGTCGGCGCCGTCGTCCATCGTCATCTGGGGCTTGGCGTCGAGCGCCGCGTCGAGGTGGGCGTAGTAGGTCTCGTTGTCCTCGCCCTTGATCGCGAACGTCGGTATGTCGTGGGCGACCGCGAGGGCCGCGGCGACCGGGTCCTGCGTGGAGAGCGGGTTGGAGGCGCACAGCGTGACGCTCGCGCCGCCTGCCTTGAGGGCCAGGGCAAGGTTCGCCGTCTCCGACGTGACGTGGAGACAGCCGGCGAGGGCGAGCCCTTCGAGGGGGCGCTCCTTCGCGAACCGCTCCGCGATGAGCCGGAGGACGGGCATCTCCCGGTCGGCCCATGCGATGAGCCGGAGGCCCTCATCGGCCAGGCCGGCGTCCTTGATGTCTCCGAGCTTTCCCTCTGGCTGCACGTTCGTCTCCCCAGTGCGGTTGGTCTAAGCGGTTAGTCGCCCACGTCCGTGGGCAGGCCGGCGCTGATCCAGACGGGCGTCCCCTCTTCGACGTTGTAGAGGCGCTCCGTATCGAAGCCGAGCGCGGCCGCCATCTCGGCGGCGAGGCCGCTACGGACGCCGGCGGCGCAGATGAACAAAAGGTCGATGTCCTTGGGCAGCTGTGCCTCGGCCTGCTCCGCCACGTCGTCCACCGGGATGTGGATGGCGCCGCTCGCGTGGCCGCCGGCCCACTCATCGGGCCGGCGCACGTCGACGACGAGCGCACCCGCCTGCTGCATCTCGTGCGCTTCCTGCACGGAGATGCGGCGATACGGCTCCCCAGGCTCCTGCCGTCCATGTGCCATGGCTCTTCCTCCGCCTTCGCGTCTCGGACGCGCTACGGGCCCCTGCGGGCCACTTGCTGCATGCGGCAACCGTCCGTCCGGCGCGCCAGCCGCCGAGCGGGGCATCCTTGGGATCACGCGGGCTCAAAAAAGCGGCTTCCCGGTACGAGAAGCCACTCGCGCTTCCTCGCTCATCTTCCAGACCGATCTGATCGGTCTGGCCGGACTTGGCACCGTATCGCATGGGCCGTGAGGCCGTTGCTTGCGACCGGTTGCCGGGCTTCGCAGGGCCGGGTCCCTCCGCCGCTCTCGATGAGACGCACTATTCGGTTGCCGTCGCCCCAATCGTATTGGTGGGTCAAACGCCTGTCAACAAGGAGGGCGTAGGCAGGGCACACACCTGCACCCACCTGCTGGCCCCAGCCGGATCTTGTACGCTGCCCGGCTAAGCGTTCGCCCAGCCGCCAGTGCGCGGGTGGGAGGCCCCCTCACCTCGATCCTCTCCCCCTGGTGGGGCGAGGAGAGGAAACGGGAGCGCGGCGGGCCCCTGCGGATCGGATGGGGTGTGCAGAGGGGCAACGCCCCTCTGCCGGGGGCACGCCCATTGCCTGGGCTACGGATCTGTCCCCCGTAGCCAGCTTTATTCCCCCTTCCTGGCAGGAAGGGGGCTAGGGGGATGGTCGAAACGTCTGCGGGGCGCCGACACCGCCGATAGCGGGCGGAGGTCCTGGGGGGAGAGCGCTCTAGCTGCTCGGCAGCAGCTCTCCAAGGTCGCCCAGCTGTGAGAGGTCGAAGTCGCACTCGCCCAGCGCGCCGATCTCCGCGAAGGTGGGCAGGCGCTGGCCCGCCACGATCTCGTCGAACGCGTCCTCGCCCCAGGTCTCCCGCAGGCACTCGGCAACCGCGAGCAGCTCCGGGTCGAGCTCGGACAGGTCCGGAGGCGTGAGCGGCAGACTGGGCTCCGTGGCGTCGTCCGTCCCAGACGGGTCGCTCGCGCCGCCGCCGCTCAGGTCGACTCCGCAGTCGAGCAGGACGGGCACCAGGTTGAGCGGCAGGTTCTCGAGGCCGCCCTCGGCGATGCTCCCGAACAGGCCGATCATCTCCGTGAAGTCGAGCTGCTGCATCACGCAGCGCACGTCCTGGAGCGTCGCCGCGCCGGGCGCGCCCAGGAAGCGGCCCGCGTCGATGCGAGCGGCCTCCTCGTCGCTGAGGCATAGCAGCAGGCCGATCGCGGTGCCCATGAGCGGCGCGGTCTGCTCCGCGGCGACGTCGCCGGTCACGACGAGTCCGCTGACGTCGACGCTCTCGAAAGCGCTCCGTATGCAGCCCTCCGTCTCCGCGCTGAGCCCTCCCGCCTCGGCCGCGATGGCCCCGACGGCGAGGCTCACGATGGTGTCCGCGGTGAAGCAGGCGGCCGGGAAGTCCGCTCCGAGCTCCTCGGGGAGCTCGACGGCCGGCAGATCGAGCAGCGCATCGTAGCGCTCGGCCGTGAAGCTTTCGCGCACGCAGGTAGCCTCCGACTCGAGGAGCGCGCCCATGAGGTCGCGCACGAGCGTGCTGCCGTCGATGCGCAGCAGCGCGACGGCCGACGGCACCGGGGTTGGCGTGGGCGTGGGGGTCGGCGTGGGCGTCGGAGTCGGCGTCGGCGTCGCTTGGGCGCCGCAGGCGCCGACGATGGCCAGCAGCAGCACCACGAGGACCGGCAGCACTCCCGCGCGCAGGGACACTCTCACGCGCGGGGATACGGGGCGTGGGGCCGCGGCCGTGGGTGGCATGTGCGCTCCTGCTGAGGGTGGTGGAGACGCCACTAAGTATCCAGGCGGCCGACGGCGCCCGCAACCGGCTTCGGTATGAGGGTAGGGCTCATTTGCGGCGCGGGCGAGGCGCCGGGATGCCTCAGCGGCGGCTAGAATGCGCTTGTGGAGCTTACCTCGCTTTCGCTGACCAACTTCCGGTCCTTCCGCGCGCTGGAGCTCACGCTGGACCGCGGCCTCACCGTGCTCGCGGGCGAGAACGCGCAGGGCAAGAGCAACCTGCTCGAGGCCGTCTATCTGCTGGCGATCGGGAAGTCGCAGCGCGCCGCGGTCGAGCGCGAGCTCGTGAGCTGGGAGGCGGCCGAGGCGGGAGGGTACGCGATCGTCGCGGCGACCGTGCGGCGCGCCGAAGACTCCGTCGAGATCCGGCTCGGACTCGACTGCGGCGGCGGGCGGACGAATACCGTGATCAAGCGCATCCGCGTCAACGGCGTGCCCAAGCGTGCCTCGGACCTGGTCGGCGTGCTCAGCGCCGTGCTGTTCTCGGCGTCCGACATCGACCTCGCCTACGGCGCGCCCCAGGGACGCCGCCGCTATCTGGACGTGCTGCTCTCCCAGACCAGCCGCCGCTACGTCCACGGCCTCCAGCGCTACCTCCGCGTGCTCGCCCAGCGCAACGCCGTCCTTCGCGCCATGCGCGACGGCCGCGCCGGGGAGGACGAGCTCGCGGTGTGGGACCCCCAGCTCTGCGAGGAGGGCGCGGCGGTGCTCGCGGCGCGTCACGAAGCGTTCGAGCGCCTCGCGCCGCTGGCCACCGAGGCGTTCGAGCGCCTCGCGGGCACCGGCCCCGCTTTGGCGCTCGACTACGTGGCGACCGTCAGGCCGATCGAGCCGGGCGCCGCGCCGGCGCCGGAGGCGTTCGCGGCCGCACTGGAGCGCTCGCGGCGCCAGGAGCGCGCCGCCGGCATGACGCTCATCGGCCCGCACCGGGACGACATCCGCCTCGCGCTCGGCGGCGTGGAGGTGGCCAAGCACGCCTCGCGCGGCCAGGCGCGCCTCGTGGCCCTCGCGCTGCGCCTCGCCGAAGCGCGGCTCCTCGCCGAGCGCCGGGGCGACCCGCCGGTGATCCTGCTCGACGACATCCTCTCGGAGCTCGACGAGCGGCGCCGGGGCCTCGTGCTGGAGGAGGCGCTGGGCTACCCGCAGGTGCTCCTCACCACTGCCGAGCTCGCGCTCGTGCCGCCCTCGGGCCTGGCGGCGGCGCGCGTGCTGCGCGTGGCGGACGCCCAGGTGTTGGAGGAGGTGACCGCCTGAGCGAGGCCATACTCTTACGCGGCGTCAGAAAGGCCTTCGGCGACGTCCAGGCACTCGACGGCGTCGACTTCGCCGTGGAGCGGGGCGAGGTCTTCGGTTTCCTGGGGCCCAACGGCGCTGGCAAGACCACGACCATCCGGATCCTGACGGCGTTCATCCGCGCGCAGGCCGGCGAGGCGCAGGTGCTCGGCCTCGACGCCTGGCGCGACGCCGTGGAGATCAAGCGGCGGACGGGCTTCCTGCCCGACGTCGTCAGCATCGGCTCCGGGTTCACGGGAGCGGCGTTCCTCGACTACATCGCGCGCCTTCGGGGGTTCTCCGGCCCGCCGCCGCGCCAGCGCGAGCTGCTCGACCGCCTCGAGCTGCCGCGCAGCGCCCTGGCCCGGCTGGTCAAGGGCTACTCGACGGGCATGGCGAAGAAGCTTGCGCTGGTCCAGGCGATGCAGCACGACCCGGAGCTGCTCATCATGGACGAGCCGACCGAGGCGCTGGACCCGCTGATGCGCCAGGTGCTCTTCGGCCTCCTGCGCGAGGGCCGCGCGCGCGGCGTGACGGTGTTCATGTCCTCGCACAACCTCTCGGACGTGGAGGAGATCTGCGAGCGCGTCGCGCTGATCCGCGGCGGGCGCATCGTCAAGACGGGCTCGGTCGAGGCGCTGCGCGAGGGCCGCGCACGCACGATGGTCGTCGAGCTCCGCGAGCCGCTGGACGGCGACATCGACGTGGGGGGCGCAAAGGTGGTCTCGCGCGACGGCAAGACGCTGCGCCTCGCGGTGAGCGGCGACGTGAACGGCGTGCTGCGGGCCCTCGCGCACTACGACGTGGCCGACCTGGTCTACGAACGCCTCAGCCTGGACGAGCTGTTCCTGGGCTATTACACCGGCGACGGCGAGGGTTCCGGTGCGTAGCGTCTTCTGGCAGAGCCTCCGCAGCTACCGCACCAGCCTCGGCGTCGTCTCGGCCGCCCTCTTCGGCATCAGCGTCGTCCTCGTCCTCACCTTCGAGGCGTTCGGCGGCATCGAGGGGTTCGAGGAGCTGCTGAAGTTCCTGCCGGAGAGCATGCGCGCGATGCTCAAGGCCCAAGGCGGCTTCGCGACCGATGCCACGGGGTATATCGGCATGCAGTACCGGCACCCCTTCTATCTGCTCTCGACCTCCGGCTTCGTCATCGCCATGAGCGCCGGTGCGGTCGCGCGCGAGATCGAGCGCAGCACGGCGCTCATGCTGCTCGCCGTCCCGCTCGCGCGGTGGCGCTACCTCGCGGCGAAGATTGCCAGCATGGTCGTGGCCGTCGTCGTGCTGCTCGTTGCCGTCTGGGCCGGCACGGGAGCCGGGGTCGCGGTCACGGGCCTGGCGGGCGTGGACATGCTGATGCTGCTGCGGGTGCTCGTGAACCTGCTGGCGCTCGCGCTGGCGATCGGCGGCATCGCGACGCTGCTGTCATCGCTCTCAAGCGACGGTGGTCACGTCGTCTCGGTGGCGGCGGGGACCGCGGCGGCGATGTTCTTCGGCGACTTCCTCGCGACGATCTGGAGTCCCGCCGAGCTACTGGGCTACGTGTCCCTGTACCACTACTTCGACCCGCTCGGCGTCACGCAGAGCGGACTGCCGGTGCGGGACCTGGCGGTACTCCTCGGCGTCGCGGCCGTGGGCTTCGGCGCGGCGCTTGTTGCGTTCCAGCGGCGGGACCTCGCGGCGTAGGGCCGCCGCCTCACTCCACCTTCCAGTTCTCGACCTCCGCGTACTCGATCATGCCGTTCATCGTGCCCTCCCACTTGGAGAACGCGTCGGCGGCGGCCTGGTTCACCGCGAACGCCTCCATGTCCAGCGCCGCCATGCTCTCGACCTCCCACTCCCAGACGACGCGGTCGGTCCGGCCGCTCTGGTGGTCCGTCAGGAAGCGCTCCTTGATCGCTACGCCGTGCTGGGCCGCGATCTTGCCGAACTCGCGCAGGTGCGCGAGGAGCGGCCCCGCCTGCCCAACCTTCGCGTAGAACGTCCGCCGGTGGATGATCGCCATCGTGTCCCTCCTCCTCGTTCTTGGTGCTCGCGCCTGCAGCTTACAGAGCCGGGTGCACGTCGTGCCACCCGGTCGCCTGCTCATAGGCGTGCGCGGTCCGTAGCAGCGTCGCCTCGCTCAGGTGCGGCCCGATGAGCTGCATGCCCACAGGCAGCGCCTCGACGAACCCGCACGGGACCGAGATGCCGGGGAGCCCTGCGACGTTGGCCGGGACCGTGCACACGTCGTTCGCGTGCATCACGATCGGGTCCACGATCTCGCCGAGCTTGAAGGCCACGGTGGGGGAGGTGGGCGTGACGAGCACGTCGAGGCGCTCGAACGCCTCGTCGAACTCGCGCCGGATCAGCGTCCGCACCTGCTGCGCCTTCTTGTAGTAGGCGTCGTAGTACCCGGCCGAGAGCGCGTAGGTGCCCATCAGGATGCGGCGCTTCACCTCGGCGCCGAAGCCGTCGCGCCTCGTCGCCTCGAGCGCGGCCATCAGGCTGCGCTCCCCCTGGTCGGCGTACCCGTACTTCACGCCGTCGTAGCGCGCGAGGTTCGCCGAGCACTCCGACGGGGCCAGGACGTAGTAGACGGCAAGCGCCGCCCGCGAGGTCGGCAGCGATACGTCCCAGTCGACGATGGCGCCGAGTGTTTCGAGCTGGACGATGGCTTCGCGCGTGACGCGGGCCACCTCCGGGTCGATGCCCTCGCCGAAGAGCTCGGACACGACGCCGACGCGCAGCCCTCGCACGCCGTCCTCGAGCCCACGGGTGTAGTCGGCCACCGGCGCCTCGATGCTCGTCGAGTCCCGGGCGTCGTGGCCCGCGATGGCGTTGAGCACGAGCGCGGCGTCCTCCACCGTGCGGGTCAGCGGCCCGATCTGGTCGAGCGACGACGCGAAGGCGATCAGCCCGTAGCGGCTGACGAGGCCGTACGTCGGCTTGAGGCCAACGACGCCGCACAAGGCCGCCGGCTGGCGGATCGAGCCGCCCGTGTCGGAGCCGAGGGCGTAGGGGGCGAGGCCCGCGGCGACGGCCGCCGCCGGCCCGCCGCTCGACCCGCCCGGAACGCGCTCCAGGTCCCACGGGTTGTGGACCGGCTTGAACGCGGAGGTCTCGCTGGACGACCCCATGGCGTACTCGTCCATGTTGCCCTTGCCGAGGAGCACGGCGCCCGCTTGGCCGAGCGCTCCGGTGACCGCGGCGTCGTAGGGCGGGACGTAGGTTTCGAGCATCCGCGATGCGCACGTGGTCGCCACGCCGCGCGTCGCCATATTGTCCTTGAGCTGCATCGGGACGCCCATCAGCGGCCCGCCATCGCCCTTCGCGAGCACGGCGTCGGCAGCCGCGGCCTGCTCCCGTGCGAGCTCGGGCGTGCGCGCGAGGTAGGCGCCGAGGGAGCCGTCCACCGCGTCGATGCGCCGCAGGTGGACGTCGGCGAGCTCGACGGCCGAGAGCTCCCTGGCCCGCAGCGCGTCCGACATCCGCCGGACGCTCATGTAGTGGGCGTCTTCCGCCACGCCGCCGCTACTCCATCACGGCGCGCACGCGGAAGTAGTCACCCTCGCGCAGAGGCGCGTTCGAGAGCACGTCTTCCAGCCCCATCGGCTCGATGGGCTCGTCGTCGCGCATGACGGTGTGGACGCCCTCCACGGCGTGCCCGGTCGGCTCGATGGCGGACGTGTCGATGGCCTGGAGGACGCTGACCTCGGCGACGAGCTTCGCCATCTCGCCGCGCAGCTGCTCCACCTCGTCGTCGCTCACGCCGACGTGGCAGAGCGTGGCGACGCGGCGGACCTCCTCCGCGCTCAACCGTCCGGGCTCCTCGTTCGTACTCATGAACCCGCAGTCTAGCAGCAAGGGCACAGCCCTTGACCCACTAGAGGGGCGCGGCGCCGTTCGCGCACGGGCGCTTGAGCGGGACCGCCAGTGCCATGCGCCCGCGGGGCCTGGCGTGTTTGCAGCCTCGCCTGATCGCGGTTCGCTCTCTCGCGTGCTGGACGGGGAGTGCGGGGGGCACGGGGGGGTACCCCCCCGTATCTACCACCCCCTTCCTGGCAGGAAGGGGGACAGGGGGATGGTCGAAACGGCCGTGGAGCATCGGCCTGGGCCCCGGAGCACCGGTGGGCTGGCGAGTCTGAAGGGGCGGGCATGGGCGGTGGCTCACACGGGAGGTAGCGAAGGCCGCGCGCGTCCGCGCCATGATCGGTGCTGGGCTGCACTCGTAGGCGCTTCAACGTTGCTTGGTGGATTGCTAGTCTCTTTCTGAGCATCCGACCAATCGTGGAGCGTCAGCCATGAAGATCTCTCAGATCTCTGAGTACAGCCTTCCAGCCGAAGGGGGGTTGCCGCCGCTTCAGGCGATGATCTACGAGGAGCTGTGCCGCCGCCCGGACGAGGTGTTCGAGTACCAGGGCGAGGAGCTCCTCCGCCTGTTCCCCCGGATGAAGCGCTCCGCCCTGAACTGGTCGCTCTGGCTGCTGGCGAAGTCAGGCCACATCGCCAAGATGCGGGTCCGCGTCAGCGGCAGGCTCACGACGGTCTACGGCACGCAGGAGGCCGTCGACGCGCTCAAGCAGCGCATGAGCATGCCGACCGACGCTCCAGTCGCCACGGGCGCCGCCTCGTAGGCGCATGACCGGACCCGACGTCGTCCGCTGCTTCGGCGGGCCGGACGACCCGCTCATGGCGCGCTACCACGACGAGGAGTGGGGCGTCCCTGTCCACGACGACGCCAAGCTCTTCGAGTTCCTGGTGCTCGAAGGGTTCCAGGCCGGCCTGTCGTGGCGGACGATCCTGCACAAGCGCGAGAACTTCAGGCGCGCCCTCGACGGCTTCGACGCCACGAAGATCGCCAGCTACGGCCCGGCCGAGCGCGAGCGGCTGATGGGCGATGCTGGGATCATCCGCAACCGCCTCAAGATCGAGGCCGTGGTGACCAACGCGCAGGCTTTTTTGGACACGCAAGCCGAGTTCGGCAGCTTCGACCGCTACATCTGGGCGTTCACCGGCGGCAAGACGCTCCGCCGCCCCGGCGTCATCACACACGACGCCATCCTCCCGACCTCGCCCGAGTCGGACGCGATGGCGAAGGACCTCAAGGCGCGCGGGTTCCGCTTCGTCGGCTCGACGGTCTGCTATGCCCACATGGAGGCGACCGGCATGGTGAACGACCACATCACGGCCTGCTTCAGGGCTCCCTAGGCCCGCCTAAGCAAGCGGCCGTCCCCTTTTATGGGTCCAGGGCTGTGCCCTGGCCCTGGTCGGCTAGGTCGCGGAGGCGCTTGAACGGGTAGATGCCCGTCTGGTGCAGGTCGCTGAACAGCAGCCCGAGCGCGTAGCGGCCGACCTCGAGGTAGTCCTCGACCCGCACGTCCGCCGCCACGTCGTCCACCTTGACCTGCCGCACGCGCGACATCTCGTCGATGCACTCCGCGCAGCCGCAGTTGCCCCGCAGGTAGCGGTGCGGCAGCAGGGAGTCGAGCCCGTCCTTCCAAACGATGTGCAGACCGTCGGCGACGATCTCGACCTTCTCCGGCTCGTACTTGGGTTCCGCCAATGCCGTGCTCCCGTGCCCCCGTGCTCCCGCGCCTTAGATGGCGACCTCGCGGCCCATGCCGCGCTCGATGGCCTGATGGTACACGTGCGCGCCCGCGGCCACGTCCTCGAGGGCGAGGCCCTGGGACTCGAACAGCGTGAGCGCCTCCGCCGACGGGCGCCCGGCGACGCGGCCGCCGACGACGTCGCGCAGCTCGACGGCGCGCTCCCAGCGGAAGGCACGGCGCTCCGCGGCCCATATCAGGTCGCCGCACTCGATCTTCGCATCCGCCAGGTCGTCGACGACGACCAGCTCGGCGCGCCGGACGGCGGCCTCGTCCAGCTCGCGGCGCATCCAGCTGTTGGAGCCCGCGGCGTTCACGTGGGTGCCGTCGCGGAAGGCGTTGCCGTCCACCACTGGCTCGCGCGCGTTCGTGATCACGCAGACCACGTCCGCCTCGGCAACGGCCGCCTCGGCTGAGTCGACGGCTTCGACCGCGACGCCGAGCTCCCGCGACATCTCCTTGGCGAACGACTCCCGGTGTGCCGGCGTGCGGCTGTAGACGAGCGCGCGCTCGATCGGCCGGACCGCGCAGACCGCGGCGAGCTGCGTGCGGGCCTGCGACCCGCTGCCGATCACGCCGGCGCTCGATGCGTCGGCGCGCGCCATGTAGCGCGTCGCGATGCCGCTCGCCGCGCCGGTCCGGATCGCGCCGAGGGAGTTGGCGGCGATGAACGCGACCGGCTGCGCCGTCTCGATGCTGTAGAGCAGCACGACCATCTGGCTCCCGCCGCCGCCGCTCGAGACGTACGTCTTGAGCCCCGTGAGGCCGAGCTCCGCCGACGAGGCGGCCATCACCTGGTGCGAGCCGCGGGTGAGCGGCACGCGGTACCGGCTCATGTTCGAGACCGTCCCGGCCGCTGCCTCCTTGAAGATGCGCTCCAGCGCGTCCAGGGCTGCGCTCATCGGGAGGAGCTCGCGCACCTCCTCGTCGCTCACGATCAGCATGGGGGTCGTGCTCCTTCGATCAGCCGGGGGCTGGGGTGCCAACAGGTTAGCAGCACTGGCGCTGACACCGTTGGCCCTGCTCTTCGGGGCGTCGGTGCCCCACGACCCCCTCGACCATCCCCCCGTCCCCCTTCCCTTCGACAGGCTCAGGGCAGGCTCTGGCCAGGAAGGGGGTGGTAAAGCCAAATGCGGGGGACAGCGCTGTATCCCCCGACAATGGGCGCGCCCCCGGCAAAGGGGCTCAGCCCCTCTGCACACCCCATCTCCACCCTGTCATTCCGAGGGCGCCGCAGGCGGACGAGAAATCTCTCACGCGCGACCGGCTGAGAGATTCCTCGCTGCGCTCGGAATGACAGGGTGCTCGAGCGGCGGGGTAGGGGCGCGATTCATCGCGCCCTCGGGCGCCATCAATGGCGCCCCTACGCGGGGTGGGTCTGGGGGACGCCTGCCGCCTACGCTCCCAGCTCCTCCATCGGCAGCTGTCCCGGTGCGTGGACGGGGCGCAGGTTGCTGATGCCGACGCCGATCAGCCGGATGGGCTGGCCCGGCGCCCAGTTGGACTCAAGCAGCGCCGCCGCCTGTGCCCGGATCACCTCCGCGCTCGCCGTCGCGGCATGCCCGCTCGCCGAGCGTGTGAGCGTGGTGAAGTCGGCGGAGCGCAGCTTGAGCGTCACGGTCCGGCCCACGAGGCCCTGTTTCGCCAGGGAGCCGGCCAGCCGCTCGGCCATGGCCTCCAGCCGCTCGACCAGCGGTGCGCGCTCGTCGATGTCCACCTCGAACGTCTCCTCGGCGCTGATCGACTTCGTCTCTCGCTCCGCGCTCACCGGCGATGGGTCCTCGCCCTGCGCGCGCCGCTGGAGCGCGGCGCCCCACGGCCCGAGCGTGCTGACGAGCAGCGCGACCGGCGCGGCCGCGACCTGGCCGAGCGTGACGAGTCCCTGCGCCCTGAGGCGCTGGGCCGAGCGCGGCCCGATACCCGGCAGCTTGCCCACGGCCAGCGGGGCGAGGAACGCGGCCTCGTCACCTGGGCGCACAACGGCGAAGCCTCCCGGCGTGC
>JADFRC010000059.1 GCA_022561455.1 Chloroflexota bacterium | reverse complement strand
CCGAAGTTCGAGACGACCCGGAAGCCGCCCGGAGCGTCGGAGGAGCCCAGGTCGATCGCGAGGGCGGCGGCGCGGGCGAAGAGCGGCGAGCGCCAGAACTCCTCCTGGGTCATGTGGGTCTTCGGCGCGATGAGGTACATCACCGGCACCCACGTCAGCTCGTTGCGGAAGACGAGGAGCTCGCCGTCCTCGTGCCGGACGGTGCGGGGCAGCCGGCCCGAGATGATGCCGCAGAAGTCGCAGCCAGGGTCTTGGTCAGGACCGTCGGGCGGCGAGCTCACCCCGCGCTGGCGGCGCGCTTGCGGCGGGGCACCGCGCCCGGCTGGCGGTAGTCGGGCGCGGTGATGGGCATGACGACGACCAAGCGCGGGTCGTTGAGGCGCGAGGCGACGGGGTCGTGCGAGCCCGTCGGGATGGCGCGCGTGGTGATGATGGTGGGGAGCCGGGCGTTGTGCCGGTGGACGACGATCTGGTAGAGCTTCTCGTTCGCCCACGCGGTCGACGTCTCGGAGCCCAGGTCGTCGAGCACGAGCAGCGGCGTCTGCTTCACGCGGTCGAAGAGCTCGTCGTAAGTCACGCGGGAATCGGGGCTGAAGGTGTAGCGCAGGTGGTCGAGCAAATCAGGCACGAACGCGAAGAAGACCTCCTCGCCCCGCTCGAGCTGCGCGTTGGCGACGGCGACGGCGAGGTGCGTCTTGCCGCAGCCCGAGTCGCCGACCAAGACGAGCCAGCCGTGCGGGTCGCGGGCGAAGGCCGAGCTCATCGCGAGCGCGGCCTCGAGCGTCTCGCGCTGCTCCGGCTCGCCGGCGCGCCCAGCGGGCTCGAAGGTCTCGAACGTCATGTGCTTGAGCATCTCGTGGGGGACGGCGCCGACGCGCTGCCCGCCCGCCGAGGCGGCGGCGCCCAGGTCCATCACGCGCGATGTGCGCGGGTCGAGCAGCCGTTGCTGGAGCCGGGGGTCGAGCCGGTCGAGCGCGACGCTCGAGGTCACGATCGTCGGTAGCTCGTTGAGGTAGCGGTGGTTCAGCACCTGGTAGACCTTCTCCTCGGCCCACGGGGTGGTGCTGTGCCTGCCCAGGTCGTCGAGCACGAGGACGGGGACCGTTTTCACCTGCTCGAACAGCTCGTCGTAGGAGACCTCGGAGTCGGGGCCGTAGGTGGCCCGCAGGTGGTCGAGCAGGTCGGGGACGAAGGTGAAGAAGACGGCCTCGCCGCGCTCCATGAGCCGGTTGGCGATGCCCGCGGCCAGGTGTGTCTTGCCGGTCCCGGAGCCGCCGACGAGCATGAAGCAGCCGCGGGGCTCGTCCGCGTAGGCGCGGGCGGCGTCCAGCGCCGCCTCGAAGCGTGCGCGGGCCTCGGCGCTGGCGCCTGGCGGCGTGATGGCTTCGAGCGAGACCTTGGCCAGCGAGCCCATGTTGCTGAAGCGGCGGAGGCGATCGAGCCGGTCGGCGGCGCCGCGTTCCCGCTGACAGACGCAGGGGAACGCGCGGCCGAAGTCCGGGTGGTCGAGTGCCACCTCATGCCGGACCCAGCGCAGGTCGCGGCAGATCGAGCAGACGGGCTCCTTCGCCTCTTCCTCGGCCGCCGCGAGCCACTCAGCCGGATAGTCGGCGGCGCCGGAGGAGATCTGCAGCTGTAAGCGTTTCAGGACGTCGCCCAGACTCTCCATGGCCCTTCTTTCCTCGTCCTTCTCTTGCCCATCGCTCCAGGATCGTGGCGATGTACCGCCAGTTAGGCGCGTTGCGCTCGGCCGCCTCGCGGATCGCGCCCTCGATCCACTCCGCGGGGTACGTGGCCTCGGCCTCGCGCAGCTGCTCGGCGACCATCGGGGTCAGCATGCCGACGTTGGCCTCGTAGAGCGCGAAGACGTTGGGCCGCTCCACGACGACCGGCTCCGGGGGTGCCGTGGAAGGCAGTGGCGTCAGCCGCGCGGCACTGCGCCGGTTCTCCGGCGTGTTGAGCAGGTAGCGGCCCGCGGCCTCGAGCAGTGTGCCGCGGGAGCAGGCGAGCCCGAGCCCGCGCCGGACCTCGGCGGTCGAGCCGAGCGCGGCCGTGAGCACGCCGTCGGCCTCCAGCGCCGCCGCCGGCACGGCCTTGGGGGAGCCCTTCACCTGCGCGGCGTGCCAGAGGAACCGCAGCGTGCACTTGAGCTCGGCCATGTCGTCGATCTCGGCGAGGAGCGAGCCGAGCAGGGGCGCGGGCACCGGCAGCGAGCGCACGCGCGCTTCGAAGCCCGCGCCGCCCGCTGAGTTGCCGAAAGTCTGCATCGCGGACCCGCCTCATGCGCTCGGCGGGGCCGTGGCCAGCGCCGGCTCGAAGCGCGAGAAGTTCTCGCGGAAGTAGAGGTCGATCTCGCGCGTCGGCCCGTGCCGGTTCTTCCGGATGATGAGCTTGACGAGGTGGTGCGGGTAGGGCGTGTCCATGTCCGCGGAGTGGCGCCGGTCCCACTGCTCCTCGTTGTAGTACTTGTCCTCGCGGTGGATGAACGCGACCACGTCGGCGTCCTGCTCGATGCTGCCGGACTCGCGCAGGTCCGAGAGCTGGGGGAGGTGGTCGGGCCGCTGCTCGATGGCGCGGGAGAGCTGGGAGACGGCGATCACCGGTGCGTTGAGCTCACGGGCGGCCGCTTTGAGCTGCCGGGTCACGTCGGAGAGCTCCTGCGTGCGGTTCTCGTTCCGCCGCTCACCCCCGGTGATCAGCTGGATGTAGTCGACGATGACCAGGTCGACGGGGCGGCTGGCGTGGAGGCGGCGCAGCTTGCTCCGCATCTCCGACACCGACTGCGAGGGCGTGTCGTCGAGGAATATGGCGAGGTCGGAGAGGGCGCCGATGGCGTTGGTCACGCGGGCCTGGGCGGACTCGGGGATCAGGTGCAGACGCAGCAGATGGCTGTCCACCTCCGCCTCGGCCGCGACGAGGCGCAGCGCGAGCTGCTCGCGGCCCATCTCGAGGCTGAAGACGGCCACGACGTGCCCCTGCCCAGCCGCGTGGCGGGCGATGTTCATGGCAAGCGTCGATTTCCCGAAGGCGGGGCGGGCGGCGAGGATGAACAGGTCGCCGCGCACGAGTCCGCCGAGCGCGCGGTCGAGGTCGGGGAAGCCGCTGGGGATCGGCGCGGTCGCCCGGTCGAGCACGCCGCCGATGGTGCCCATCTGCTCCATGTACTCGTCGAGGACGTCGTGGAGGCTCACGAAGTCCCGCACGACGTGCGTGCCGCGCACGCGCGTGAGCAGCTCCTCGGCCTGCGACATGGCGGCCTCGGTGTCGGCGCTGTCCGCGTACCCCAGGGCGGCGATGTCGCCCGCCGCGAGGATGAGCCGGCGCATCGTGGCCGTGCGGTTCACGATCTGGGCGAAGTGCTCGACGTGGACGGTGGTCGGCACGGTTGCGACGAGGTGCGAGAGGTATGCGGGGCCGCCGACGTCGTCGAGGTGCTCCCGGAGCCCGAGCTCACGCCCGACGCTGATCTGGTCGATGGGGTCGCCGCGCGCCTGAAGCGCCTCGCATGCCTCGAAGCACCAGCGGTTGCGCTCGCGGTAGAAGTCGTCGGCGCGCACGAGCGATGCGACGCGGTCGATGGCGCTGCCGTCGATCAGGAGCGAGCCGACCACCGCCTCCTCGGCGTCGGGGTCATGGGGGGGAAGCTTCTCGGCGTATACCATCGCGGGCTTTATGCGTCCTCGTCCTTCTTCTCGTCTGCTTCGGAACTCGCCTCGGCCGGCTCGGCGCTCGCCTCGGCCGGCTCGGCGGCTGGCTCATCTGCCTCGTCGCTCGCCTCAATGGGCTCGTTACTCGTGGCGGTGTCGTCGAGTGCCTCGGGCAGTCCCTCCTCGGCCAGCGCGGCCATGGCCGCGGCCTCCTCCGGCGAATAGCCCTCGGGGATCACGGAGACGATCACCTCGGCCTGGACGTCGCGGTAGAGGCGGATGTTCACGGGGTAGTCGCCCGGCTCGTGGATCGCGGTGCCGAGCAGTACCTGGCGGTGGTCGATCTCGCGGCCCGTCGCCTCGGTCAGCTTCTCGGCGATGGCGCGGCCGGTGACCGACCCGAACAGCCGGCCGCTCGGGCCCACGCGCACCTCGACCTCGACGGTCGTGCCGGCGATCGCCTCGGCGACGACCTCCCACTCCTCCGAGAACTTCAGCCGCGTCTCGTGGGCGGCCTTCTCGATGGCCTTGATCCGCTGGAGCTGGTCGGGAGTGGCCGGCGCCGCCAGGCCCTTGGGCAGCAGGTAGTTGCGGGCGAAGCCGTTCTTCACCTCTTTGACCTCGCCGGCGTCGGCGGTCTCGGGAACGTCTTTCAGGAAGATGACTCTCATCGGTCCGTCCTCACCTCGGGCACGCGTCGGCCCGCTCATAGCTGGATTCGGCCGCCGCCGCGTCTGCGGTGCAGCAGACGACGATGCGGCACACGGCCGCATACCATCATAAACCACGCCGACCGACAACTGGGATAGGCCCAGATGACCCGTCGGCGGGCCCGATCCAGCGAAAGAGAACGTTCGCGCCGAGGGGGATTATCCACACCCCCAAGAGTGGGGACGCAAGTGGCTCGCCGCTGGATTTTTCAGACGTGCTAGCCCGCCAGAGCTCGCTCGAGGCCGGTGCCGTGCGCCTCGGCGAGCGGTTCCAGCGGCTCGTCGATGAGCCCGCCAAGGCTGATCCGCTCGCCGCCGACGCTCCCCAGGCGGAGCGCCGGGACGCCCGCCGCCTCGGCGCGCGCCGCGACGGCAGCGGCGTCGTCAGCGGCGCAGCTCACGACGACGCGGGATGCCGCCTCGCCGAACAGCGCCGCGTCCCACCGGCCGCCGTCGTGCCCCCTCTCCCTGGGCAGGGAGAGGGTTGTGGTGAGGGTCGGGTCCCCCACGAACCCGACGCCGCCCAGGATCGCGCTCTCGGCGACCGCGACCGCCAGGCCGCCGTCGGCGCAGTCGTGCGCGGAGCGCAGCAGGCGCGCCTCGGCGAGCGCGACGAGCAGCGCCTGCACGCGCGCTTCGAGCGCGAGGTCGATCGAGGGCGCGCCGATCACGAGGCCGTGGACGTGGGCGAGGTACTCGCTGCCTGCAAGCGACGCGGGGTCGCCGTCGAGTGCGTCCGCGCCCAGCAGCAGCACGGCGTCGCCCGGCTCGACGAAGCCAGCGGTGAGCCGCGCGTCCGCGTCCTCGAGCAGGCCGACGGCACCGACGACCGGCGTGGGGTAGATGGCCTCGCCGCCTGACTCGTTGTAGAGCGACACGTTGCCGCTCACGACCGGGACGCCGAGTGCCTTGGCGGCATCCGCGATACCGCGCACGGCCTCGGCGAGCTGGTAGTAGACGTCGGGACGCTCCGGATCGCCGAAGTTGAGGCAGTCGGTCAGCGCCAGCGGCCGGGCGCCCGCGCACGCCACGTTGCGGCAAGCCTCGGCAGCGGCCATCGCGCCGCCGGCGTACGGCTCCAGGTACGCCATGCGGCCGTTGCCGTCCACGGCCATGGCGATGGCCTTGGCGGTCCCCCTGATGCGCAGCACGGCCGCGTCGCCCTCGCCCGGGCGCACCAGCGTGTTGGTCTGCACCTCGTGGTCGTACTGGCGATAGACCGAGCGCTTGGAGGCGATGTTCGGCGAGGCGAGCAGCGCTCGGAGGAGGGCGCCCGCCTCGGTGGGCGGCGGCAGCTCGGGGAGCGGCGCTTCGTGGAGCGCCGCGAGATACGCTGGCCGCTGCGGCTCGGAGCGGTACAGCGGCGGCTCGGAGAGCGGCTTGATGTCCACTTCAGCCACGACCTCACCGCCGTCCAGGATCCGGGCGAGGCCGTCGCCGGTCACCCGGCCGATCACGGTCGCGCTCAGGTCCCACCGCTCGAAGATGTCGGCGATCGGGCGCTCCTCGCCCTCGCGGACGATCAGCAGCATGCGCTCCTGCGACTCGGACAGCATGACCTCGTACGGCGTCATGCCGGGCTCGCGGCGCGGCACGAGCGCGACGTCGATCTCGACGCCGGTGCCTCCGCGCGCGGCGCACTCGACCGCCGAGCTCGTCAGTCCGGCGGCGCCGAGGTCCTGGAGCGCCGCGAGGTGTCCCGAGCGCGCCGCTTCCAGACACGCCTCCACGAGCACCTTCTCCAGGAACGGGTCGCCGACCTGGACGGTCGGGCGCATCTCGCGCTCCCCGTCGCCGAACGTCCGCGACGCGAGTCCCGACGCGCCGTGGATGCCGTCGCGGCCGGTCGCGGAGCCGACGAGCATCAGCGTGGAGCCGGGCGTTGTGGCCGCGGCGCGCACCAAGCCGCCCTCGGGCAGCAGGCCGACGCACATCGCGTTCACCAGCGGGTTGCCGGCATAGCTCGGCGCGAAGCCGACCTCGCCGCCGACGTCGGGGATGCCGATGCAGTTCCCATACGCGGAGATGCCGGCCACGACGCCCTCGAACAGGTAGCGGTTGTGGGGGTCGTCCAGCATGCCGAAGCGCAGCGAGTTCAGCAGGGCGATCGGGCGCGCGCCCATGGCCAGGATGTCGCGGATGATGCCGCCGACGCCGGTCGCCGCGCCCTGGTATGGCTCGATGGCCGAGGGGTGGTTGTGCGACTCGATCTTGAAGACGACGGAGAGCCCGCCGCCGATGTCGACGACGCCCGCGTTCTCCTCGCCCGCGGCGACGCGGACGGCCGGGCCCTCGGACGGCAGCATGCGCAGGAGCGGCTTGGAGTGCTTGTAGCCGCAGTGCTCGCTCCAGAGCGCGCCGAACATGCCGAGCTCGACCTCGTTCGGCTCGCGCCCCAGCTTCTGGACGATCAGCGCGTACTCGTCAGCAGTGAGCGCGATGCGGTCGAGGGTCTCCTGAGAGACGGGCATCAGTTGGCGGCTCCGATCAGGACGACGCCGCCCACGACGAGCGTGGCGCCGAGCACCGAGCGCACGGTGAGGCGCTCGTGGCCGCGCAGGACGAGCAGTACGAACGCGTAGGACACGAGTGGGACCGCGCCGATGATGGGCGCGCCCACGCTGAAGTCGATCCTGGCGAGCGCCGTGTAGAAGCTGGCCGTGGCCAGCGCGAAGCAGATCCCAGCGATCGCGATCCATCGGAGCACGCCGCGCTCGAGCCGGAGCCCCGAGCGCAGACTTCTGGCGCGCGCTGCGGTGAGGAACAGCAGCCCGAAGGCCACCTCGTAGAACGCGACGACGACCCCAGCGGTGCCGTCGTCCACCAGCTGCTTGGCGATGAAGCCGGCGGTGGAGAGCGATACGGCCGCCAACGCGGCGAACACGATGCCCAGCGTCACCGCGGACGTCCGGTCGCGCACCACCGGGACGCTCACTGCAGCACCCGCTTGCGGTCGGTCAGCACGACGGCGACGCCCGTGACGATGGCGAGTGCTCCGGCGAGCGTCGCGACGCTCGGACGCTCGCCGCCGAGGGTGACGGCGAGGGCGATGGAGAAGATCGGGATCATCCCCAAGATCGGCGAGACGACGACGACCCCGGCACGCTGCATGCCGTGGAAGTACAGCAGGTTGCCACTGAGCCAGGTGAGCAGCCCCATGACGGCCACTGCCGCGAGGAAAGACGTGCCCGGAACCGCGAAACCGCCAGCGCCGCCCGTGACCACCACGAGGACGGCGAGGGCGAGCAGGACCATGCCGGCCACGACGACGGTGACCGCCTCGGGCCGCGCGCCGAACATCGCCCGGCGCACGAAGACGTCTCCGGCGCCCCACCCGAACGCCGCGGCGATAGCCAGCAGTACCCCGATCTCCACGCTTCCCGTTCTCCGTGTCTCTCGTTCCGGGTCAGACGCCGGCGCGCTCGTGCACCGTCTCCTGGATCGAGCGCAGGACGACGAGTCCGTCGGTGCCGCCGAGCGCGGCTTCCACCGCGCGCTCCGGGTGCGGCATGAGGCCGAGCACGTTGCCGGCCTCGTTGGTGATCCCGGCGATGTTCGCCCGCGAGCCGTTCGGGTTCGCGTCGCCGGTGACCTCGCCGTCTGCCGTGCAGTAGCGGAAGGCGATCTGGCCGTTGGCCTCGAGCCTCGCCAGGGTCAAGTCGTCCGCGTGGTAGTTGCCGTCGCCGTGCGAGATGGGGATGGACAGCACGTCCCCCTCCCTCGCCAGCGACGTGAAGGGCGCGGCGGCGCGCTCGACCCGCAGGTGCTGGGTCTGGCAGCGGAACTGGAGGCTGCGGTTCCGCATCAGTGCGCCGGGGAGCAGCCCCGACTCGCAGAGCACCTGGAATCCATTGCAGCTCCCGATGACCGGTCCGCCCGCGTTCGCGAAATCGGCCACGGCTTCCATGATCGGCGAGAAGCGCGCGATGGCGCCCGGACGCAGATAGTCGCCGTAGGAGAAGCCGCCCGGCAGCACGACGCAGTCGGCACCGGCCAGGTCCTTCTCCTTGTGGAACACGAGCTCCGCGGTCTCGCCCAGGACGTCGGTGATAGCGGCCGCCCAGTCCCGCTCGCTCCACGTGCCGGGGAAGACGACGATGGCGTACTTCGTGCTCACCCGCCTGCCATCGCGTCGAGGACCTCGCCCACTGCCGTGCTCACCACGGCGCCGTCGGCCCGCCCGCGCAGCTGCGGCATGAGGACTTTCATCACCTTGCCGCGGTCGGACGGCCCGCTCGCGCCCACCTCGGCCGCCGCCGCTTGAGCGAGCGCGCGGATCTCGCCGGGGCCGAGCTGCTCCGGCAGATAGCGCATCACGATCGCGAGCTCGGCCTCCTCTTTGGCGGCGGCGGCCTCGCGGCCTCCGTCGCGGAAGGCGACGATGCTCTCGCGGTACTGGCGCACCATGCGGGACAGCACGTCGGTCACGCCGGCCGCATCGAGCGCACCGCGCTTGTCGATCTCGGCGGTCTTGATGGCGGAGATCGCGAGCCGGACGACGTCCCTCGTGAGCTCGTCGCGGGCCTTCATCGCGGTCTTGAGGTCGTCGGTGAGCCGGTCCTGGACGCTCACGAGCGAGCCTTCGCGGCCCGCGGCTGCTTGGCGGCGCCGTCGAGCTGGCGGTTCACGCTGGCCATCCGCAGGGCTGCTTCTGCGGCGTCGGAGCCACGGTTGCCGAGCGCTCCGCCGGAGCGTGCCATCGCCTGCGCGGTGTCCTCGGTCGTCAGCACGCCGAAGCCGATAGCGGTCCCGTGCTCGCGCGCGACCTGCGCGATGCCGCGAGCGGCCTCGGCCGCCACGAGGTCGAAGTGCGCCGTCTCGCCGCGGATCACGCAGCCCAGGGCGACGAGTGCGTCCCACCGGCCGGAGCGCGCCATGCGCTGCGCGGCCTGTGGGAGCTCAAGCGAGCCGGGGACCCGGACGATGGTGATGGCGTCGGAGCGCACGCCGTGGCGTTCGAGGGCCTGGCGCGCTCCATCGAGCAGGCGCGAGGTCACCGTTTCGTTGAACTGCGCGACGATGATGCCGATGCGCAGGCCGCTGCCGTCGAGCTTGCCGGAGAGCTCCTCTGTCATGGAGCCATTCTAGCGGGCGCCCGGCTCGGGCGCCTACCTCCGGTTACTAGTCCGGCTTGCCCTTGTCGTCGGGCTTGCCCTTTCGTCGGGCTTGCCCTTGTCGCCGTCATCGTCGCCGGTGTTGCGCCCCCTGCCCTGGTTCTGGTCGCGGGCCCCACGGACCGTGCCCCTGAGGTGGTCCGGGGCGTTGTCTTCGATGCGCTGGAGGCGCGCTTCGTTCCGCTCGACGCGCTTCTGGATGAGGTCGTTCAGCCTCGCGAGCTGCTCAGGCGAGCCCTTCTCGAGCAGCTTCTCCAGCCGCTTCCCCACGGAGAAGGCGGTGATCCCTCCCAGCACCCTCGGGGGCTGTCCGTCGGTCAGCGTCTGGATGAGCAGGATCGTGTCCTCGCCGTCCAGCGTTCCGCTGGCCCCGCCGACCAGCACGATCTCGTTGCCGTCTTCGTCAAGGATCGTGAGCGTGTCCTCGTCGTCCGTGCCGCTCGACGAGTCCACGACCAAGGAACGGAGGTGTCCCCGGCTCGACTTACCGGGGATGCGCTTCGCGCGCAGCGCCGTGGCGGTCCGGAAGCTGTCTGTCGTTTCGGTGGCGTCGAACGGTGATTTATCCAGCAGGGCTGAGAACCGGTCCCCTGCCTCGAAGTCGCTGACGTCGCTGGTGTAGACCGTGACGTTGCCGAACTTAGTCTCGAGGATCACGTAGGTGCCCGTGTCGTCGCTCCCCGTCGCGGCGACGGTGCCGAAGATGCCGCGGCGCTTGAACTGGCCGGGCGGGACGGGCTTGTCGTCGGTGTCGGTCGCGTGGGCGATCTCGAAGTCGTCGTCGTCGGGGTCGATGCATTGGTCCAGCGTCGGGGAAGCGTCGCAGACGTCATCGGAGCCGTTGTCGTCGTCGGTCTCGATGCATTGGTCCAGCGTCGGGGAAGCGTCGCAGACGTCATCGGAGCCGTTGTCGTCGTCGGTCTCGATGCATTCGTCCAGCGTCGGGGAAGCGTCGCAGACATTATCGGAGCTGTTGGCCTGTGCCGCTCCGTTGGCGAATGTCGTCTGTGCCATCAGCGCCAACGCGATGACGGCCACGCTCAGCACGATCGCGAGCTTGTCCCAGTTCTGCGCCATCCGCATGCTCATTCTCCCCCTGCTCTTTCTCCCCCAGCGACCCGCCGAATCTTACGCTACTCTCCGTTACCGGAGTGTTACGCCCGCCGGACCGGCGCCCTCATCGCAACAGGGCGCGTGACGGGCTGTCCGGTCATGGCTCGTAGATGACGACGAGGACCGTCGATAGCTCCTCGCCGGTGGCGATGCTGGCGACGACCTCGATGATGTTGGGCCCCTCGTCGAGCGGTATCTCCGTGGAGAAGCGGCCGTCGATGTCGGGGTCCACGAAGGTGTCGTTGACGGTGACGACGGCGTCGACCCGCGTGCGGCCGCTGACCAGCAGCGTGGGGTTGGTCGTGAGCGTCTCCGCCGCCACCGGCTCGACGATGTGCAGCACGAACTCGTCCGGCGCGGGCGTCGGGGTCGGCGTCGAGGCCGGCGTGGGCGTCGGTGTGGCTGTCGGGGCGGGAGTGGGCGTCGCCGTGGGCACCGCGGTGGCGGTGGCTGTCGGCCTCGGCTCCGCGGTTGGCGTCGGGGCCGCCGTTGCCGTGGGCGTCGGGCGTGGCGTGTCGGTCGGCTGAGGCACCGAGGTCGCCGTCGGCTCGTCGCCGGAGCAGGCCGCGATGGTCAGGGCGCCGAGCACGGCCAGGGCAAGTCCTGCGGCGCGGAGCCAGTGGGGGGATCGGGCCCAGGACGAGGACGGTGCGTTGGCGCTCATCGGCTGCTCCACCGTCAGTGTGTCGGTTCGAGGCCGGTGGGCGATCCGAGGGCGTCGAAGAGGTGCCCGAGCTTTTGGCGCTTGACCGCCAGATAACGCTCGTTCTCGGGGTTGCTCTCGACGACGATGGGCACGCGCTCCACCAGGCTCAGGCCATACGACTCGAGCCCCACGACCTTCTTGGGGTTGTTGGTGAGCAGCCGCATCTTGCGGATGCCCAGGTCCACGAGGATCTGCGCGCCGATGCCGTAGTGCCGCAGGTCGGGTGGGAAGCCGAGCTCCTCGTTCGCCTCCACCGTGTCCGCGCCGTCGTCCTGGAGCGCGTAGGCGCGGATCTTGTTGTGCAGCCCGATGCCCCGGCCCTCCTGCCGCATGTACAGGAAGACGCCGCGGCCCTCCTCCGCGATGGCCTTGATGGCCATGTCGCGCTGGATGCCGCAGTCGCACCGGAGGCTCCCGAA
>JADFRC010000185.1 GCA_022561455.1 Chloroflexota bacterium | reverse complement strand
CCGTAGCCGTAGTACGGGATCACCGCCGTGATGCGCCCGGCGGACGCCCGTTTGGCGGCGTCGATCATGATCAGCAGCTCCATCAGGTTGTCGTTGACCGGATAGGAGAACGACTGGACCAGGAACACGTCGCGCTGACGGATGTTCTCCTGGTAGCGCACGAAGGTGTTGTCGTTGCTGAACTTGAAGGCATCCATCTTGCCGAGGGGGATGCCCAGATAGTCGACGACGCTTCCCGCAAGAGTCGGGTTCGCGTTGCCGCTAAAGACCTTCAGCTCTTCGTAGAGGGGCATCGCCTCGTCTTCCACCGCTGGGGCGCGGGGGTCTGGGGGGCGCTTCGATTCTAACGCGCCACGGGCCTCTGGTCACGACACACCACGGCCGTCTTCAGGCCGACCTCGCCACGGGACCCTTGTCGCCCGGCGCCCGCTGCATGGTGTAGGGGCGCGGTTCACCGCGCCCTTGGGCGCCATGAATGGCGCCCCTACGCCTCGACGAAGCGGCCGTCCGCGCCGACGAGCCCGTGACCCGGCAGCTCGACGCGTGGCGGGCCCGCGACCGCATGGCCGATCACGAGCGCCCGTCCGCCCGCAGCCGCGACCACGTCGACGGCCGCCTCGACCGATGCTTCGGGCACGACCACGCAGAAGCCGATGCCCATGTTGAAGACGCTGAACATCTCCGCGGCCTCGACGCCCCCCTCGCGCGCGATGACGCCGAAGACCGGCGGCACCTCCCACGCGCCGTCGATGCGGTACCCGACGGGCGCGGCGAGCCGCGTGAGGTTGAGCAGGCCGTCGCCGCTGATGTGCGCGAGCCCCCGGACCTCGACGCCGGAGCGGAGCAGCGCGAGGAGTTCCGGCACGTAGATGTGCGTCGGCCGCAGGAGCTCCTCTCCGACGCTCATCCCGCACTCGGGAAGCTCGCGGCCGACGTCCCCCAACACGTGCCGGGCGAGCGTCATGCCATTCGCGTGGATGCCGTCGCTCGCCAAGCCCAAGACGACGTCGCCAGGCTCGATGGCGGCGCCGGTGATGGGCGCGCGGCCATCGAGGATGCCGACGCACGTCCCCGCGATGTCGAACGCGTACCCCTCCCGTGGGCCGGTCAGCCCATCGGGGTGCTGCGAGAGCTCCCCACCGACGACCGCGATGCGGGCGCGCTCCGCACCGTCGCGCATGCCCTTGCCGAGCTCCGCCAGCAGGTCTTCGTGCGGGTGCTGGACGCTCACGTAGTCGACCAGCGCGATGGGCTCGGCCCCGGTGCAGATGACGTCGTTCACGTTCACGGCGACGGCGTCCCAGCCGATGCTCTCGTAGCGGCCGACCGCTTGCGCGACCGCCGACTTGGAGCCGACGCCATCCGTCGAGATCGCCAGCGAGAGGCGCTCGGTCAGCTTGAGGACGCTGGCGAAGAAGCCGATGGGCACGAGCGGCTCGCCGGCGCCCTCGCGGAAGCTCTCGGTCTCGCGGACGAACGCGAGGAGCGCGCGCAGGCCGGCCTCGGCGGCCGCAGGATCGACGCCGGTGGCGGCGTACGTCAGCCGTTCTTTCGGGTCGGCCATCGAGCTACCCGATGGCGAGCGCGTCCGCGCCGCGCCGGTAGTTCCGCTGCGTGAGCCCGGGGTCGCGGTTGACGAGCGGACGCTGGAACATCGGGTGGTACATGCTGCGGACCTCGTGCTCCAGCTGGTAGAGCACCTCCCCGCTTTCGAGATCGACGATGTCGGTGAAGCGGTACTGGTGCTCGTTGCTCTCCTCGGTCACGAGCCCCCGCCCATCGAGCGCCGCGTGCGGGGAGGAGAAATCGGCCAGGTAGACCGCCAGGTGGTGGCCGTCGTAGGCGGCGAGGGGCTCGTCCGTCTCGCGGAAGACCAACGACTGGCCCCGCCCAACCTGCACGGAGGCGGCGCTGCCGCCGTTCGCATCGAGAGACACCGACGCGCCGAGCACGGTCTCGTAGAAGCGCGCGATGCCAGCCGCCGTGCCGGGCGCCACGTCGAACTCGACGTACGGCAGCCCCATCAGCGTCCCGCCGAACGCCTCGCTCGGGCCCGAGCAACGGAAGCGGTTGCCCCACGGCCCGGTGACGTCGATCTCATCGTCTCCCCTGCTGTAGGCGAAGGCGGTGCCCGCAAGCCCCGGCTCGACGGTCCGCAAGCGCTCCTCGAGCCCGTCGAGGCTCGGCACGACCAGCCCGATGCGGCCGCGGACCGTCTGCGCCTCCGGGCGCGTCGGCAGGTGGAACTGCTGACGGCCCAGGTTCAGCCACATGTTCTCGAGCCCGACCGTCAGGTAGGGGTCGCGCGTGAAACCGAGGCCGACGACGTAGAAGAGCGTGGCGGTCTGCTGGTCGGTGATGGTCAGGTTCAGGTGGTCAAGCGAGACCACGTTCCCCATGTCCTCGTTCGCCCGCTCAAACGTCGCCATAGCGCGCCTCGGTCCCGGCTGAGATGCCCCCTTGGGGGGTGGTGGCATTATATCGCCGCGTGGCTCCCCCGTGGGCCGCTTGGGTGCCAACATCCTTGACCCGGCTTCCGCGGCAAGCCGATAATGACCGCGTAACGAGGCATC
>JADFRC010000184.1 GCA_022561455.1 Chloroflexota bacterium | reverse complement strand
ATCGAGAGGCCGATGACGCGGCTCGTCGGGACCATCTGCGCCTCGGCCTCCTCGCCGCTCACGAAGGTGGGGTCGAGGATGGCGTCGATGGCGTCACGCGGCAGGACCGAGACGATCTTGAGCTCGGCCGGCTCGGCGCCCGCGCCGGGGCTGGCGACGGTGACGGTGAGGGTGGGGTTGAGGAGGCGCCATACCGGCGTGCCCGGTATCTGCGTCAGCAAGACGACGGCCGCGACGCCGATGAAACCGATGAAGACCCACGTGCCCTTGCTCATGCCTGCGCCACCCCGCTCCATCGATTGGATGCGTGCGCCCCACCGTCCGATGCTCTGCCGCCAGCCGATGCCTAGCTCGCCGAATGGTAGACTCGACCTATCCCCCAGGACGGAGCCGCATGACCACCTCCCCGCCTCCTCAGTTCGTCAAATACACCTTCTACCAGGTGGACCCGGCGTGGCGCCGGCTGCCGGTGGAGACCCGCGCGCAGGACAAGCGCGAGCTCGCCGGCGTGATCGCCGCGGCCTCGCCGCCGATGATGGTGCGCACCTACAGCCTGATGGGCATGCGGGCGGACGCCGACATCATGGTGTGGTCCGTGAGTCCAGACCTGGAGCACGTCGGGGCGCTGGCGACCAACGTGGCGGCGACGCAGCTCGGCTCGTACCTGCGCAGCACGCACTCCTACCTGGCGATGACGCGCCGCTCGACGTACGTCAACGAGCACGAGCACGCCGGCTCGGAGGGGCGGTTGCGGATCCGGCCGATGGGGCGGCGCTACCTCTTCGTCTACCCCTTCGTGAAGACCCACGCCTGGTATCAGCTCTCGCCCGAGGAGCGCCAGCGCATGATGGCGGCGCACTTCGACGTCGGCCACCGCTACCCGGAGGTGGTCATCCACACGTCGTACTCGTACGGCTTGGACGACCAGGAGTTCGTCCTGGGGTTCGAGACCGACCACCCTGAGCGCTTCTTGGAGCTGATCATGGAGCTGCGGTCGGCGGAGCAACGGCCGTACACCGAGCGCGACGTGCCGATCTTCACGTGCCTGCTCGGCTCGACCGACGAGGTGCTCGACAGCCTGGGCGGCTAGCGGCCAAAAAGCAGCCAGCCGGCTCGCGGTGGAGTCGGCTGGCTCGTCCTTCGGGGGTCGGGGTACGGTCAGCTCGGGTAGTCGAAGTCCTTGTTGATGGCGATGTACTCCTTGGACGCCTCGGGCACCGCGTCCTCGGCGAAGATCGCCTCGACGGGACAGACCGGCTCGCACGCTGCGCAGTCGATGCACTCATCGGGGTTGATGTAGTACATCTTGTCGCCCTCGTAGATGCAGTCCACAGGACAGACATCGACGCAGCCCGCGTCCTTCACGTCGATGCAGGTCTCGATGATGATGTAAGTCATGTGCCGCAGAACCCTCCTGAGCGGGTGTGGCGCTTGGCCCTCGCGCGGGCGCGCGCCATCATTCACGAAAAGTCTACCAGAACACACGCCAATTCGGGAAGCGCTTGATGGTGCGTCTGCCGGATTGACGGGACGCCGTTCCGGCTGCTAGCCTATCGGTAGACGGACCTGTGAGGAGCACCCATGATTACGGTCACCGAAACAGCCGCCGAGAAGCTGCGCGGGATCTTGGAAGAGGAAGGCCAGCCCGGTGCCGCCCTGCGCGTCATCGTCGTGCCGAACGGCCACGGCGCCCAGTACATGCTGGCGCTCGAGGACGAGACGGCCGAGGACGACTTCGTGCTGCACGACGACGGCGTCCGCGTGATCACCGACATGGAAAGCGCGCCGCTCCTCGAGGGCGCGATGATCGACTACAGCGAAGGGCTGATGCGCAGCGGGTTCGTCATCACGAACCCGAACATCGCCATGGGCGGTGGCGGCTGCGCCTGCGGAGGGGACTGCGGCTGCGGCGCCTCACACTAGGCCCAAAGGCAACCCGGCACATCAAGGGCGTCCTTCCTGCGAAGGGCGCCCTTCTCGTTGCGCGAGCGGCGTGGTGCTCGGAGCCTACGCCGCGCTGATGTAGCGGTAGGCCGCGAGCGCGGCCGCGACGCCGTCGCCCACGGCGTTCGCGAGCTGGCGGTCGGAGTGCTGGCGGACGTCGCCCGCCGTGAACACGCCGGGCACGCTCGTGGACATCTGCAGGTCGCTGACCACGTGGCCGGCGGCGTCGATCTCCAGGCTTTCGCGGAGGTAGTCGTTCACGGGGTGGAAGCCGATGTAGATGAACACGCCGTCCGTGGGCCGCTCGGAAATCTCGCCGGTCTTGAGATTCTTGAGGACGAGGCCGTTCACGTCGCCGTTGCCCTTGATCTCCTCCACGGCCGTGTCCCAGATGAACTCCATCTTGGGGTTCTCGAATGCACGCTGTTGGAGGATCTTGCTGGCCCGTAGCTCGTCGCGCCGGTGCACGACCGTCACGCTCTTCGTCATGCGTGTCAGGTAGGTCCCCTCGTCCATGGCGGCGTCGCCGCCGCCCACGACGGTCACGTCCATGTCCTTGAAGAAGTTGCCGTCACACGTCGCGCAGTAGGAGACGCCCCGGCCCGAGAACTCCTCCTCGCCCGGCACGCCAA
>JADFRC010000058.1 GCA_022561455.1 Chloroflexota bacterium | reverse complement strand
GCCGACGCCGGTCCGTTAGACGTCGCCCATCGCGGGCTGCTAGGCCACCACGGCGGTGATCAGCGCTTGCATCTGCGCGCCACCGCCCAGCTCCGTCTGCAGTGCGTGGCGCGCCGGGCGGCTGTCGGCGTCCGGGAACGTCTCCAGCCAGGCCTTGTCGATGTGGTCGCGCACCCCGCGGTCCTTCAGCAGCAGCATGACGAAGATGATGTCGTCCACCGTGCCGCCGGCGAGCTCCATGAACTTCGCCATGTTCTTGAACATGTTCTCGGCCTGCTTGTCGAGGTCGTCGGGGCGCTCGCCGGTCTCGGGGTCCGCCGTGCTGATCCCCGATGAGTAGATGACGTTCCCGATCCGCGACCCCATCGGGATCGCGCCGCCTCGATGCCCCCTGCCCGGAACGTTTATCGATCTGCGGTCCGCCATGGCGCTCCCTCCGGCTCCGACGTTTCCGGGAGTATACGCACCGCCGCGCGAGACGGTTGAGCGCCACTGCTATCATGCTTGTCCGGCCTCGCGCGGCGCGGGCAGAGAGGTGAGAGGCGATGGGGCTCTTCACATCGCGCACGGAAGTCGTCAAGCGGAACATCGCCGGGGCGCTCGCCGGCGAGCCCGTCAGGACGCCTCCGGGTCACACCGTCGTCGTGAGCCAGGTCGGTGGCTGGAGCGTCATCTTCGACGTCGACTCGCCGGAGGAAGGGCCTCCGCCCATCTTCTTCGGCCCCCGCAAGGTGTCGCGGATCGGCATACCGTTCATCGCTCGCGATGGGTTCGTCTGGGACCTGAAGAGGCGCCGGCTCGTCGGCGACAAGATCTATGAGCGGCGCACGAAGTGGAGCACCGCGGGCGGGACGTCCTGGAAGCAGGAGTTCGAGCGGATCCAGCCGGGGTTGAAGCCGCCCGCGATCGCTTTCGGGTTCGGCGACTTCGACTACGAATTCACCATCGAGACGAACGATGAGGCGAGGCTGCACGAGCTCTTCGAGCCGCGGTCGTTCCGGGACCTGGTGCAGGAGCAGCCGACCATCCGCCTGAGGACGGAGCAGGACGAGAAGGGATGGATGGCGTCGCTCGTCCCAGAGCTCCCCGAGGGAGTAGCGGCCCTCTTCTTCCAGGACCGTTCCCTCCTCCGGGACGCTGCCGACGTCCAGAGCGTGCACACGCTCCTGCGCGCTGCCATCGAGCAGCTGGTGGCGATCGGCTCCGCCGATGCGAAGCCGCCCCGCATCTTCTGACTGTGCGCCTACGCTTCGCTCCGGCTCCGGACTAAAGCAGGCACGCGCTGCTCCGGCCCGTGGTGCTCGGCGAACGCGCTCCTGACTGTGCGCCTACGCTCTGCTCCGGCTCCGGACTAAAGCGGCACGCGCTGCTTCGGCCCTCGGTGCCCGGCCCACGCTTTGCCTGGCTGTGCGCCTACGGCACCGCGTTCAGGACGTCGGCGCGCACGTTCGCGACCAGCCGCCAGGTCGCTCCGGCGTCGTCGCTGCGGTAGAGCAGGTAGCCGTCCGCCTCCGCGTACACGATGCTCGGGTCTGACGGCGCGAACTCGATCTGGCGGAACGGGCTGAGCCCGCCCAGCGCCTCGACCTGCGGCGCGGCCACGACCGTCTGCACCGTCCGGAGCCCGTCCGTCGAGCGTCGCAGGGCGTCGTGCGCCGAGAAGATGACGAGGTTGGGGTCGGCGGGCGACACGGCGATCGGACCGTTGACCTGCACGATGGCGCTCTGCGTCCACGTCGCCCCGGCGTCGCGCGAGACCCACCCGAAGTAGGTGCCGTCCTCGTTCGCGTAGATGACCTGGCCGTCGCCCGAGACGGCGAAGCTCGTGATCGGCTTGTACCGGAGCTCGTCGGCGAAGAGCTCCCACGTCGCGCCGGAATCGGTGCTGCGGGCGAACCCGAGGTTCTGTCCGAGATCCTGCTGGTTCATCGCGAACGTGATGATCGTCGCCGGCTGCTCCGGCACTGTCTCCATGACCAAGTAGCCGTTCCTCCCGTCGTTGGGCCCCAGCGGCACCCGGTACCACGACTCCCCGCCGTCGACCGTGCGGTATAGCCCGCCCTCGTAGTAGCTGGCGATGCCGCTGACGCCGGTGAACGAGGGGACGCCGCCCTCGAGGCCAGCCACCGCGATCAGTGGGTCGGTGGGGTCGAGCCGCACCGAGTTCACGCGCGAGGTCGGGAAGCCGCAGTTCACCTGCCGCCAGCTCTCGCCGCCGTCGGTGCTCCGATAGACGCCGGCGCCCGCGGTCTGGGGGGCGCCCGTCGTGGGACCGGGCGAGTCGAGCGTCGCCGCCATCAGCACCGAGGGGTCGCTGGGGGCGTATGCGATGTCCCAGATCTCCGGGTAGGAGAAGCCGGACCGCAGGCCGGCGCGGAGGCGCGTCCAGGTAACGCCGCCGTCGGTGCTGCGGACGAAGCCATTGCGCTCGGTGCCCAAGATCACCGTGTCGGCGTCGTTGGGGTGGACCGCCAGGGAGCGGAAGACGCGGTCTCCGTCGGCGCCGTCCGCGCTGGGCCCGGATGGGCCGGAGACGACCGTGGCATCGTACGGCGCCTTGCACGGCTCGATCGTCGGCGTTGGTAGCGAGGTGGGCGTTGGGACGGCGGTCGGCGTGCGTGTGGGCGTCGGCGCGGGCGTCTCGGGCGGCGCGGCGGGCGGTGTCAGAGCGGTCGTTGGCGTTGGGGTGGCCGTGGGCGCCGGCTCAGGCGCCTCGATCGAAGGGGTGGCCGTGGGCGCCGGTTCCGGGGGCGCGCACGCGGTCACCACCGCGGCGAGCAGGACGAGCGCGCTCAGTGCGTGGGGCCGCTTCTCCAGGACCACGCTCAGGGGTGTCTTCACGGTGTAGGCTGATGCCCTGCGTCTTCGCACTCTCCCCGTTGGGGAGCCCCGCAGCCACCAGGCGGAGCGCGTGCGCCGGCGAGGGATCTATCTGCATCGTGAAGCGCCCGTGATGCGATGTCAACGCCGCGCGTGACTCCGGGGCGCCACGAGTGTATGACGACAGCCAGGAGGAGCCATGGTTTCGTACCGCGTGATCGGCAAGCCCATCCCGACCGACGTCGACGGCAAGGCCACGGGAGCCACGCGGTTCACCGCCGACGTTCGGCTGCCCGGGCTGCTGTGGGGCAAGGTGCTGCGCAGCCCCTTCTCCCACGCGCGCATCAAACGGATCGATACCTCGAAGGCCGAGCGGCTCCCCGGCGTCCACGCCGTGCTGACGGGCGACGACGTGCGCGGCATCCGGTACGGACGGCGGTACAAGGACGTGCCCGTCCTCGCCCAAGACGTCGTGCGCTACATCGGCGAGCGCGTGGCTGCGGTCGCCGCCGAGGACGCCGCGACCGCCGCCGCCGCCGCGGCGCTGATCGAGGTGGAGTACGAGGAGCTGCCGGCCGTCTTCGACCCCCTCGAGGCGATGCGGCCTGATGCTCCTGTCCTCCACCCCGACGTGAACAGCTACGAGGGCCTCCCCGAGCCCGTGGAACCGCTCTCGAACGTCTTCGTCCGCGACGTGACGACCAAGGGCGACGTGGAAGCGGGGTTCGCCGCCTCGGACGTCGTCGTCGAGAACGAGTTCACGGTCGCGCGGACGCACCAGGCGTACATGGAGCCGCACGCGTGCATCGCGTGGGCCGACGGCGCCGGCAAGCTCCAGGTCTGGTCGGCGACCAAGGCGCCGCACGGCCTCAAGCAGACGCTGGCCGCGGCGCTGGGGCGCGACGAGGACACCATCTGCGTCAACCCCGTCGCCATCGGCGGCGACTTCGGCGGCAAGGGCGCCGCGCTGGACGAGCCGCTCTGCTGCTTCCTGGCGCTCCGCGCCGGGCGGCCTGTCAAGATGGTGATGGGCTACACCGACGAGCTCACCGCCGCCGCGCCCCGTCACGCGGGCGTGCTGCGGTTGAAGACGGGCGTCATGCGCGACGGCACGCTCGTCGCCCACCAGACGCAGATCATCTTCGACGGCGGGGCCTACGGCGGCCTGCGGCCCGGAGCGAACCTGGCCGGCGCGGGCCATAGCGCCGGGTTCTACCGCATCCCGAACGCGCATATCGAGACGATGCGCGTCTATACCAACAACCTTCCCGGCGGGCAGATGCGCGCCCCCGGCTCCCCGCAGGGCTTCTTCGCGGCCGAGTCCCACATGGACTGCGTCGCGCGCGCCATCGGGATGGACCCGCTGGAGTTCCGTCTCAAGAACCTCATCACCGACGGCGAGGAGACGATCGAGGGGGACCGCTACCGCGGCATCCGCGCCGTCGAAACGCTTCAGGCGGCGGTCGCCGAGGCCGGTTACGCCGAGCCCAAGGCGCCGGGTGTCGGCCGCGGCATCGCCATGGGCTTCCGCTCGCCCGGCGGCGGCGAGTCAGCGATCGCCGTGAGCATGAACGCCGATGGGCGCGTCGTCGTCGGCACGTCCGTCTTCGAGCAGGGCACCGGGACGTATACGACCCTGCGCCAGTGCGTCGCGGAGGAGCTGTCGATGTCGCCCGAGGCCATCACGATGGACGTCCTGGATACCGACGCCATGCCGTTCGATTCGGGCATCGGCGGCAGCCGCGGCACGAATATCAGCACGGGCTCGGCCTTCCAGGCCGGGCGTGAAGCCAGGGAGGAGATGCTGGGACTGGCGGCGGACGTGCTCGAGTGGCCCCGCGAGCAGCTCTCGCTCGACGGGCCGGACGTCGTCCGCGGGGACACCGGCGACCGGCGGCCCTGGACCGCCGTACTGGTGCGGGCCGGCCGCAACGTGCATGTGGAGGCGGTCCACAAGACCGAGGGCCGCTCCCCGGTCACGGCGTTCACCGCGCAGGTCGCCGAGGTATCGGTGGACCCCGAGACGGGCGCGGTGAAGCTGCTGCGCTTCACGACGGCCCACGACGTGGGGACGGTGCTCAATCCCATCGGCCACCAGGGCCAGATCAACGGCGCCGTCGTCCAGGGGATCGGCTATGGGCTGATGGAAGAGGTCACGGTCGAGGAGGGCCGCGTCACCACGACCAGCTTCGCCGACTTCAAGATACCGACGATCGAGGACCTGCCGGGGGAGCTCCGCACCGTGCTCCTGGAGCCGGCCGAGGGCGTCGGCCCCTACCAGATCAAGGGCATCGGCGAGAACCCCAACCCGCCGGTCGCCCCGGCCATCGCGAACGCCGTGGAGGACGCCGTCGGCGTCCGCGTCCGCAGCCTGCCGATCACGGCCGAGAAGGTGTATCGGGCGCTGCACGGCTAGGGCGGTCTCCAGACGTTTGTCCCTGGGGGTGCCCGACGGCCGGCGTATATGTCTTGTAGGGGCGCACGGCGTGCGCCCACGGCTGCGCCGCCGCGGTGGGGCGCACCCTGATAGTGATGCTGGTTCCACCGGCCCCGTCCTGTCATCCTAAGGCCGCCGCAGGCGGGCGAAGGATCTCGTCCCCGGTCCCCGGATGGCAGAGCGGCGGCGGGGCCACGAGATGCTTCGCTGCGCTCAGCATGACAGGGAAACCAGGGCGCCCGCTCACCCATCCACCTCGCCGCCTCACCCGGCCGGGCGAGGGCGCATCACCCGCTCGCTCGCCCGCACGGGGGAGCCTTCCGGACGGCCGTCGAGCGAGACTCTTCCTCGAGAGACAAGACACGTTCCGAACTTGGGGGAAGACATGGGACAGGACCGCGCGAACCGGCTCGTAGCATCACCAGTTGCACTGCCAGAGGGCCTCACCCGCATTCAGGCGCACGTGCTTGAGCAGTTCACGCAGACCGTGGCTCTCAAGCAGGTGATGGTGGCGCAAGAGGACGCGGAGGCGGCTATACGGCTCATCGACGTCGTCCTCGCCGCGCGCTACCGCGACTGCGTCGTCCAGCGCGTCGATGGCGCGGCCGACGTCATCCGCACGTACGTCGCTTCGCCCGAAAGCCGCGTCGTGCCGGCCCAGTCCTAGCAGCCGTCCGGCTAGGGGCCGCCCGTCACCGCCAGTATGGGCCCTGAGTCCACCACGTCGGCGAGCGCGAACGACGCGCCGAGCGTCCCTCTCTCCTTCCAGAAGTCGATCAAGAGCTGCATGCCCTCGGTCGCCGGGTCGGGCACGTCCCGGAACCCGGCGTGCGTCACGTCGTACGTCTCCTCCGCGATCGCCCTGGTCGTCTCGCCGTAGCGCTCGTGCAGCGACGCCCCGAAGTCGCGGTCGCGCTTGTAGTGGCGCTGGCCTGCGAGGTACCCGCGCAGGAAGCGAGCGACGAGCTCCGGCTCCTCGCGCACCGTCTCGCGGCGTGCGGCGATGCCGCCGATGGCGAAGTTCAGGCCCAGCTCGGCGTAGTCGAAGAGCCACGGACACCCGGCGTGGCGCGCCTCGATGGCGAGCGGCGGCGAGAGCGGCGACGCGGCGATCTCGCCGCTGAGCAGCGCGTCGAACCGGGCGCGGCTCCCACCCAGGTAGCGGATCTCGCTCTCGGCGCCCAAGACGCGGTCCATCGCGACGTGGGCGAGGAACTCGCCGAGGTCGGCTCCGCTGCTCGCCCCGAGCGGCTGGCCGCGGACGTCGTCGAGCGTGGCGCCGGGGCGGCCGACCAGGAACTGCTGGTTCACGCCGCCCGCCAGCAGCACGAGCTGCTCGCCGCGGCTCACCGCATCGACGAGGGCGGGGGCCGCGAGGTTCCCGAAGGTGATGCGGCCGGAGAGGAGTCCGTCGACGACCGCGTGCGCGCTGCCCTGCTTGGTCAGCGTGGCTTCGATGCCCTGCTCGCGCATCGACCCGCCGTCGATCGCGGCTGCCAGCGGCGTCGAGCCCTGGCCCTCCGACGCGTACCCGCATGGGACCTGCTCATCGCTCATCGCCGCGCCTCCCTTGCACGTCCGCCGGGCACCGTACAGGGTGGGGGCGCGCGCTGCAACGGCGGGCCGCCACAGCCCTCCGCGCCTGCCGTGACCTTCATGAGCGTCAGGTCAGTATGCGGCGCCGGACGACGTGATGGTGGTGCTGACGCAGCTCTCGTCGTTCGCAGGGTTCGCGTCATCCGGGTGTCGTATCTGGGCGCAGTTCTCCACGGCACCGGAACCCCCGGCGAACGCCTCTATGGGAGCGATCGTCACCGTGATGATGAGCGCGGGAAGGAAGCCGCCCGGGGAGATATCTGGTCCGGTGTATTCGCACGTCACTTGCTGGCCCGAGGCGGTGCAGGCCCAGTCCGTTGTGAAGGGATCGGAGTAGGAGTCGAAGGTAAAGCCACCGGGTAGGACATCCACCAGTTTGATCGGGCTGCGAGCGGCCCCCGTGCCCACGTTGCCTATCTGGAAGGTGTAGGAGCCGGACTGGCCGTAGTGGTATTCACTATTCAGGAACTTCTCGATGGCCAGGTCGGGGTCAGGCATGGGTATCGGCTGGGACACTGGGAGAACCTGGCCAACGTCGGCTACGGTGACGGCCTCGCCCACGGAGATGACCACGGGCGGGAGAACCTGGCCAACGTCGGCTACGGTGACGGCCTCGCCCACGGAGATGACGACGGGCGGGAGAACCTGACCATCGTCGGCTACGGCGATAGCCTCGCCCACGGAGATGACGACAGGGGGGAGGACGGTGCCGTCGTCGGCTACGGCGATAACCTCGTCCACGACGAGCTCAACCGGCTGTCCATCGGGGGTGACGGTAGGCTGGGTGCCAACGCACGCGGGCAGACCCACCAGGGCCACCAACAGGCCGAGAGCCCCAAGGGCGAGGCGCGTCGTCATCATCATTGTTTAACCTGGCGCCTGGCTATCTTTCGTGTGGTCAAACCGCTACGCGTTAGGAGAAGGTGATGACCACGGTGACCAGGATCTGCTGACCTGAGACGACGCTCACGGCTGGCGAGACGCTTGCCTGTGTGATCGTAGAGAACCCGAGACTATCCCCGGGATTACAAGCCGTACCCGGCGGGAGAACCGGCTCGCAGAAAAGAATGTTACTTCCAACAGTGTCTACAACACCGTCAACGAGCGCCGTGACGCTTCCGGATAACACCAGTTTGCCAGCGTTGGGCCCAGAGTTAGGTACGCTCACTGACAACGTTTCGAATATGTTAGGCCCAGTTAGGGAGCTGCTGGTTATGGCGATGCATTCAGCCGGCGCCCCCCCGCAGGGGGAGTTACCGCTGGTGGAGAGACGGGAAAGCGTAACGCGCCACTCTGACGGGACCCTGAGCCCCCCGATAGTCTTCGCCAAGGCCCCAGCGCCTGCGATGGTCAGCGCATTATCGAACTCCCGGCGCTCCACCAGACCGCCGTCGGGATCCCGCACCTCGATGGTCCAACGGCCGTGGACCGCGATGCCCTCACTCGCCTCACTACCCGTCACCGCACCGGCCCCAGCCTGGAATAGGACAAAGAGCAACCCAAGAGCGGCGAGGCCGGCTGCTCCCAGCCCTGTCGCTACCACATACAAGCCTTTTCCACTCATGTTGCCCCCCTACTCGATGAGCCGCTGGCAACCGCTGCCAGCCCAGGCGGTCCTTGAACATCTGGCCGTGGCTTTGGGTTGGCCCACTGGTGAACCTGGAGGGATGCGGCCCCTCGATCCCCTCGATGGGACAGGGGCGCGCTCCCCAACTGCGCCGGAAGGACCATGCCGCGCGCATCATACATCCGCCCTTGCCGCAGACACGCCTGCTTAGCGTCCGGCGCGCGTGCGCTCACTGCTCACCGTCGCCCCTCCATCGGACGGCCACGCGGCGCAACGGACGGGGCCGCTGGCGCCCGCAGGCGAAGCGGTTGACGTTGCGATGCCGCGTGCGTACGCTTCCGGCGTGGCCCCGCCGACCGGATCCGCCGGGCGGGCGAGCCGCGCACTCCCTGATCCGGAGGGGGCAACGATGCTGACGAGAGAGCAGAACGAGCGGTTCACGCAGGTCGGGCCGGGCACGCCGATGGGCGAGCTGTTCCGGCGCTACTGGATGCCGGTGGCCACCGTCAGCCAGCTCTTCGCGCACCCGACGAAGGCGGTGAAGGTGCTCGGCGAGAGCCTCGTTCTCTACCGCGACCGCTCGGGCAACTACGGCCTGATCCAGGACGCCTGCGCCCACCGCAACACGAACATGCTATGGGGCATCCCGGAGGAGCGCGGCCTGCGCTGTCCCTACCACGGCTGGCTCTATGACGAGACCGGCCAGTGCCTGGAGCAGCCCGCCGAGGCGCCAGAGAGCACCTTCAAGGACAAGGTGAAGATCAAGGCGTACCCGATCGAGGAGCTCGGCGGCATGCTCTGGGCCTGGCTCGGCCCCGAGCCCCGGCCGATGGTCCCGCACTGGGAGGCCTTCGTGAAGCCGGACTCCGTCCGCGACATCGGCTGGGCGGTCCTGCCGTGCAACTGGCTCCAGATCATGGAGAACTCGCTGGACCCGGTCCACGTCGAGTGGCTGCACACCTACTTCTCGAACTATGCGATGGAGCGGCTGGGGAACCGCGGCACCGATGACGACCCCGGCTTCTGGCGGACCCAGACGAAGCGGCGGCGGCACGTGAAGATCGGGTTCGATCTCTTCGAGCACGGCATCGTCAAGCGGCGCGTGCTCGAAGGCGACGACGAGACCCACGCCAACTGGTCGATCGGCCACGTCATCTGCTTCCCGAACATGCTGCGCCAGGACCAGATCCGCGTGCCCATCGACGACACACACACGCTGTACTGGTGGTATAAGCCGTATCCCAAGCGTCCGGAGGACCCCGAGCAGCGGCCCGAGGACATACCGCTCTACGAGGTGCCGCTGCCCGGCGTGGACAAGAACGGCGTGCCCATCTGGGAGGTCATGGACAACAACAGCGGCCAGGACAACTACGCCTGGCAGTCCCAGGGGCCCATCACGCCGCGCTGGACGGAGATGCTGGGGGAGTCGGACAAGGGGATCATCTTCTACCGGCGCTTGCTGCGCGAGCAGATGGCGATCGTCGCGGACGGCGGCGACCCCATGAACACCTTCCGCGACCCGGCGGCGAACGTGTCGATCCACGTGCCCCACGAGGCGGACGACCCGAACTACCGGGGCCGCTCCGGCGCCGCCATCTACGAGCGGCAGAAGGCCGGCGCCATCAGCACCGGACAGTCGGGCAAGTACAGCCCCATCGCGCAAGCGCGCGCCAAGGAGGCGGGGTTCGGCACGCCGGACAAGGTCGAGGAGGAAGTAGCGGAGGTCGGGTACATCGCACCCCGATGACGCCTTCGCCAGCAGCGCCACGCAGGAGGAGACGAGGATGAACACAGCAAGCCTCTCGAAGGGAGACCAGGTGACGCTTTCGGACGGAAGCCTCGCCGAGATCCTGGGGGTCGCGAAGGGCGGCGATACGGTCAACGTGCGCTACGTCGACAGCATGGACAACCCGGAGATCCCGCCCGGCACCGTGGCCGACGTGCTGGCGGAAGAGGTCATCGCCCTCTACGAGGGGACGCACTCCGAGGGCGCGACGTAGCATCCTGACGACGAGCCGGAGGTAGCGGAGTGCTCGCCAACATCATCGTCTGGCTGGTCTTGCTCGCCGTCGCCGTGGCGGCCGGCTACGGCGTCTGGCGTGCGTGGCACCTCCGCCGCCCGGCGCTCAAGTGGAGCGCGACCCCGCTGGCCGGGCTGCTGACGCTGATCCTCGTGCTGTTCGTGGTGCTCATCGGCGTCGGCATCGTCAAGGCCTATACGCCGCGCGGCAACCCCGTGGTGGAGCGCACCGTCGAGTCCACGCCCGAGCGGGTCGCACGCGGCGAGCACATCGCGCGCGTGTTGTGCTCCTCCTGTCACTCGCTCGTCTCTGGCGAGCTCCCGATGAGCGGTGGCAAGGACGTCCTCGCTGACACAGGGATCCCGTTCGGCGTCGCCACGGCGCCGAACCTCACGCCCGGCGGCCGCATCGACGAGTGGTCCGACGGCGAGCTCCAGCGCGTCATCCGGGAGGGCACGTACCCCAACGGGCATCTGATGACGATCATGAGCTCCCAGACCTTCCGGGTCTTCAGCCAGGAGGACCTGGACTCCATCGTCTCCTACCTGCGCAGTCAGCCCGCCGTGGAGTCGGCGGAGGAGCCGAAGCAGTCCTTGACCCCGTTGGCGATGGCCATGCTGACCCTCGGCGCGGTCCCCGTGAAGCCGGTCCCCGACCCCGAGGTTCCGCCCGCCGTGCAGCGGGGACCGACGGCCGAGTACGGCGGCTACATCGCGGGCTTCATCGACTGCGCCCTCTGCCACGGAGACGATCTCTCCGGAGGGACGGAACCCTTCCTGCCGCTGGGCCCGAACCTCGTCACGGTGAAGTCGTGGACGGCGGAGCAGTTCATCGACACGATGCGCACCGGCGTGAGCCCCACGCGCGGCCCGCTCGACCCGGACGAGATGCCGTGGGAGAGCTTCGGGCTGCTCGACGACGACGAGCTGACGGCGCTCTACGAATTCATCAAGAGCGTGCGCTAGCAGCCGGCTCGCTGAGCCGCCGGCGCGCAGCCACACAAGCCGCTATGATGCGGCGCGTCCACGATGACAGCGCTCCGTCGAGGGGCGAGGGGAGGTCCCGCGCATGATCCGTATGTTCGTCCGGCACGACGTGAGCGACTATGCGAAATGGCGGGCTGTGTACGACGGCTTCGATCGGGAGCGTAGCGGCATGGGAGTCAGGGCGCAGGCCGTCTACCAGGCGGTCGACAACGCCACCGACGTCACCGTCACGCACGACTTCGACGACATGGCCAGTGCTCAGTCTTTCGCCGGCTCGCCCCGGTTGAAGGAGGTCATGGGGGAGGCCGGAGTCGCCGGCGCACCCCAGATCTGGTTCACGTCCCCGGCGTAGGCCTCGCCTAGCGCATCGGGACGACCGCGCCGTCCACGACCAGCTCCGGCTTGCGGGCGATGCGGCCGCGCCAGATGATGACGGCGCTCCCGGGGCCGATGGGGAACTCCTTCTCCGTCACGTTGGCGGAGAGCCCCCACTCGTCGATGACCTCACCGTCCAGCGTGATGTCGCCGGCGGCGGTGACCCAGCTGATCGAATACTCGACGACGTGGGCCTCGCCGCCGACCGTCACGTCCCACGTGTGCTTCGCCAACGTCTGGGCGCGCCCGCCTCAGGCCTTGAGCCCGTAGAAGCGCTCGGCGTTGCCGTGCAGGACCGCCGCCTTGTCCTCGGTGGAGAGCTTCTCGCTCTCGCGGACCTCGGCGATCTCCTCCTTGCACGTCTCGTTGTTGACCTCGTG
>JADFRC010000057.1 GCA_022561455.1 Chloroflexota bacterium | reverse complement strand
GGTCTCCGCCGTGATTGGCTGTCCCCGCAGGACCGCGTCCACCGTCTTTGCCACGTCGGCGTGGACGGCGACGCGGCTCCAGCTCTGGATCTCCACCAGCACGTCGAACGTCGGGGGCGCCTTGCGCTCCAGGATCGTCTTCTGCGTCCGGCGGCGGCGCGCCTCCTCGTCGCCGAGGGTGACGGAGTGCACGCCGCCGACCAGGTCGGAGAGCGTCGGGTTGACCAGCAGGTTCTCGAGCGTGTTGCCGTGGGCCGTCGCGATGAGCTGCACGCCGCGCTCGGCGATCGTCCGCGCGGCCGCGGCATCGAGCTCCGTGCCCATCTCGTCGACGATGATGACCTCCGGCATGTGGTTCTCGACGGCCTCGATCATGACGGCGTGCTGCTGCTCCGGCGTGGCCACCTGCATCCGGCGCGCCCGTCCGATCGCGGGGTGTGGTATGTCGCCGTCGCCCGCGATCTCGTTCGACGTGTCCACGATCACCACGCGCTTGCCCGCGGTGTCCGCCATCACGCGCGCCAGCTCGCGCAGGATCGTCGTCTTGCCCACGCCCGGCCGGCCGACCAGCAGGACGCTCTTGCCGGACGTGGCGAAGTCCTCGATGACGCGGGCGCTGCCGCGGACCGCGCGCCCGACCCGGCAGGTCAGCCCGATGACGTCCCCGGCCCGGTTGCGGATGGCGGAGATGCGGTGGAGCGTGCGCTCGATACCCGCGCGGTTGTCGCCCCCGAACGGGCTCACGCCGGCGGTCACGTGCGCCAGGTCCTCGGCCGTGACGCCGTCCGTGCTCAGGTAGAAGTCGCCGCCCGCGAAGCGCGCTTGCGGCGGCCGCCCGAGGTCGAGCACGACCTCCAGCAGCTCGCCGGCCGCGCTCTCGCGCTCCACCGCCTTGCGGACGGCCGGCGGGAGGACGGCGAGCAGCGCTTCGAGGTCGTCGGCCGCCTTGGCCGCGTCGTCCTGGCCCATGTCCAGGCCCGTGCTCTGGCGGATCTCGGTGCTCACCGCGCCACCTCGGCCGCGAGCATCGCGACGAACAGCGCGTGCAGCCGGCGGTCCGTGGTGAGCTCGGGGTGGAAGGCGGTCGCGAGCAGGTTGCCCTGGCGCGCCGCCACGACGGTGCCGTCGTCCAGACTCGCGAGCACCTCCACGGCCGGGCCGGTCTCGACTACCGCCGGAGCTCGGATGAACACGGCGTGGAACGGGCCGCCGTCCAGGCCGTCGACGTCGATGCCGGTCTCGAAGGAGTCGACCTGCCGCCCGAAGCCGTTGCGGCGGACCAGCATGTCCATCAGCCCGAGGGGCTCTGGCCGTCCCTCGATGATCCGCTCGGCCAGCAGGATCATCCCGGCGCAGGTGCCCCAGACGGGCTTGCCGCTGCGCGCGAACCCCCGGAGCGGCTCGCGCAGGTCAAAGGCGTCCATGAGCTTGGCCACCGACGTGCTCTCGCCGCCGGGCAGGATGAGCGCGCCGACGCGAGCGAGCTGCTCCGCCGTCCGCACGGGGGCCGCGGTCACGCCGATGTCCTCGAGCGCGACGATGTGCTCTTCGAAGTCGCCCTGGAGTGCGAGCACGCCGACGGTGGGGGCTCCGGACACCGCTACCAACCCCGGGTTGCGAGGAGCTCCTCGGCGCTGATGGAGCGGGCGCTGATGCCGACCATCGGCTCGCCGAGGTTCTTCGAGACCTCGGCGATGGTGGCGGGGTCCTGGTAGTGCGTGACGGCCTTGACGACGGCCTTGCCGCGCGCCGAGGGGTCCCCGGACTTGAAGATGCCGGAGCCCACGAAGACGCCGTCCGCCCCGAGGTGCATCATGAGCGCCGCGTCGGCCGGCGTCGCAACGCCGCCCGCCGCGAAGTTGACGACGGGCATCCGCCCCAGCCGCTTCACCTCGCGCACGAGCTCGACCGACGCGCCGATCTCCTTGGCGAACGACGTCAGCTCGTCGTCGGGCATCGCCTCGACCCGGCGGATCTGCTCCATGACGGTCCGCAGATGGCGCACGGCCTCGACGACGTCGCCCGTGCCCGCCTCGCCCTTCGTGCGGATCATCGCCGCGCCCTCGCCGATGCGCCGGAGCGCCTCGCCCAGGTCGCGGCAGCCGCAGACGAAGGGGACCTTGAAGTCGTGCTTCCACACGTGGTACTGCTCGTCCGCCGGGGTCAGCACCTCGGACTCGTCGACGTAGTCGACGCCGACGGCCTCGAGGACCTGCGCCTCGATCGTGTGGCCGATGCGGCACTTGGCCATGACGGGGATGCTGACCGTTTTGATGATCTCTTCGATCAGGCCGGGGTCGGACATGCGCGCGACGCCGCCGTCGGCCCGGATGTCGGCGGGCACGCGCTCGAGCGCCATGACGGCGCAGGCGCCGGCGTCCTCGGCGATCCGGGCGTGCTCCGCGGTGACGACGTCCATGATGACGCCGCCCTTGAGCATCTGCGCGAGGCCGCTTTTCACCTGAAAGGTTCCGGTTTCAATCGCTTCTGCCACGGCTATCCTCGTTCCTGTGGCGCCCAACGCGCCGACTCGTAAAGTATACGCGCGGGCACGGGGCGCGGCGAGGGCCGAGGGGCCGGTGCTACTCGTCCGATGCGCCCGCGACGGCCTTCGGCTTGCGCTCGCGGCGCAGCAGGCTATAGATCACGGGGATCACCACGAGCGTGAGCATCGTGGAGGTCATCAGCCCGCCGATGACCACCGTCGCCAGCTCCGCCCCCACGACGCCCGCGCTCTCCGAGATGAAGACCGCCAGCGGCAGCAGCGCGAACGACGTCGTGAACGCGGTCATCAAGATGGGCCGCAGCCGCGTGCGCCCGCCCTCCATCAGCGCGTCGTAGACCGAGAGGCCGCGCTTGCGGAGCTGCTCGACGAAGGCGATGAGCACGATGGCGTTGGTGACCACCAGGCCGACGAGCATCAGCAGCCCGAGGAGGGACGAGAGTCCCAGCGACCGCTGCGTGATGAACAGCGCCCCCAGCGCACCGATCGAGGCCAAGGGGAGGCTGAGGATGATGACGAATGGCGTGATGAGCGACCGCTGGCTCACCATCATGACGGCATAAACCAGCACGATACCGATGACCATGGCCCGGATCATCTGGCTGAACAGCTCCTCGATATCGGCGAACACGCCGCTCGTTTCGAGCTGCACCCCGTCCGGCAGTCCGAGGCGTTCGACCTCCGCATCCACCGCCCGGCTGACGCCCTGGGTGTTCTGCGCGGTGATCGTGCCCGTGACCGTCACGGCCTGGCGCCCGTTGATCCGGCTGATCTGCGCTGGACGTCCGCCTGGGAGCGCCTCCGGCGGCACCGCCGCCGTGCGGACGTCGATGAGGCCCTCGAGCCCGCCGAGGGCCTCGACGATGCGCAGCGCAGTCGCGGCCAGCTCGGCGTAGTCCTCGCCCGCCAGCACCAGCTCCATCCGGCTCCCGTCGGGACCGCCGCCGCCCGCGAGCGAGACGGCGATGGTCCGCCCCTCCCCCGCGAGGTCGCCCCGCAGGACGTCGATGGTCTCCAACGCACCCACGCCCTCGCCCAGAATGACCAGGATGCGCGCAGCGTCGACGCTCCCCGGACCCCCCTGTCCTGGCCCGAATCCACCGCCGGTGGCCCCGATCTGGGAGCGATAGATGTCCACGGTGCCCTCGTCCTTGAGCGCCGCCAACGCGGCCTCCACCTCGTCGAGCTGCGCCAGGGTCCCCTCGATCGGCGTGCCGGGCGGCGCCGTCATCTCGACCACCAGGATGTTCTGCTCGCCGCCCGTGATGAAGGCCACGGGGATCCCCGCGAGCAGCCCGAGGCTCCCCACGAACACGCCCGCCGCGCCGAGCAGCGTCCAGACCCGGTGCGCCAGCGACCACCGCAGGATCGGCGTGTAGATACGTTGGAGCACCGTATCGCCCTCCGGCGCTCGCTCGTTGGCACGGATGAGGAAGCTGCCGAGCACCGGCACCACGGTCAGCGCGATGACCAGGGACGCCAGCAGCGAGTAGGTGACGACGAGCGCGAAAGGCAGGAAGAAGGCCCCGATGATGCCGCCGATGAACCCGAGCGGCCCGAAGACGGCGATGGTCGTCAGCGTGGACGTCGTGATCGCGGCCGTGACCTCGCGGGTCGCGGCAAGCGCCGCCGGGATGCGCGCTTCGCCGGCCTGGATGTGCCGGTAGATGTTCTCCATCACCACGATGCTGTCGTCCACGACCCGGCCCACCGCGATGGCCAGCGCGCCGATGGTGATGATGTTCAAGCTCATGTCCTGCCAGCTCATGATGAGCAGTCCGCCCAGCACGCTCGCCGGGATCGAGATGCTCGTGACGACGGTCGGCCTGACGCTGAGCAGGAACGCGAAGATCACCATGACCGCCAGGATGGCGCCCAAGACGACCTCACGCGTCAGCGTGTTGATGGACGTGCGTATCTCGGGGCCCTGGTCCATGAGCGTCACGAACTCGACGCCGGCCGGCAGCCGGCCCTTGGCCGCCTCGATCTCCGCGAGCACGCCGTCCGAGACGTCGATGGTGTTGGCGTCCGCTTCCTTGAGCACGTTGATGGAGAGGCTGGGCCGGCCGTTCGTGCGGGTCACCGTCACGCCCGCCTGCGTCCCCAGCGGCACGTCGGCCCGCAGGACGCCCTCCACGGCGCGCACGCCGGGCAGCACCTCGGCCGAGATCAGCGCGTGCAGCGCGTCGAAATCGAGGTCGCTGAACACGCTGAGCTGCATGATCGGGAACTCCTCGGGATTGGCGCGCGCCAGCTGGAACGACGGCACGCCGTCCGGGAGCGTAAGCGCATCCACGAGCTCGCGCGCCGAGCGCTCGGCCTCCCTCATGTCGGTGCCGAAGTCGAACTCCTGGATGACGAGCGAGAAGTTCGGAGACGTGATGGAGCTGATCGTGACCGAGTTGGGCACCTGGGCGAGGGCCTGCTCGAGCGGGAGCGTGACGTCGGCCAGAACGGTATCGACGTCCGCCCCTGGGTAGAGCGTCGAGACGGAGATGAGCGGGAAGTCGACGTCGGGGAATAGCTGCACCCGGAGGTTCGTGAGGGCGTACACGCCCGCCGCCATGAGGGCGATCAGGGCCACGATGACGGGGATGCGCGCGCGCAGAGCGAGGCTCGTGATCATCGGGGGGCCATCTCCTTCGGGTTCGGGGGAACACGACGAGCGGACGGGAGGGTGAGCTTCCGTCCGCTCGTGGGGGTCTCTTGGGGGGCTGCTCTAGTCTACCAGCCGCGCCGCATCCCGCCGCATCCCGTAGGGGCGCACGGCGTGCGCCCGGCCCCCGCGTGCCGCGTCCCGTGGCCGCCGCCGGAGCATCCCGCCGCATCCCGTAGGGGCGCACGGCGTGCGCCCGGCCCCTGCGTGCCGCGTCCCGTGGCCGCCGCCGGAGCATCCCGCCGCATCCCGTAGGGGCGCACGGCGTGCGCCCGGCCCCCTGCGTGCCGCGTCGTCCATGGCAGCCGCCGGAGCACGCGCCTTCGGGTCCCAGGGTGCTGCTGCCCCGCTCGTGCCGAGGCTCTCGAAGCACGGCCGTGGGCGCACGCCGTGCGCCCCTACAGGGCGTCTTGGGCCAGCAGCTCGCCCACCGTGCGCTCGACGGCGTCCGGCGCGACCTTCGTCGCGTCGGCGTCGCGCCGGCGCTTGATCTCGACGACCCCGCTTTTCAGGTTGCGGGGGCTCACGACCACCCGCACGGGAAAGCCCAGCAGGTCGGCGTCGTTGAACTTCACACCCGCCGACTCCACGCGGTCGTCGAAGAAGACCTCGTGGCCGGCCGCCTCGAGCTCTGCGTACAGCGCCTCGGCCTGCTTCGAGACCTCCGCGTCGTCCGCGTTCAGCGCGATGAGGTGCACCTGGAACGGCGCGATGGGCGCGGGAAAGATGACGCCCTTATCGTCGTGGTTCTGCTCGATCGCCGCCGCAAGCACGCGGGTCGTGCCGATGCCGTAGCAGCCCATGACGGGGGCGTTGAGCTTGCCGTCCTCGTCCGTGTACTCGGCGCCGAGTGTGCGCGTGTAGAAGGTGCCGAGCTTGAAGACGTGGCCGACCTCGATGCCGCGCACCGCCTCGAGCGTGCCCGTGCCGTCGGGCGCCTCGTGGCCCGCCTGCGCCGTCGCGACATCGACCGTCTCGTCGACCTCGAAGTCGCGTGGGTAGTTGACGTTGCGGTAGTGCTGGTCCGGCCTGTTCGCGCCCGCCGCGAAGTTCGAGCCTTGGCGGATCGTCGGGTCGCCGATGCGCCGTATGCCCGCAAGCCCGACCGGCGACGTCGAGCCCGGCGTGAGGCCCGCCGCGGCCGCCTCCTCCGCGGTCGCCAGCCGCAGCTCGCGCACGTGCAGGTGGTTCCTCAGCTTGACCTCGTTCACTTCGAGGTCGCCGCGGATCGTCACGAGGACCGTCTCGCCGTCGGCGTGGTAGAAGACCGCCTTGAGCGTCTGCGACTCCGGGATGCCCAGGAGCTCGGATAGCGCGGCGATGGTCGTGACCCCTGGCGTGTCCACCAGCTCCATGTCCAGCGGCTCGCCCTCCGGTGCGGGCGGTGGGACCGAGGTCGCGCGCTCGACGTTCGCCGCGTAGCCGCCGGGACTGAGCAGGACGGTGTCCTCGCCGGTCTCTGCTCGCACGATGAACTCGTGGGAGTCCTTGCCGCCGATGGCGCCGGAATCGGCCTCCACCTCGATCGTCGGCAGGCCGCACCGGCGGAAGATGTTGCGGTACGCCTCCCGCACGCGCTGGTAGGTGACATCCAGCGCCTCGGCGCCGGTATCGAAGGAGTACGCGTCCTTCATGTCGAACTCGCGTCCCCGGAGCAGACCGGCGCGCGGGCGGGGCTCGTCGCGGAACTTGGTCTGGATCTGGTAGAGCAGCAGCGGCAGGTCCCGGTACGACTCCACGTTGGCCCGCGCGATGGCGGTGATGACCTCCTCGTGCGTCGGCGCGAGCACCAGCTCGCGGTCGCGCCGGTCGCGCAGGCGGAAGAGCGTCTCGCCCATCGCCTCGTCGCGGCCCGTCTCGGCCCAGACCTCGATGGGGTGCAGCGCCGGCATGCGGACCTCCTGCCCGCCGGCCGCGTCCATCTCCTCGCGGATGATCTGCTCGATCTTGTGGATGGAGCGCAGCGCGAGGGGCAGGTAGGCGTACACGCCGGCCGCGACCTGATGGATCATGCCGGCGCGGAGCATCAGCCGGTGGCTGGCGCTCTCGGCCTCGCCGGGGTCCTGGCGGAGGGTCTTCGTGAGGAAGCGGGAGGCACGCATGGGATGTGGAGGATAGCAGAGGGCCGTCGGCTGTCATGCTAGCGGGCCACCAGCCGGTGGGCGCTCCCGATCATGCGCATGAACATCGTGGTCGCGGCGGTCATCGTGCCTCTGGCCGCGTTCGTGATCCGCGCCGGTGGGCCGTTCTAGGGCGGATCGTAGGGGCGCACGGCGTGCGCCCATCCGCCTCGCGGCTGCGGCTGCTCCCAGGGGGAGCCCTGCCCGGTGCAGGCGCTCCGGGAGACAGCACGCCGTGCGCCCGCCCCGTAGTACCCCGTTCGTGCTCGCGGCTGCGGCTGCTCCCAGGGGGAGCCCTGCCCGGTGCAGGCGCTCCGGGAGACAGCACGCCGTGCGCCCGCCCCGTAGTACCCCGTTCGTGCTCGCAGCTGCGGCTGCTCCCAGGGGGAGCCCTGCCCGGTGCAGGCGCTCCGGGAGAAGCACGCCGTGCGCCCGCCCCGTAGTACCCCGTTCGTGCTGAGGCTCTCGAAGTACGAACGAACGCCTGCGGCAGAACGGCGCTCGCTGTCAGCAAGCCCTCCCTCGCCCTTCGACAGGCTCAGGAGGACGAGCGGGTCGCCGCCGCGTCCCCCGCCACGGCGCGTATCTCCTCCATGAGCGCCGTCAGCATGTCGGCCTCCTCCACGATGCGCGCCTTGCGCCCCTTGCGGAAGATGACCGCGCGCCCCGCGCCCGCGGCGATGCCCACGTCGGCGTCCTTGGCCTCGCCGGGGCCGTTGACCTCGCAGCCCATGACCGCGACCTTGATGGTCGTGTCCATCGTCTTGAGCAGCCCCTCCACGTCGTTGGCGAGCTTGCGTATGTCGACGTCCGCGCGCCCGCAGGACGGGCAGGCCACCACCTGCGCGCCCCGCTTGCGCAAGCCCAGCGCCTTCAGGATCTCGTAGCCGACCTCGACCTCCTCGCGGGACTCATCCGCCAGCGACACGCGGATCGTGTCGCCGATGCCCTCGTAGAGCAGGATGCCCAGGCCGATGGCCGTCCGCAGCGACCCCGTGCGCGCCGTGCCGGCTTCGGTGATGCCCAGGTGGAAGGGGTAGGGCACCATGCGGGCGAGGCGGCGGTACGCCTCGACCGTCGTGTCGATGTCGTAGGCCTTGAGCGAGATCTTGATGAGGTCGAAGTCGAGCTCCTCGAGCAGCCCGATCTCCCACAGCCCCGTGGCCACCATGTGGTCGACCACCGAGACCTCCTCGCCCTCGCCGCTGGCCTCGGCCCCCTTCACGAGCCGGTTCACGCCATCGTCGTGCCGGTGCTGTCCGCGCGTCACGCCGATCGCGCCCACGGGCGGCAGGCTGCCGAAGTTCACGCCGATGCGGATGGGTACCTCGCGGGTCTTCGCCTCCGCCACGACCTGGCGGACCCGGTCGGGGTCGCGGATGTTGCCGGGGTTGAGCCGCAGGCAGTCCACGCCCTGGGCCAGCGACTCCAGCGCGAGCTGGTAGTGGAAGTGGATGTCGGCGACCAGCGGGATGTGGATGCCGCGCTTGATGGCGCCGAGCGCCTTGGCCGCCTCCATGTCGGGCACGGCGCAGCGGATGATCTCGCAGCCTGCCTCCTCGAGCTCGAGGACCTGGCGGACGGTCGCCGCGACGTCGCGCGTATCCGTCTTCGTCATCGACTGGACGGTGATGGGCGCGTCGCCGCCGACCTTGACGTCGCCGACCCAGACGGGCTTCGTCGCTCTGCGTTGCATGGGGTTCAGCTTAGCGTTTCGGCGTGCTCGCCGCACGGGCACTTGTTGCCGCGCCGCGATAGCACCGGTGGCATGGGGCAAGCGATGGGTGAGAGAGATTCCTCGCTATGCTCGGAATGACAGCATCGGCGTAGCGTCGGCGGTGCTACCCCAAGTGGGTCAAGGGCTGTGCCCTGCTCAGCCGCCGAAGACGCTCTCGCCGCTGACGATGCGCCGGATGTCTCCGATGCTGACGGCGACGATGCCCGAGATCAGGATCGCGAACCCCACCATGTGGGCGATGCGCTCCCGCTCGGGAGACAGGCGGCGGCCACCGCGCGCCAATTCTATCAAGACGAACATGATGCGGCCACCGTCGAGCGCCGGGATGGGCAGCATGTTCACGATCGCCAGGTTGATGGAGAGCAGCGCCGTCCACATCAGCAGCGAGCCCAGGCCCGCGCCGGCAACCTCGCTCGTGATCCGCGCGATGCCGACCGGCCCGACCAGATCGACGGACGCCGCTCCCGCGATGATCCGCGAGATCTCGTTGCGGAAGATCACGAGGATGTCCCACGTCTGGCGGAAGCTCATCGGCACCGCCCGCCAGACCGGCTCGGAGCGCCGCTCGTCCGGCCGGACCTCGACCGTGAGCCCGTCGAGCCCGCCCGCCCCCGGCTCCGCCTCGAGCGGCGTGAGCGTGCCGTCGCGCAGCACGACGATGGGCACCGGCTCGCCGGGCGAGCCCTCGGCCCACGCATCGAGCGCCGCCTGTGCGTCGCCGTCGCCGATCACTCCACTGCTCCCCACGCGCAAGAAGAGATCGCCGCTCTGCAAGCCCGCCTGGGCGGCCGCCGAGCCGCGCGCGACCGACGCGACGGTGACGCGGCCGTCGGCGAGCAGGATGCCGGTGGCGCCTTGGCCCTCCGGTGGGTCGACGCGCGCCTCGGCGATGTGGAGCTCGAGCGTGCGTCCCTGCCGCTGGAGCGTCCACGTCGTGTCGGCACCGAGCCGCCGCTGGACGGCCGCCTGGAGGTCGAAGGAGTTGTCGAGCCGCCGGCCGTCCGCGTGCGTGATGACGTCGCCCGCCTCGACGCCTGCTCGTTCGGCGGGCGAGCCAGCGGCGACGTCGAGGACGGCCACGTCGGTGACGATGGTGTCTTGGGGCAGCATGAAGACGATGGTGAACAGCACCAACGGCAGGAGCGCATTCATCGCGGACCCCGCGGCCAGGACCGCGAGCCTGATCGGCGCGCTGCGGCGGGCGAGGCTCCCCGGGTCGGTCGGGTCCTCCTCCCCGACCATGCGCACGAAGCCGCCGAGCGGGAGGAGGTTCAGCGAGTAGGTCGTGTCGCCCCACTGGCGCGAGATGACCCGCGGCGGGAAGCCCACGCCGAATTCGAGGACGCGCACCCCAGCGAGCTTCGCCACCGTGAAGTGCCCCAGCTCGTGGACGACCACGAGGACGAGGAGGACGACGACGAAGCTCGCGATGCCGCTCACGCCGTGATGCCCCCGAACGTCAAGACCGATAGCCCGAGCCCCGCACCTCCGAACGCCACGATGACGTAGGACACCCAGCGGACGTCCCCGAAGCCCTTCGAGCGCTGGCTCAAGTAGCCGAAGGCCCACAGTACCGGCAGCACGACCGCCCCCGCGCGGTGCCACTCCGGCAGGCCGAGCAGCAGGCCGGGGATGATGCCGAGCGCGAAGCCCGTCGCGAACCCACCGGCGGGGAGCGTCACGAGGCCCAGCATCTTGGGGCTCACGCGCGTACCGCCTCGCCGATCTCGCGCCTCGCCCAGTCGTCGGCCGCGAGGACCGCCTCGAGCGAGGCGTCGCCGCCCGTCTCGTGCCGGTCGAGCACGCCGGCGACCACCGCGTGGATGTCCCCGAACCCGATGCGGCCGTCGAGGAAGCGCTGCACCGCCACCTCGTCGGCGGCACTCAGCACCGCGGGGTACGTGCCGCCGAGCCGCCCGGCCTCGAGCGCCAGCGGGAAGCAGGGGTAGCGCTGCTCGTCCAGCGGCTCGAACGTCAGCGACGCGGCATCGAGCGCGCTGAAGCGGGGCAGCGTCGCGTTGGCGAGCCGGTCCGGGTAGGAGAGGGCGTGCTGGATGGGCAGCCGCATGTCGGGCGGGCCGAGCTGCGCCTTCACGGAGCCGTCCGCCAGCTCGACCATCGAGTGCACGACGCTCTGGGGGTGCACCACGACCTCGATGCGCTCGTAAGGGACCGAGAAGAGCCAGCGGCACTCGATCACCTCGAAGCCCTTGTTCATGAGCGTCGCGGAGTCGACCGAGATCTTGCGGCCCATGGCCCACGTGGGGTGGGCCAGCGCCTCGTCGGGCGTGGCGCCGGCGATCTCCGCGAGCGGCCTCGTGCGGAAGGGCCCGCCGGAGGCCGTGAGGATGAGCTTGCGGGCGGGCAGCTCCTCGCCGCGCAGGCACTGCCAGATGGCGGACGGCTCGGAATCGACGGGCAGCAGCGCGGCACCGTGCTCGCGCGCCGTCTCGGTGACGAGCTCGCCGGCCATCACGATGACCTCCTTGTTGGCGAGCGCCACCTGCTTGCCCGCCCGCAGCGCGGCCAGCGTCGGCGCGAGGCCCGCGCGGCCGGTCGTGGCGACCATCACCAGGTCGACGTCGGGCTCCGTGACCATGTCCTCCATGCTCACGCGCCGAGCGCCGTTGCGGAAGCCGCCGCCGCCGCGGTCCCAGGCCATGCGCGCGCTGGATTCAGCAAGCTGGCTTTCCAGCAAGCCATGATTCCAGCCAGCCGCCAGCCCGACGACCGCGAAGCTGTCCGGCAGCGAGCGGACGACGTCCAGCGTCTGGACGCCGATGGAGCCCGTGGAGCCGAGGACGACGATGCGCTTCATGACTCGATCATCTTACGCGCCAGGCCAGAGCCGGGAGGCCACGTAGACGAGCAGGAACACCGGCAGGAGGCTGTCCATGCGGTCGAGCAGCCCGCCGTGGCCCGGGATCAGCCGCCCGGAGTCCTTGGCCCCCGCGAGCCGCTTGAGCCACGACTCGCCCAGGTCGCCGGCCTGCCCGGCCACGGCGATGCCGAGCCCCAGCAGCGCCGCCGCCCCCAGCGCCGTCTCGATCGGGCCCAAGACGGCGACGAGCGCGACCGTCGCCCCCGTGCCCGCCACGAGGCCGCCCGCGGCGCCCTCCCACGTCTTGCCGGGGCTGATGCGCGGCGCCATCTTGTGCCGCCCGAGCAGCTTGCCCACCGCGTAGCTGCCGGTGTCGGTCGCGAAGGTGCCGAAGAAGGCCACGATGAGCCAAGCGGCGCCCGCCTCGCCCTCCCGCAGCAGGACCAGCGCCGTCAGCGGTGCCGCGACGTAGGCGGCTCCCGCCGCGGTGATC
>JADFRC010000056.1:2460-12405 GCA_022561455.1 Chloroflexota bacterium | reverse complement strand
CGTGGCCGCCGCCGGCGGCGCCCACGGCGTGCACCTCGGCCAGCACGACCTGCCGCTTGCCTCGGCGCGCCGCACCGTGCGCCCGTGGCAGATCGCCGGCACGTCGAGCGCGCTCGTGGCCGAGGCGCAGGCGTCGCTCGATCAGGGCGCCGACTACATCGCGGTCGGCCGCATGTTCCACACGGGCTCGAAGGCGGACACGCGGCCCGCCGGGCCGGAGACGCTGCGCGAGGTGCGCGCCCTCATTCCGCCCGACGGCCCGCCGCTCGTGGCCATCGGCGGCATCACGCCGGAGAACGTGGGCGAGGTGGCGGCAGCGGGAGCCGACGGCATCTGCGTCATCGCGGCCGTCACGCAGGCCGGCGACCCACGCGAGGCGGCGGAGCGGCTGCTGTCGGCATTCCGCAAGGGCCCCGCCCTTGACCCATAAGAGGGGCAAACGCTGACCGGTCGACCCTCCTGGCACCTGCGGCCACGGCCTTGAGCGTGCCGCTTTCGTCCGGAGCCGAAGCAAGGCGCCAGGCTCCCCGCCGCCGTCCGCGCGACGTCCAGCAGCCACGCCGGCCACACGCCGAGGGGAGTGCAGAGAGCCTGCCCCGAGCCTGTCGAACGGGGGCCAAGCCCCTCTGCTGGGGGCGGCTTTGCCTCAGAACCTTCCTCTGCACCGGATGGGGTGTGCAGAGGGGCGAAGCCCCTTTGCCGGGGGCACGGGGGTGTCCCCCGTATTTGGATCCATCACCCCTTTCCTGGCAGGAAGGGGGACGGGGGGATGGTCGAAAGGGCTGTCGGGCACCGACGCCACGGGAAGCGCTGCAGGTCTTGTGGCAAGCCCCCCTAGGGCACGAGGCTCCCCGCCGCCGTCCGCGCGATATCCAGCAGCCACGCCGGCCAGACGCCCAGGACGGCGACGCCGGCCGTGGCCACGCCCATCGCGACCCACGCCGTCACCGGCGCGCCGATGCGCCGCGGCTCGGCGGGCTCCCGCATGTACATGGTGCGGACGATGCCCATGTAGTAGTAAGCGGACACGACGCTGTTCAAGACGCCGACGACCGCGAGCCATGCGAGGTCCGCGCTCACCGCGGCGTTGAACAGGAACAGCTTGCCCATGAAGCCGACGGTCGGCGGGATGCCGGTCAGCGATATCAGCGCGAACGCAAGGACCAGCGCGATCAACGGCGTGCGGCGTCCCACACCGGCGAGCGCCTCGATGCGGTCGTCGCCGGTCGCGTTCGTGATGGCGATGACCGCGAAGAAGGCCGCCAGGTTCATCGCCGCGTAGCCGCCGAGGTAGAACAGCACGCTCTCGGCGCCCAGCAGGCTGCCCCCGTCCGATGCGACCGCGGCCACGCCGATCAGCATGTAGCCGGCCTGCGCGATGGCGCTGTAGCCGAGCAGCCGCTTGACGTTCGACTGCGCGATGGCCACGACGTTGCCGACGGTCATCGTCACCGCCGCCAGCACCGCGAACATGATCGACCAGTCGGCGCTCGCCCCGCCAAGCGCCGTGTAGAAGAGCCGCAGCACGATGGCGAACGCCGCGGCCTTGCTGGCCGTCGCCAGGAACGCCGCGACGGGCGTGGGCGCACCCTCGTACACATCGGGCGTCCACATCTGGAACGGCACCATCGATAGCTTGAACCCGAAGCCCGCGGTGGCCAGCACCACGCCCAGGAGCACGGCGAAGCCGCCGAAGGGCAGCGCGCCACCGGCCGCCGGGAGCATCGTGGCGATCGTCGGCAGCGCCGGGTCGAGCGCGACCAACCGCACGGTGCCGGTCGCGCCGTAGAGGAACGCGAAGCCGTACAGCAGCACGGCCGACGAGAGGCCGGAGAGCAGCAGGTACTTGATGCCTGCCTCGATCGAGCGCTCGCTCTTCGAGAACGCCACCAGCGCGACCACCGGCAGCGAGGCCAGCTCCAGCGACACGAAGACGGCGATCAGGTCGGCCGCCCCCGCGAGCAGCATGAGACCGGCCGCCGAGAGCAGCACGAGCGCGACGAACTCCGCCTGGTGCGGCGAGAAGCGCTCGATGTAGTCGGCGCTCGAAAGCAGCAGCAGCCCCAGGATGCCGACGATGAGCAGCTTGAAGAAGAGCGCGAAGGCGTCGACGACGAGCGCGCCGTGGAACGCCATCTCGGGGCCGCCGTCGGCCACGATCGCCCACAGGCCAAGCGCGGCCGCGAGCGGCACCGCCAGGCCGGCGATGCCGACCGCGAGCACGAAGCCCTTGCGGTCGAGCACCAGGTCCAGCAAGACGATGACGATCGCGAGGACGACGAGCGCCAGCTCCGGCGAGACGAGCAGCAGGTCGCGCGCGCTCAGGCCCACGTCAGCCCCCGAACCCGCGGACGATCGGCGCGAGCCCGGCGTCGAAGACGTCGGTCAGCAGCCGCGGGTAGACGCCGATCACGAACATCGGGACGAGCAGCACGGCCATCGCGCCCATGTCGACGATGTTCGCGTCGCGCAAGCCGTCCCACCGCTCGAGCCGCGGGCCGAACATCGTGCGCTGCGCCGCCCACAGCATGTAGCCCGCCGCCAGCACGATGCCGAACGCGGATGCCGCCGCGGCCCACGCGTACGCGGTGAACCCGCCTATGAACACCATGATCTCGGCGGGGAACCCGGCCGTGCCCGGCAACCCCAGCGCTCCGAAGCCCGCCAGCAGGAACACGACGGCTATCAGCGGCATCTGGCGGGCCATGCCGCCCATGTCGGGGATGTGCCGGGTATGCGCGCGCTCGTACACGAGTCCGACGACGACGAACAGCAGCCCCGTGATGATCCCGTGCGTGAAGAGCTGGAGCGCCGCGCCGTTGAGGCCCACGCCGTTGAACTGACCGGCCGTGGCGCCCACCGAGGCGAGCCCGAGCACGACGAAGCCCATGTGGCTGACGCTGCTGTAGGCGACCATCCGCTTGAGGTCGGTCTGGCGCATGACGACGACCGCGCCGTACAGCACGTTCACGACCGCGAGGACCGCCAGCAGCGGGGCGGCGGACACGAGCTCGCCGGGGAACAGCCCTGCGTTGATGCGGAGCAGCCCGTACCCACCCATCTTCAGCAGCACGCCGGCCAGCATCACGCTGACGGCCGTCGGGGCGTCGGTGTGCGCGTCCGGCAGCCACGTATGCAGCGGGAAGATGGGCAGCTTGACCGCGAACGCGATCAGGAAGCCGCCGAAGACGAGCGACGCCGGGACGATCGCGCCTGCCAGGCCGCTGTCCGCCAGCGCCATCATGTCGAACGTCCGCTCGCCCGCCGGCAGCGAGAAGTACAGCACCAGGATCGCCGCGAACATGAACGCCGAGCCCAGGAACGTGAACACCAGGAACTTCATCGCGGAGTACTCGCGGCGCCCGGTGCCCCACATCGAGATGAGCAGGAACATCGGGAGCAGCTCGAGCTCCCAGAAGACGAAGAAGAGGATCAGGTCCATCGAGACGAAGACGCCCATGACCGCGGCCTGGAGCACCAGCAGCCAGACGAAGAACTCGCGCACGCGCTCCTTGACGGTCCACGACGACAGCACCGCCGCGACGCCGAGGATGCCGTTGAGCAGCACCATCGGCACGCTCAGGCCATCCACGCCGAGGAGGTACTGCACGCCGAGCGCCGGTATCCAGTCAGCACGCTCGATGAAGCTGTAGCCGTCCGCCCCATCGTAGGCCGCGAACAGGACAGCCGTCAGCGCAAGCTCCGCCACGACCGCGCCGAGCGCGATGGCGCGGGCGCGCGCCGCCGTGGTGCCGAAGCCCAGCAGGAGCGCGACACCGACGAGTGGGAGCGCGATGATCGCGGTCAGCAAACCTTCTCTCCTTCGCTTGTTACTCTTGGGCTTACCGCTGGAACATGAACAGCATCAGCATCACGACCACGCCCATGAAGACGCCCACCCCGTACACCTGCACCTGGCCGGTCTGGAGCTGCGCCACCGCACGGCCGCCGTTTCGCCCGACCCACCCAACGAGGTCGACCGTACCGTCGACGAGGCGCCGGTCCGCCCAGTCGGCCGCGAAGAACAGCCCCCGGTAGAGCAAGCGGCGGACGATGAGCGTCTCGTAGAGGTGGTCCATGTAGAGGCGCCCCGCCAGGAAGCGGTGGACGACGCTCCACGGCCGCGGCAGGTCCGTCAGCCCAAGCACCCCCCGGCGGTGGGCGGCGATAGCGAGCCCGATACCCGCCAGCGCGAGTGCCGTGGACAGCCCGGCGACGCCTTGGTCGAAGTCGCGCGAGAGGCCGCCCAGGAAGTGCGTGAGGCCGTGGGCCGGCAGCGGCCCGAAGGCGCCGACGGCGTTCAGCGCGACGCCGGCGACGCCCGCGAGCAGCGCGAGGACGGCCATCGGCAGCAGCATCACCCACGGCGACTCGGCGCGGTGCACGTGCCCGGCCAAGATCGCTTCGTCCGGGGTGAGCTCGTCGGCGGGCACGGCGTCGATGCCGCCGCGGAAGCGGCCGTGGAAGGTCATGAGCAGCAGCCGGAACACGTAGAAGGCGGTCATGAAGACCGCCGCCATGCCAAGCACGAACACCAGGCGGGACACGAGCACGCTCCCGGCCCCATCGGCGCTCCACGCGGCGGCGAGCACCTCGTCCTTGCTCCAGAAACCAGCGAGCGGCGCGATGCCCACCAGGCTCAGCGCGCCGATCACCGTCGCCGCGTACGTGAGCGGCATCCAGGCCCGCAAGCCGCCCATGTAGCGCATGTCGAAGGTGTGCACGGAGTGGTGGACGCTGCCCGCCGTGAGGAACAGCAGGCACTTGAAGAAGGCGTGCGTGAGCAGGTGGAAGATCGCGATCTGCCATGCGCCGACGCCGAGCGCCAGGAACATATACCCGAGCTGGCTGACCGTGGAGAAGGCCAGCACGCGCTTGATGTCGTTGGCCACGATCGCCATCGCCGCCGCTAAGACGGCCGTCGTTCCGCCCACGATGGCCACCGCGTTCAGCGCGACGGCGCTCTCCTCGAACAGCGGGAACATGCGCGCGACGAGGAACACGCCGGCCGCGACCATCGTGGCGGCATGGATCAGCGAGCTCACCGGGGTCGGGCCCTCCATCGCATCGGGCAGCCAGGTGTTCAGCGGGAACTGCGCGGACTTGCCCATCGCACCGGCCAAGATGCCCAAGGCCACCCACGTCGCGACGCCGGCGGAAAGCAGCGGCGCCACCGCGAGTATGTCCGGTATCTCGAAGGGGTTCGCGCCCTGCGCCAGGAACTCGGCGCGGTGCAGGTAGAGATAGAGCAGCGCCAGCATGAAGCCGAAGTCGCCGATCCGCGTGACGATGAACGCCTTCTTCGCCGCCGCCGCCGCCGCGGGCCGGTGGTACCAGAAGCCGATCAGCAGGTAGGAGAAGAGGCCGACCAGCTCCCAGAACACGAAGAGCTGGATGAGGTTGTAGGCCAGCACCAGCCCCAGCATGGCCGCGGTGAACCAGCTCATGTAGGTGAAGTAACGCGGGTAGTCCGCCCACGCGCCGCCCTCTCCGCCCGGCTCCTTGCGCATGTAGCCGAGCGAGAAGACCATCACGAGCATGCTCACGCCGGAGACGAGCGCGACCATGACCGCGGACAGCGGGTCGAGCAGCAGGCCGACCGTCACCTCGAAGCCGCCGGCGCTCGCGGGGTCGCCGACCGTGAGCCACGAGCGCGCCGCGAACCCGGCCGCGCGATCGGCGCCGAGCGTCGAGTCGAGAGCGGCGAGGCTCAGGCCGAAGGCGCCGGCGACGCCCAGGACGGCGGCGTAGCCGGACGCTCGCGCGAGCGGGCGGAGCGCGGGTAACAGAGCGAGCGCGGCGAGCGCCCCCGCCGCCAACGGCAGGCCGATGATCCCCCAGACGGCCGCTTCGGAGATCACGCTAGAGCTTCCTCAGGATCTCGTCCGCGACGTGCTCGCGGCCCCGCGGGACCATGACGCGGAACGGGACCGACTCGCCGTACTCCAAGATGCCGCCCTCCGGCAGCAGGCGGACGGGCAAGCCCTCGCCCTCGAGGACCTCCTTCCACATCTCGGCGATCATCAGGTTGGGCGCCTTCTTGTAGTCGACCCACATCGTGCCGCGATTACTCCTCGACCTGGGTCTGCCTCAAGCGCCCTGCCGGGCGCCCGACGGCGGGAGTGCAGAGGGGCGAAGCCCCTTTGCCGGGGGCACGGGGGTGTCCCCCGTACCTGGGGTTTTTCACCCCCTTCCTGGCTAGGAAGGGGGACGGGGGGATGGTCGAAACGGTCGTTGGCCGACGACGCCCCTGCAACCGGGCACCGGGCGGTGAGGCAAGCCCTTCGGCTACACCCAGGACAGGCTGTGCTTGGAATGACAGTGCGTAAGACACAGCTAACGCCTCATCAGATTCACGGCGGTGATATCCAGCGTGTCCGTGCGGCGCATGAGCGCGATGACGAGCGCCAGGCCAAGCGCTACCTCCGCGGCCGCCGCGACGATCACGAACACCGCCAGCCCCTGACCCGTCAGCACGTAGCGCGCGTTCTCGGCCAGGCCACCCGGCGCGCCCAGGTCCGCCGGCGTGACGTAGCGCGAGAAGGCGACCAGCGCGACGTTCACGGCGTTGAACATGAGCTCGATGGACATGAGGATGGCGATGATGTGGCGCCGCGAGAGCACACCGTAGAGCCCGATGCAGAAGAGGACCACGGAGAGGATCAGCAAGCGCTCGAGCATGCCTAGCGCTCCCGCACCAGCGCCAGCGCTCCGATGACGGCGGCGAACAGCAGCGCGCCCGCGACCTCGAACGCGAGCACGAAGTCGCGCACCAGCAGCCGGCCGAGCTGCGCCGGCGTGTCGACGAACACCGCCGCCAGCGGCCCCGGCAGGTCCTCCGGCAGCAACCTCCACTCCGCCTGGACGACGGCATACGTCAGCGTGCCCAGGAGGACGGCGGCGAGCAGCAGCGCGACCGGCTGCACGGGCGTGCCGAGGTTGCCCCGGTCCACGTCGCGCGTCAGCATGACGGCGAAGATCACGAGGACGGCGATGCCGCCGACGTAGATGAGCACCTGCGCGACGGCCAGGAACTCGGCGTTGACCATGGCGAAGATGCCGGCGACGCCCAGGAAGCTCACGATCAGCAGCAGGGCGGCGCGGAACAGGCTCTGCACGTGGACGACGAGCAGCGCAGCCCCAATGGTGGTGGCGGCGAGCAGCCAGAAGATGATCTCTTCGAAGAGGTTACCCGCCAAGAGTCACTTTTCCGCGCCGCCGGGTGCATCTCCAGGGCGCTTCGGGTGCCACCGGTACGCCTCGCGCCCCGCGTCCCCCGACTCCACCGGCTCGCCGCCGAAGGGGTCGACCTCCTGGCGCTCGAGCTGCGGACGGAACCACGTGCTCGGGTGCTTGGGACGCTCCTTCAGCACCTCCATCGTGATGACGAGATCCTCGCGCCGGGCCTGAGCGCCCTCGAACGTCGAGCCCATGTGCAGCGCATCGTAGGGGCAGGCCTCGACGCACAGACCGCAGTACATGCAGCGCCCCTGGTCGATGTCGAAGACCTCGACCTTGTAGTCGCCGCCCTCCTGCTCGTGCCCACCGTCGGGGTCCGTCACGATGCGGATGATGCCGAGCGGGCAGTACTTCGCACAGCTCGCGCACCCGGTGCACCGGTCCTCGTACCAGACGAACTCCTGGCCCCGGAACCGGGAGTGCTGGACCGAGCGCTCCTCCGGATACTGCACCGTGAAGGGCTTGCGGGCGAAGTTCTTGAGCGTGACGCCGAACCCCTTGAGCACGCCGAGGCCGTACATCAGCGCACCCCCACGGCGGCACCCGCACCGAGGGGCGCCCGCGTGCCCAGCGAGACCAGGCGGGCCGCGACGAAGAAGGCAGCGCCGGCCACGGCCCAGTTGATCGCGGCCATGATGCCGAGCTCACCGACCGACGGCTCCGGCCAGACGATCACTTCCACCGCCAGGACCAGGACGTTCAGCAGGCTCAAGGGGAACAGCACCTTCCAGGCGAGGCTGAGTATCTGGTCGATCCGCAGCCGCGGCAGCGTCGCGCGCACCCACGTGGCTGCGAACGCGAAGAGGCCGACCTTGAAGAGGAACCAGAAGTGGGACTCGATCTGCCGGGCGACGCCCGTGTCGAGGAAGCCGAGGAACCCGACCTGCGAGCCGAGCGGCGAAAAGACGGTCCACTGCCACCCCTGGAGGAACAGCACGGCGAAGATGGCACCGGCCACGATGGTGTTCGTGAACTCGGCCAGCATGAAGACGCCGTACTTCATGCCGCTGTACTCGGTCAGATAGCCGGCGACCAGCTCCGACTCGGCCTCGAGCACGTCGAACGGGTTGCGGTTGAGCTCCGCGGAGATGGCCGTGAGGAACACGCCGGCGCCCAGCGGCGCAACGAGCAGGTACGGCAGGTGCTGCGCCTCCACGACCGCGACCATCGACATGGACGATGCAAGCACCGTCACGCCGAGCAGCGCCATGACCAGCGGTATCTCGTAGCTGACGACCATCGCGACGGCGCGCATGCTGCCGAACGTGGCGAACTTATTCGCCGAGGCGTAGCCCGCCATGAGCACCGCGACCGTCGTGATGCCGCCCACCGCGGCGATATACAGCACGCCTATGTTGAGGTCCGCCAGGAAGCTGCCCCTGCCGAAGGGGATGATGGCGAGCACGAGGAGCGTCGGCACCAGCATCACGATCGGCGCCAGCGAGAACACGAGGCGGTCGGCCCCGCGCGGCACGATGTCTTCCTTGAACATCAGCTTGAGCGCGTCCGCGATCGGCTGCAGCAGACCGAACGGCCCGGTGCGGTTCGGCCCGAGCCTCCCCTGGAAGCGGCCGAGGACGCGGCGCTCGAACCAGGTGTAGAGCGTCCCCATGACCAGCACGCCGTTCACGACGATCAGGATGATGACCATCGCCGCGATGAAGTACGCCAGCCAAGACGCCCACCCCAGCTCCTCGACCACAAGGCCGTACACGGCCCGGTAGATGGCGTTGCCTTCGAGCCCGCCTGCCATCAGCGGTCCACCTCGCCCATGTTGAAGTCGAGGCTGCCGAGCGACACGATGGCATCGGCCAGCTTCCAGCCGACGAGCATCTCCTTGAACAGCGACAGGTTGATGAACGACGGAGCGCGCACGTGGCACCGGTACGGCGCGATCGAGCCGTCGCTGACCAGGTAGAACCCAAGCTCGCCCTTCGGCGACTCCGTCGGCACGTAGGAGTCCCCCGGCGGCGGGCGGAACAGCATCGCGTCCGTCGCGCGCACCGGCCCCGGCTCGATCTGCTCGATGCACTGCTCGACGATCCGCAGCGACTGCCGCACCTCCTGGATGCGCACCCAGAAGCGGTCGTAGTTGTCGCCGTTCGTGCCGACCGGCACGTCGAAGTCGACGCGGTCGTACACGTCGTACGGCGCGGCCTTGCGCCAGTCCCACGCCACGCCCGAGGCGCGCAGAACGGGCCCCGTGAGCGACGCGTTGACCGCGAGCACCGGGTCGATCGGGCTCACGCCCTTCGTGCGCGACTGGACGATCTCGCTCTCGAAAACAAGCGCCTCGAGCTCGTCGGTGTAGCCGGGCATGTCGTCGAGGACGCGGCGGAGCGCCGGCCAGAAGTCGGCGGGCGCGTCGGCGAAGACGCCGCCGATGCGCGAATAGGAGACGGTGATCCGCGCGCCGCACAGCATCTCGAAGAGGTCCAAGATGCGCTCGCGCTCGCGGAACGCGTACATCAGCGCCGTGCCGCCGAACCCGCCGAGCTCCTGGAGGAAGAAGCCGACGCCGATCAGGTGGCTCACGATGCGCTGGAGCTCCGAGGCGATCACGCGCAGGTACATCCCGCGGTCGGGCACCTCGAGGCCGATCAGCTTCTCGCACGACAGCACGAACGCCTGGTTGCTCGTCATCGACGAGACGTAGTCGAGACGGTCGGTGAGCGTGATGACCTGCGTGTACTGCCGCTCCTCAGC
>JADFRC010000056.1:0-2361 GCA_022561455.1 Chloroflexota bacterium | reverse complement strand
CGGTCGGGCACCTCGAGGCCGATCAGCTTCTCGCACGACAGCACGAACGCCTGGTTGCTCGTCATCGACGAGACGTAGTCGAGACGGTCGGTGAGCGTGATGACCTGCGTGTACTGCCGCTCCTCAGCCAGCTTCTCGGTCCCGCGGTGCAGGTAGCCGATCACCGGCTCGGCGTCGATGATGTTCTCGCCGTCGAACGTCAGCCGCATGCGGAACACGCCGTGGGTGCTCGGGTGGTGCGGCCCGATGCTGACGATGACCGGCTCGGTGTGCAGCGTCATCGCTTAGCCACCGTGCGGCCACGTATACGGCAGCGGCGGCTCGAGGTAGTCGCGGCGCAGCGGGTGGCCCTCGAACCCCTCCCACGTGAGCAGACGCTTGAGGTTGGGGTGGCCGTCGAAGCTGACGCCCATCAGATCCCAGACCTCGCGCTCCTGGAGCTCGGCGCCGCGCCAAACCGGCGTGACCGTCGGCAGCGACGGCTCATCGCGGCCCGGTACACGGACCTTGAGGACCGTCATGGCGTTCCGGCTCAAGCTCGTCAGCCGGTAGACGACCTCGAAGTATTCGACGTAGTCGACGGCGGTGAGCGAGCTCAGCAGGGCGTAGTCGTGCGCCGGGTCCTCGCGGAGGAAGGCGCAGACGCCGGCGATGGCTGCGGGCGCGATCCACACCGCGCCGTCCGCCGAGTCGACGACGGCCTCGCCGAAGCGCTCGCGCAGCGCAGCGGCGAGCTCGTGGCCGCTGACGGCGGTCGTCATGCTAGGCCCCTGCCGGGTTCGAGCCGATGCTGTACCGCTTGATCTTCTCCTGGAGCTGCATGATGCCGTAGAGCAGCGCGTCGGGCCGCGGCGGGCAGCCCGGCACGTAGACGTCCACCGGCACGATGTGATTGACCCCAGGCACGACGCTGTAGCTCTGGTAGTACGGCCCACCGCTCGTCGCGCAGACCCCCATGGCGATGACCCACTTGGGCTCCGCCATCTGGTCGTAGATGCGGCGGACCGCCGGCGCCATCTTCCACGTCAGCGTCCCGGAGACGATCAGCAGGTCGGCTTGGCGGGGCGTGGCGCGCATCACCTCCATCCCGAAGCGCGCGACGTCGAAGCGCGACATGGCCGAGGCGATCATCTCGAAGGCGCAGCAGGCGAGGCCGAACGCGACGGGCCAGACGGCGGAGCGGCGCCCCCAATTCAGGAGGGCGTCGACGGACGTGACGGCGATGTTGCCCTTGAGGTCGGAAGGAACTTCGATGATCGGGTCGGGGAAGGCTTCTTGGGCGCTCCACTTGAGCTGCTCGATGGCCTCGCCCTCGATCCGGTCGGAGTCCCAGCCGGCGACGGTCTGGCCGTAAGCGGAGCGCAGTTCTAGCGATGTGCCGTGGGCGTCGTCGAGGGGCGCGTCTGCCATGGCATTCGCCTCCCACCGTGGATGCTGCCAAGGGCGCGCAGAGTGCCCGCGAAAAGGCAGCGAACGAGGTCTTGGCCTGGTGCAGCGAGGATAGCATAGGGCCCTGCGGCCCACAAGTGAAATCCTGCACAATCAACAAGGGCACAGCAAGGGCACAGCCCTTGACCCATCAAGGGGACGGCCGCCGAACCGCACCACCGCTGAGGGCCTTTGGGCCGTTTGGCCGGGAAATGGCGAGGGGCGACTCTCGAAGTCCGGGCGCACCCGTGCGCCCCGACGGGCAGCACCGGTCCCCACGTCACGGGTGCCCCATAGCCTCACCGTCGACTCACCGCGCCTCGGTTATCGGCAGGGGTGTGCAGAGGGGCGGTGCCCCTCTGCCGGGGGCACGCCCATTGTCAGGGGATACAGGGTGTCCCCCGTATCCGGATACAGTTCCCCCTTCCTGGCAGGAAGGGGGTCAGGGGGATGGTCGAAACGCTCGTGGGACGCCGACTCCACGGGAGGCGAGGTTGAGGCAGCACCGCCGCTGGGCCGCCACCTCTGCTAGGCTGGCGCCATGCCAGACCCACAAGCCCGCTACGAGGCCATCACGTCCGAAGCCTTGGAGAGGTTCGGGGCGAAGCACGCCGTCCGCGAGCGCGCCATCCCGCTCTCCCGCACGGTGATCCGCACGTCGGCCAACGCGATCCGCGCCGTCCACCGCAACGAGCTCGAGGACGCGAAGGCGCTGATCGACCAGGCGGGCGCGCTGGTGGCCGAGACGAAGGAGATGTTGACCGGCCACCCGGACCTCTACTTCACCGGCTACACGCAGGACGCGCAGAAGGAGTACGCGGAGGCCTGCTGCGTCTACGCGTTCATCGCCGGGACCGAGATCCCGCGGCCCGCAGATCTCGGCATCGAGACCGCGTCGTACCTGAACGGCATGGCGGAGGCGGCCTCGGAGCT
>JADFRC010000055.1 GCA_022561455.1 Chloroflexota bacterium | reverse complement strand
GTCGCGAAGCTGTGCCGCAGCGTGTGCGTGTGGACGTCGTCGCGCAGGCCCGCGGCGGCCGCGTGGCGGCGCACGATGGCCTGGATCGAGCGCGCCGTGAGCCGCCCACCGCGGCGGTTCAGGAACAACGCCCGTCCAGAGCTTGCGGCGGCGAGCGCCGGGCGTCCCTCCCGCACGTAGCCGTGCAGCGCGCGGACGGACGCCCCGCCGAGCGGGACGACGCGGGTCTTCGAGCCCTTCCCGAACGCGCGCACGGTGCGCCGGTCCAGCGAGACGGCATCGAGGTCGAGCCCAGCGGCTTCGCTCACCCGCAGGCCGCTGCCGTAGAGCAGCTCGAGCAGCGCGGCGTCGCGCAGCCCCGCGGGCGTGTTGAGGGCCCGAGGCGCCTCGACGAGCCGCGCGGCCTCCCCTGCCGACAGCACGTCGGGCAGGCGGGCGGGCGGGCGCGGCGTGAACCGCCGCATGAGCGTCGAGCGCGGCTCCCACAGCGGCGCCCGCGGCAGATCACCCTGATCGATGAGGTAGCGCAGCAGCGCGCGCAGCGCGGCGAGGAGCCGGAGCACGCTGCCGCGGGCGTGGCCCCGGCGTCCGGCGCGGCGTCCGCTGCGGAGCTCGCGGCGCTCCAGGAGCCACGCCACGTAGTCGCGCACGAGGTTCCGGTACTCCAGCGGCACGCGCTCAGCGCCGGCGCGCTCGACGAATGCGCGCAACTCCTCGGCGCGCTCGCCGAGGGCAATGCCCTGGCCGGCGAGGTACTCCGCGAAGGGCGCCAGGTCGGCGAGGTAGTTCCGCACGGTGGCGGGGGCCAGCCCGCGGCTGGCGAGGTGCCGTTCGTACGTTCCGATGAGTGCAGCGTTGGCGACGGTCATCGCGTTCGGCCTGGACGCCTATGCGGCGCCGGCAGCCTGCGGCTCTTCCTCGGGCACGGGGCCGCGGTACGCGCAGTTGGTGCACTGCGCACGGTTGCGTCCCGCCGCGACCAGCAGCCCCTCGCACTCCGGGCAGGCGACCGGGAGCGGGCGTCTGCTGACCGTGAAATCGCACTCCGGGTAGTTGGAGCAGCCGTAGAAGATACGCCCGCGGGCGCGCCGCTCCACCAGGTCGCCGCCGTCCCGCGGGCACTTGGCGCCCGTCTTCTTGAGGAGCGGACGGCTGTTCTTGCAGTCCGGGAAGCCGGTGCAGGAGAGGAACTGTCCGAACTTGCCGTGCTTGATCACCATCGGACGTCCGCAGACCTCGCAGATCTCGTCGGTCGGCTCTTCGACCTTCACCCGCGGCATCTCCTCCATCGCCCGGTCGAGCCGCTCCTTGAACGGTCCGTAGAACTCCTTGAGCAGCGGCACCCACTCCTTCTTGCCGTTGGCGACGTCGTCCAGCTGCTGCTCGAGCTGGGCGGTGAAGTCCAGGTCCATGATGTCGGGGAAGTGGTCGGTGAGCTGCTCGCACACCACCTGGCCGAGCCGCGTCGACTTGAGCGTCCCGCGCTCCCGCGTGACGTACTGCCGGTCGACGATGACGCTGACGGTGGGCGCGTAGGTACTCGGCCGTCCGATGCCGCGCTCCTCCAGCGCCTTGATCAAGCTGGCCTCGGTGTAGTGCGGGGGCGGCTGCGTGAAGTGCTGCTGCGGGTCGAGTCCGAGGAACGCCAGCACCTGGTCCTCGGCGAGCGCGGGGAGCACGCGCTCGGCCTCGTCGTCGTCCTCCTCTGCGTCCTCGTCCTTGGCTTCGAGGTAGAGCACGCGGAAGCCCGCGAACTTGAGGACCGAGCCGCTGACGCGGAAGAGGTAGTTCGCTCCCGACGTGCCGTTCGCCGCGATCTCGATCTGCGTCGAGTCGAGCACGGCATCGGCCATCTGGCTGGCGACCATGCGCTTCCAGATAAGGTCGTAGAGCCGCGCCTGATCGTTCGTCAGATGTCCGCGCAGCGACTCCGGCGAGCGCGCCGAAGACGTCGGCCGGATGGCCTCGTGGGCCTCCTGAGCGACCTTGGAGCGCGTCGTGTAGCGCCGCCGCGCCTGCGGAACGTACTCGGCGCCCCACCGGCTCGTCACGTAGGCGCGCGTCTCGTCGATGGCGCTGTCGGCCACCTGCGGCGAGTCGGTCCGCATATAGGTGATGAGTCCGACGCTCTCCCCCTCGCCGACATTCATGCCCTCGTAGAGCTGCTGAGCGACGCTCATCGTCTGGCGGGCGGACATGCGCAGCTGGCGGAACGCGTCTTGCTGGAGGGTGCTGGTGATGAACGGCGCCGCCGGGCGGCGCTTGATCTCCCGCTTCTTGACCGCGCTCACCCGATAGCCGGCGCCCTTGAGGTCGGCGGCGACGCGGTCGACCGCGGACTGGTCGGGCAGCTCGATCGCGCCCGCCTCGCCGGCCACGTTGTGCAGCTTCGCCTCGAACGCGCGGCCTCCATCGGGCTCAAGAGACGCCGCGAGCGTCCAGTACTCGACCGGCGTGAAGGCGCCGATCGCGCTGTCGCGATCGACCACGAGGCGCAGCGCGACCGACTGGACGCGCCCGGCCGAGAGCCCGCGCCGCACCTTGCGCCAGAGCAGGGGGCTGAGCTGGTAGCCGACGAGCCGGTCGAGGATGCGGCGCGCCTGCTGGGCGTTGACCAGCCGCATGTCGATCTCACGGTCGTGCTCGAAGGCCTCCTTGATGGCCTCGGGCGTGATGGAGTGGAAGACGACGCGCTTGACCGGCTTGTTCTTCCAACCCGCCGCCTCCAGGAGGTGCCAGGAGATGGCTTCGCCCTCGCGGTCCGGGTCCGTCGCCAGGTAGACGTCGTCAGCGGCCGCGCCGGCCTTCTTGAGGTCGGCGATGATCGAGCGTTTGTCCTTCATCACCTGGTAGTCGGGCTGGAAGTCCCGGTCCGTATCGACGCCGAGCCTGCCCTCCGGGAGGTCCCGGACGTGGCCCATGGACGCCTTGACGGTGTAGTTGCTCCCCAGGATCCGGCCTACGGTCGTCGCCTTGGCGGGTGACTCCACGATCACCAGGTGGCGGCCGTTCCCCGGCGATGCGCTACTCGGCGCCGCGTTGGTGTCGCGGCGCCGGGTGGTCCGGCTGCGTGTCTTCGGTCCGGTCGATCTCGTTGCCATATTCCCAAAATAAGGCCTGAGGCGGGGCGGTTGTCAAGGGGGTCGCGCCCGCGTGTCACGCCCGCGTATCGCGCGCGGCTGCGCCGTGCGCGCGTATATAGTTCATCCGCCCCACCTGCCGGACCTGCCCCTTGAGCTCCATCACCGCGAGCGTCCCCATGACGCGCGTCACGGGAATCTGGGTGCGGCGGCTCAGGTCGTCGATATGCTGCGGCTCGGAGTCCAGCGCCTCGTAGATCGCCGCTTCGTCGCCGGTCTCCGCCTCGAAGAGGCCTGGAAGCGGCGTCTGCTGTGAAGTCACCGCGCTCAGGTTCAGCTCCTCCAGGATGTCCTCGACCTCCATCACGAGCTTGGCGCCCTCTTGTATCAGCCTGTTCGTGACCGCGCTGGTAGGCGAGTAGATGCTCCCCGGAACGCAGAAAACCTCGCGGTTCTGCTCGAGAGCGGAGCGGATCGTCGAGAGCGTCCCGCTGCGCTCCGGCGCCTCGACGACGAGCGTGCCCAGACTCAGACCGCTCAAGACCCGGTTCCGCCGCGGGAAGTGACGGGCCTCCGGCTTGGTGCCCAGCGGGTACTCGGAGACGACGGCACCGCCCTCCGCGATCTGGCGCATCAGTCCGGCGTGCTCGGGCGGGTACGGCACGTCGAGGCCGGAGCCCAAGACGCCGATCGTGCGCCCGCCGGCCTCCAACGCCGCCCGGTGCGCGATGCCGTCGATACCGCGCGCCAGTCCGCTGACGACGGTGACGCCAGCCCCGGCCAAGGCCCCAGCCAGGTGGGCCGCCACCTCCTTGCCATAGGAGGTCGGCTTGCGCGTCCCGACGACGGTCACGCTGCGCTGGTCGTCGTCGGTCAGCTCGCCCTGCACGTAGAGCACGGGCGGGAGGTCGTCGATCTCGCGCAGGAGGCGTGGATAGGCCGGGTCGTGCCACGTGAGCACGCTGATCCCCGCCGCCTGGACGCGCTCGAGCTCCTCGTGCGGGTCGATCCGCGGGCGGACCTCGGTGATGGCGCTGACGACGTGCGGATCGAGCCCCGCGGCCCGCAGCTCGCCGGCGCTGGCGCCCCAAGCCGCCTCGAGCGAGCCGAAGCGCTCCTCCAGCAAGCCGACGCGCACGCGGCCCACGGACGGCACGCGGGTGAAGGCGATCCAATAGGGGAGGTCGGGAACCGGCGACGTCATCAAGCGTGTCTCGCTGGTGCTGTGGATAGCTCGCGCCATTGTGAGCGGCATTCTACCGCCCAGCGCAAGCAGCAGATGACACCAGGGCAGGGCCAGGGCACTGCCCTGGACCCACTAAAGGGGCGCACGCCAGTGACCGGCTACTGAGGGGGCGCACAGTCCAGACGCGCAGACGCGCGTTCGCCGGGCACCGAGGGCCGGAGCAGCGCGTGCCTGCTTCAGTCCGGAGCCGTAGCGAAGCGTAGGCGCACAGTCAGACGCGCGTTCGCCGAGCACCGGGGGCCGAAGCAGCACGTGCCTGCTTCAGTCCGGAGCCGGAGCGAAGCGTAGGCGCACAGTCAGCAAACGCCGGGCGCCCAGGGCGCGATGAATCGCGCCCCTACGTCCGGAGCCGGAGGCGCGCAGTCAGCAAAGCTGGCGGAGAGAGCGGGATTCGAACCCGCGAGAGGCTTGCACCCCTACACGATTTCCAGTCGTGCCCGTTCGGCCACTCCGGCACCTCTCCGCGGGGGACGGCCCGCCCGGCGCGCGCAGCCCATGGACCGAAGATGGGCGGCCTGGTCCGGCGGCATGGATCCAGAGACGGGAGGTGTGGCGGAGAGAGTGGGATTCGAACCCACGGTAGGAGTTACCCCCTACAACGGTTTTCGAGACCGCCGCCTTCGTCCGCTCAGCCATCTCTCCGCGCCCATCGATTGTACGTGCCCACCCGACCCGCCGCAAAGCCGCAGCCCCGTTCCGAGGCGCCCGCTGGCCCCTTCGCCGCCTTGACACGCCTCCATACGCTCTCATACCATCGGAGGCGAGGTGCGAACCGCGTCGGACTCCTGAGCGGTGGGACGGACGGTCGTCGGCAAACGTCGGCGTACCGGTCCGGGCCACCGCGTTTTCGTTCCCGGCGTGGGCAAACCATAACGAATGGACTCTTGGACAGCGATCGTGATGGCGGCGGGTAAGGGGGAGCGCATGCGCTCCTCGACACCCAAGGTCCTTCACCGCGTGGCCGGCGTGCCCCTCGTGGTCTACGCCGTGAACGCGGCCCGCCATGTGAACCCCGCCTCGACCGTGGCCGTAGTCGCCCCGGCAAGCCGCGCCGACGTCGCAGCGGCGGTCGGCGACGGCGTCGAGTGCGTCGAGCAGCCGGACCCCCTAGGTACGGGCCAAGCCCTGGCATCGGCGCTCGAGCGCGTGCCGGCGAGCTGCCAGCACGTCCTCCTCCTCAACGGCGACAAGCCCCTGCTGCGCGGCGAGACCGTCGCCGAGCTGGCCGAGCTGCACCTGAAGCGCAACGCCGCGGTGACGCTGCTCAGCGCGACCATGCCCGCGAAGGAGGCCGCGGACTTCGGGCGCGTGCAGCGCGGCGCTCGCAACAAGCCGATCGCCGTCGTGGAAGCCGCCGAAGCGCGCCCGACCGATGCGGCGAGCGTCGAGGTCAACGTGGGCGTCTACGCGATGGATGCAGCGTGGCTGCGCGGCGCCATCGCCTCACTCGAGCGCCACCCCTCCGGCGAGTACTACGTGACGGACCTCGTGGGCTTGGCCGTGGCCGAGGGCAAGCGCGTCGAGGCGCTCACGATGGACGACGCGGAGGAGGCCATCGGCGTGAAGACGCGGGCGCTCCTCGCGCGCGCCGAGGGCGCCATGCAGACCCGCTTGCGCGACGCCGCGATGGCCGGAGGAGCGACGCTCCTCGATCCCGCGACGACGTACCTCGATGCGACCGTCGTTCTCGCGGAGGACGTGACGGTACACCCGAACACGTCGATCCGCGGCGCCACGACCCTCGGCGCCGGCGCCACCGTCGGCCCGAACGCGCAGATCGTCGACTCGGCCGTCGGCCCTGGCGCGACGGTGCGCTCAGCCGTCGTCGAATCGTCGACGCTCGAGGCCGGCTCGCACGTCGGACCGTTCTCGCACCTCCGCGCGGGGACGCACCTCAGCGAGGGGGCCTACGTCGGCACGCACGTCGAGGTGAAGGCGAGCCGCGTCGGGCGGAACACGAAGATCGGGCACTTCAGCTACATCGGAGACGCGGTCATCGGCGACGACGTGAATATCGGCGCCGGGACGGTCACGTGTAACTACGACGGCACGACGAAGCACGTCACCGAGATCGGCGACGGTGCTTTCATCGGCAGCGATAGCATGCTCGTGGCCCCGGTGAAGGTCGGGGCGGGCGCCATAACCGGCGCTGGGGCGGTCGTCACCCACGACGTCCCGCCGGGCGCGACCGTCGCCGGCATGCCGGCACGCGTCCTGCATCCGGAAGCGGTGCCCGCGGGCGCATCTCACGACAGCGAGGGGGGACATTCCCTTGGATAGCGGCAGTACGATCATGGCCGTCCTCTTGGGCGGCACGATATTGGCGTTCCTAGCCCTTCAGATGGCGGATGCGGCCCTGCCGTTGCTCCGGCAGAGCCAGGTCCGCGAGTCACTCGGGGAGCGGGGCATCCGCGAGGCGGCCCTCCGCCGTCTCCGCGCCTCCCGCGATCAATACGACGACTTGGTCTGGCTCCTGACGCTCGTGAGCGTCGCGGGCGCCTCGGCGCTCACCGTCGGCTTGCTGCTGCGGGCCACGGAGCTGCGCTGGCTGCTCATCGCGCTCGGCGTGGCTGCGCTCTGGCTGGCCGCCCTCCTGCTGGTACCCGTCGTGCGCTACGGCGTCCGCGCGCTCCCGGTGGACAAGCTGGTGGTTGGCGGCGTGATGGTGCAGTTCGCCCTGTGGCCGGTGCTGCCGCTCCGCCGCCTCAGCCGGTCCGGGCTCCAGATGGGCGCGGGGCGGGACGCCACCAACGGCCATGCGCCCGACACGAACGGAGGGACCGAGGGCGGCGAGCCGCGGATGCCGGTCGAGGAGGAGATCGCGGACGAGCCCCTGGAGCAACACGAGCGGGCGATGATCCACGCGATCCTGCACCTCGACGAGACGCCGGTCCGGGAGCTGATGGTCCCGCGCGTCGACGTCATCAGCGTCGATGTCACCACACAGCTCGACGACGCGGTGCAGCTGATCCTGGACAGCGGACACAGCCGGCTGCCCGTCTACGAGGAGGGCAAGGACAACATCGTCGGCATCCTCTACAGCCGGGACTTGCTCGCGGCCGGGGCACGCAAGGGCCATGCGGCCTCTCCGGCGCTGCGCGACCTCATGCGCCCGGCCTTCTTCGTGCCCGAGAGCAAGCGCGTCGACGAGATGCTCACGGAGTTCCAGGAGCGGCGCGTGCACATGGCGATCATCGTCGACGAGTACGGCGGCGTCGCCGGCATCGTGACCATCGAGGACCTCCTCGAGGAGATCGTCGGCGAGATCCAGGACGAGTTCGATGTGGACGAGCCCGTCATCGAGCGCGGCCCGTCGGGCGAAGCCGTCGTGGACGCCAGGATGCCGGTCGACGAGTTCAACGCGGAGTTCAGCGCCGACATCAGCCCCGAGGGCTTCGACACGCTGGGCGGCCTGCTCTACGCGCGTCTCGGCAAGATACCGGAGCCGGGGGACGTCGTGAACGAGAACGGGCTTCGGCTCCAGGTCATCACCACGACCGGGCGCCGCATCAGGCGGGTGCGCGTGGTGCCGGAGCCTCGTGCCGCGGCCGACCCAGAGTCCGAGGCGGGCACCGGCAAGGACCCCTAGCCCAGGCGTACCACAAAGGGGCCTCGCCCCTCCCGGTCGCCTTCATGCGTCAGATGCCGAGTGCAGAGAGCTGCGCCCCTTTGCCGGGGGCACGGGGGGTGTCCCCCGCCTTTCGCTTTATCACCCCCTTCCTCGCCAGGGCCTTGCCTCAAAAGCCCCTTTCATGTCCGAGAGGGAAGTGCAGAGGGGCACCCTTTGCCGGGGGCACGGGGGTGTCCCCCGCCTTTCGCTTTATCACCCCCTTCCTGGCCAGAGCCTGCCCTGAGCCTGTCGAAGCCTGTCCTGAGCACAGTCGAAGGGGGAAGGGGGGCGGGGGGATGGTCGAAACGGTCGTGGGGCACCGGCGTCACAGGAGTGGGGTGGAGGTCTTGAGGCAAAGCCCCACAGGCCAAAAGAAGAGGCCCCGCTCGGCGAGCGGGGCCTCTTGCTTACAGGCTGTGCGAAAGCTGGGCTACTTGACGATCAGCACGCCGCTGGCCTGGCCGCCCTGGCTGCCGACGGCGACGATGCCGTAGCCGCCCGCGCTCAAGCTGCTGGCGTCCATGTTGAAGGAACCACCAGCGTTCGCGGTCGCCGTGCCGAGGGAGGTCGAGCTCCCGTCGTCCGACACTGCGTCCACGTCGACGGACTCGCCGGCTCCCCAGCCCGTGCCGTACACGGTGGAACCAAGGACGGAGATACCCGCGGTGCTCCCGCTACCGGCGGGGCCCGGAGGTCCTGGCGCTCCGGCGGAGCCGGCTGATCCGGCAGAGCCGGCGGATCCGGCGGCGCCTGTCGCGCCTTGAGGGCCGGCCTCACCGGTGGCACCGGCGGCGCCAGCGGCTCCCGTAGCGCCCGCGGGGCCATCGGACCCGGAGCAGGCTGCGAGCAGCATAGAGACGATCGCGAGAAGCAGTACGAGCGCAACAGGCTTGGCGCGGAGGAAGCGGTTCATTGAGTCCCCTTTCCGAGATACCATACCGAGTGTGGACTGATGGCTGCCATGCCGGAAGCACAGGCAACCATCCGGCCCAGAAAGCCCGCCCAATCATAATGACCCGTTTTCCGCACTGTCAAGGGCTTTCCCATGGCGAGCAGCGGCTTCCGGGCGCAGAAGCACCGCTCCGGCGCCTCACGCGCGCGCCCGAGCTTGCCTGTTCGCTCACTTCATGCTCCGTTATACTGCGAGCGCCGTACCCCCGTAGCTCAGCGGATAGAGCACCGGCCTCCGGAGCCGGTGGCGGGAGTTCGAGTCTCCCCGGGGGTGCCATCCCTCTCTCGCGCGCCCCCTTCGAGCCGCATCCGGGCCACGGGCACCTGCCAGGAGCCACGCCATGACCTCCCCCACGGCCTACCGGCTGCCCAGCACGGTGCGGCCCCGGCACTACGACCTCACCTTCGAGCCCAACTTCGATTCCTTCACCTTCGAGGGCACCGCGACGGTCACGCTCACGCTCGATGAGCCCACGTCCGTCGTCCAGCTCCACGCCGCCGACCTGTCGATCTCGGCCGCCTCCGCCCTCCTCGCCGATGGGACGACCGTCCCTGCGGCCGCCATCGACCTCGAAGAGGAGGCGGAGCGCCTGACGATCTCGTTCGCCGCTCCGCTGCCCGCGGGGGAGGCCAAGCTCACCCTCGCCTTCGCCGGGACGCTCAACGACCAGATGCGCGGCTTCTACCGCAGCAGCTACGAGACCCCCAGCGGGACGACGGAGCACCTCGCCAGCACGCAGTTCGAGGCGACCGACGCCAGGCGGGCGTTCCCGTGCTGGGACGAGCCCGCCATCAAAGCCTCGTTCGGCCTCACCCTCGTGGTCCCCGAGTCCCTTACGGCGATCTCCAACATGCCCATCGCCGCCGAGAGCGCCCTGCCCAACGGGCGGCGCGAGGTGCGGTTCGAGCCGACGCCCGTGATGTCGACGTACCTCCTTGCCTTCGTCGTCGGCGACATGGCCTGCGTCCAGGACACCGCGGGCTCGGGGACGCTCATCCGCGTCTGGACGACCCGCGGCAAGGAGGAGCTCGGCCGCTTCGCCCTCGAGAACAGCGTGCGGATCCTCGACTACATGGACGACTACTTCGGCATCCCCTACCCGCTGCCGAAGCTCGACCATATCGCCGTGCCCGACTTCGCCGCGGGCGCCATGGAGAACTGGGGCGCCATCACCTACCGGGAGACGGCGCTGCTCTTCGACCCGGCGAACTCCGCGGCGCAGGCCCGCCAGCGCATCTTGGAAGTGGTCGCGCACGAGATGGCGCATATGTGGTTCGGCGACCTCGTCACGATGGAGTGGTGGGACGACCTCTGGCTCAACGAGAGCTTCGCTTCGTGGATGGGCGACAAGGCCGTCGACCACCTCTACCCCCAGTGGGCGATGTGGACGCAGTTCGTCTCGCACGACACCAACTCGGCGCTCGGACTCGACGGCCTCCGCAACTCGCACCCCATCGAGGCCAAGGTGAGCGACCCGGCCGAGATCCGCGAGCTCTTCGACGCCATCAGCTACAGCAAGGGCGGCTCGGTCCTGCGCATGCTGGAGGACTACCTGGGCGCCGAGACGTTCCGCGCCGGCCTGCACGCCTATCTGTCCGCGCACCGCTACGCCAACGCCCGCACGGAGCACCTCTGGTCGGCCCTCGGCGAGGCATCCGGCGAGCCGGTGACGCGGATCATGGACTCGTGGGTCAAGCAGGTCGGCTATCCGGTGCTCGACGTCGAGCTCAGCCGCACGACGGGCGGCGTGACGATCGGCTTGGCCCAGGAGCGCTTCCTCTACGACCGCCTGCTGGGCGAAGCCGAGCCCCCCGACGGTGGTTCTGGCGGCTCGCTCTGGGAGATCCCCGTCGGCGTGGTGCGCGGAGGCACCGAGGCGAAGGAGTCGCTGCTGATGGACGGCGCGACGGGCTCGATGAGCCTCCCGGCCGATCCTGCGTCGACGTGGGTCAAGGTCAACGCCGGCCAGACCGGCTTCTTCCGCGTGCGCTACGCCGACGACGAGTGGGAGCGGCTGCGCGAGGCGGTGATCGCCCAGAGCCTGCCGCCCACCGACCGCCTCGGCCTCCAGAACGACGCCTACGCCCTGATGCGCAACGGATCGCTGCCGGCGACCGTGTTCCTCTCGATGGCGCAGGCGTTCGCCGGCGAGACGGACGCGACCGTGTGGGGCGACCTCGCGGCGAACCTGCGCGGCTTCGAGGGGCTCCTGCTCGACCAGCCCTACCTGGACGCCTACCAGACCTTCGCGCGGGGAGTGTTCGCGACCATCGCGGGGACGGTCGGGTGGGACGCCGGCCCCGGCGAGGAGCACCTCGACGCGCTCCGCCGCAGCACGGTGCTCGGCCAGTACGGCGGCTACGGCGACCCCGGCACGCTCGCCGAGGCGCAGAAGCGCTTCGAGGCGTACCTCGCGGAGCCCGCCTCCCTGCACCCCGACCTGCGTGGCGTCGTGGTGGGCCTCGTCGCGCAGGAGGGCGGCCGCGAGACCTACGACACCCTCTGGCGTCTCGAGAAGGAGGCGCAGCTGCACGAGGAGAAGATGCGGCTGCTCGGCGCGCTCACGCGGTTCAAGGACCCGGCGCTGCTGGGGGACCTGCTCGCCCGCTCGCTCGGCGACGAGGTGCGCTCGCAGGACGCGATGGCGGTCATCGTGCAGACGGCGGGCAACCGGCACGGCCGCGACCTCGCCTGGGCGTTCGTCCAGGACAACTGGGGCGAGCTCGACCGCCGCTACGGCAAGGGCGGCTTCGCCATCATGCGCCTCGTCGGCCTCACCGGCGGCTTCACGACGATGGAGCGCCACGACGAGGTGCGGGCCTTCTTCGAGGCGCATCCCGCCCCGTCGGCCGCCCGCACGATCCAGCAGTCGCTCGAGCGCATCCGGCTGAACGCAGCCTGGCTCGACCGCAACCGTGCGGTCGTCGGCGACTGGCTGGGCGCGAACGCATAGGCGGTGCGTAGCCCTGTAGCCGCTCCGCGGCGCCGACCATGGCTGCGTGAGTCGGATGGGGAGTGCAGAGGGGCGAAGCCCCTTTGCCGGGGGCACGGGGGTGCCCCCCGTATTCGGCTTCATCACCCCCTTCCTGGCAGGAAGGGGGACGGGGGGATGGTCGAAGGCCCGGTGGAGCACCGACGCCACGCGGAGTGAGGCCGAGGTTCTCGAAGCAAGCCTCTCATGCGTAGCCCGCACCTGGCGGGGCCCAGCGCGCACACCCTAACCGTTCGGGCGGTCCGTCTCGCCGCTTTCCGGGCGTACGATGGCTCGTGTCCCGCGAGGAGGCGCCGGTGGCCGAGGTCCGCGTGCTCGTGGTAGGAAGCGATCCGCTCGTGCGCGGTGGCATCGCCGCCATGCTCGCCGACCGGCCTGGCATCGCGGTCGCCGGCGGGGCCGCGGACGCCGAGGACGTCGTGGGCGTGGCCGAGGCCTCCGGCGCGGACGTCGTGGTCTGGGACATCGGCGCGGACCTGCCGCTTGGGATCGAGCGCCTCTCGGCGGCCGTACGCGCGCTCGCGCCCGTCGTCGCGCTCTTGGGCGATGCGTCGGCTGCCGCGCAGGCGTGGGCTGCTGGCGCGCGCGGCCTGCTGCACCGCGACACGCCGCC
>JADFRC010000054.1 GCA_022561455.1 Chloroflexota bacterium | reverse complement strand
TGCGCTTGTTGTAGAGCGTGCCGTTGCCGCTGAAGTACTCCTCGTCCTCGGAGTAGCGCGACTTGAACATGAAGTCGCAGTTGAAGATGAAGTCCGTGTCGCGGTACATGCGCATCTGGACCGGGGCATTGGTCGTGGCGATGTAGCGGACCGACTCGTCACCGGAGCCGTTGAAGTGCTGGTACCAGGCGTTGAGGGGAACCGTGAAGAGGCTGCCTGCCTTCCATTCGAAGGTCTGCTTGTTCTTCTCGTCCAGCCACACGCTGGTGGCACCCCGGCCCCAGACGATGTAGAAGCTGATCTCGTACATGTGGTGCTCGGGCTCGGACTTGCCGCCCGGCCTGATCTCGACGACGTGGAGGTCGTTGGGCATGTGGCGGTTGTCGATGTGACAGACCGCGCCCTTGCCGCCCTTGCGCTCCCAGTCGCCGACCTCGATGTCCCGGATGTCCGGGTAGTAGTACTCGACGTGGACCTTGACCTTCTCCCGCTCCAGCCAGTCCTCGTACGCATCGGGGACGCGGAAGGTCGTGAGTCCGTCCGTCGGCGTCTCCGCCACCTTCATGTCGGTGCCTTGCATGACCATGGTCGTCCCTCCTCGGGAGTTTTATCAGTGCGCCGTTTCGGGGCGAAGGTTAGCGCACAATGGGCGGCGAGACAATCCGTGCCCTCCGAGCACGCCGTCGTGCGGCGGGCGGCTACGTGAAGCCGCGGTTCCAGCTCTCGCCGCGCTCGATCTTGCGCGCGTAGTAGCGCCACTCGTCCGAGTGGTCCGTCTTCGGCCGGCCGAGATCCTTGCCGCGCTCGGCCACCTTCTTGCGGTTCTCGAGCAGCATGCCCTGGAACTCCTCGGAGACGCCGCGGAAGCCCACAAGCATGGCAGCGTGCTGGATCTTGGCAGTCCGCTCCATGTAGATCGCGTTCAGGCACGCCTGGTCGATGCTGGTGCCGACGGTCACGATGCCGTGGCCGTTGATCGTGATGCCGGAAGCGTCGCCGAGCGCCTCGGCCAAGGCGTCGCCATCGGCGACCTCGGAGACGTAGCTCGGCATGGGGAAGATGGGCAGCTCGCCGCCGAAGCGGGCGGACTGGAAGTGGACCGGGCTCACGGGGATGCCGGCGAGGCCCAGGACGATGGACATGGGCGCGTGCGCGTGGACGATGCTGTTGACGTCGGGGCGGGCCTTGAATATCTGGGTGTAGATGGGCGCTTCGCCGGGGACGGTGCCCGTGCCGGAGAGCTTGTTGCCGTCGAAGTCGAAGTGCATCAGCCAGTCCTGGTCGCGGTCCTCCTGGGCCACGCGGAGCAGCTTGACGGCGATGCCGGCGCCGTCGGGCAGGCGGACGCCGACGTGGCCGATGATGTCGCCGAACTCCCACTCGATGATGGTCGAGGCGGTCCGCAGGTCGCCCTCGAGGATGTCGACGTTGCTCATGCTGCCCTCCGCTCACGCGATCGGGTCGCGCACGTTGGTACGCGCGTCAGCTTCGCCGGAGCGGCGCTCGGGCGCAAGGGGGGCTCGCATGCATGGGTCGCGAAAGGCCCCGGTGCTTGAGCACCGGGGCCTTCTTCTGTCGATCGCCTGGCGAGCCGGACGGGATTCGAACCCGTGATCTCCTCCTTGACAGGGAGGTGTGTTAAGCCAGGCTACACCACCGGCCCGCGGTGTTTGGGGAGCAGGCCCACGGCCTGCGTCTAGAAGTTTCAGCCAACGCCATGATAGCCGACGATCACGAGGCCGCCTTCCACCATGACGGGGGTGATGCGCTCGCCGCCCGTGAGGCGCTCGACTTCGGGGATCTGGTCCGGGTGCGCCTCCAGGTCGATCTGCTCGTACGCGACGCCGTCTTTATCGAGGTCATGCAGGAGCGCGTCCGAGTAGGAGCAGTCGGGGCGCGTGTAGACGATGAGCGGGTGCGTGGTAACCATCGACGCCATGATAGCAGCCACGCGCGGGCCGCGGCAAAGGTGCGGGCCCTCGCGAGCGCTTAGCTCCACGACCGGGTCGGTGCCCCGCGCGACCCTTTCGACCATCCTCCCGTCCCCCTTCCTCGCCAGGAAGGGGGTGATAAAGCCAGATACGGGGGACACCCCCGTGCCCCCGGCAAAGGGGCCTCGCCCCTCTGCACTCCCCATTCGGCAGACAATAACGGGGCTGAGCAGAGCTCCGCTTGATGGCGTCGGACGACGGCTCCTCGGGCGATGGTATTCAGACCGCGCGTCGAGCAGGTACGGGGCCTGACACCGGTACCATGGCGCGCGGGCGGACGGTCAGGCCGAGGCGCCGTATGCCTCGCGCTGGTGGGCCCACTTGGCATCGCCCGCGCCTTGGAGCTCTTTGGGCAGCACGAAGGCGACGTCCTCGGTCGTGACCTGCACGGTCTCCACCGAGTCCGGCGCCAGGGCTTCGAGCACGGCCTCCACCAGCGACTCGGGCGTCGAGGCGCCGGAGGTGATGCCGACGCGCTCAACCCCATCGAGCCACTCCGGACGGATGTGCGAGGCGTCGTCGATGAGGTAGGACGGGACGCCCTCGCGCTCGGCCACCTCGCGCAGCCGGTTGCAGTTCGAGCTGTTCTCGGCGCCGATCACGAGCACGAGGTCCACCTGCTTGGCGATCGCTCGCGCGGCGTCCTGGCGGTTGGCCGTCGCATAGCAGATGTCGTTGCGCACGACGATCGCCGGGAAGCGGCGGGCGAGGACCGCGAGCACGTCGCGCGTGTCGGCGACGCTCAGGGTCGTCTGCTGGAGCGCGACGACGCGGTCCGGGTCGGCGACCTCGACGCGCTCGGCCTCCTCGACCGTCGCGACGAGCTGCGACTGCTCGGGCGCCTGGCCCAGCGTGCCCTCGACCTCGGGGTGTCCCTCGTGGCCGATGACGATGACGGCATAGCCCTCGCGCGCGTACCTCATCGACTCCAGGTGGACCTTCGTGACGAGCGGGCAGGTCGCGTCGATGACCTTGAGCCCACGCCGCTCGGCGTCCGCCCACACGGTTGGGGCGACGCCGTGGGCGCTGAAGATCACCGGGGCGCCGGCGGGGACCTGTGCGAGGTCGTCCACGAACACGGCGCCCTTGCGGCGGAGCGTCTCGACGACGTGGCGGTTGTGGACGATCTCGTGCCGCACAAAAAGCGGCGCGCCGTACTGCTCGAGAGCAATCTCGACGATCTCGATGGCGCGGACCACGCCCGCGCAGAAGCCCCGGGGAGCGCTGAGGACGACCTGCACCGCATACCTCTCGACTGCGCCGCGGCCATTGTAACGCACGCCGGGGGAGCCGCCGTCGGCTCGCCGCGAAGTTATAATGCCCCCGACGGGCACCGGGAAGCAGGTCATGGCCATCGAAGCCGCGAACGCGCTGATCCTCTACAACGCCGGGTCTCCCGACGCGAAGCCGCTGGCCGAGCGGCTGCGAGCGCGCCTCGGCTGCGACCGTCCGCTGGCATCCACGGACGATGGTCCCCCCAGCCTCGGCTCGCCACCGCCTGGCGTGCTCGTGACGGTCGGCGGCGACGGCACGCTGCTGCGTGCGGCGAGCGTCGCGGCCCAGGCCGCGGTGCCGCTGCTCGGCGTGAACCTCGGGCGGCTCGGCTTCCTCACGGAGGTCGAGGCGGCCGACGCGATCGATGCCGTGCCCCGCTACCTCGACGGAAGCGTCGGGCGCGTGTACGAACGGTACATGATCCAGGCAGAGGCCGCCGGGGCCGCTCCCGTGCACGCGTTGAACGACGTGGTGGTCGGGCGCGCGTCGACGGGACACCTCGCCCGGATCGGCGTCAGCGTCGACGGCGCCGCGCTCACGACCTACCAGGCGGACGCGGTTATCGTCGCCACGGCGACGGGCAGCACCGCGTACGCGCTCTCGGCCGGCGGCCCCATCCTCCACCCGTCGTCGGCCGACATGGTCCTGGTGCCGGTCGCGGCGCACGGCGACATGGACGCGCCCGTGGTCGTGCCAGCGCGGAGCACGGTCGAGCTCACGGTGAAAACCGGGCACCCCGCCGTCATGACGGTCGACGGCTTCGTGGACGTCCCGATCGACCCGGAGGGGTCGGTCCGTGTGTCGGCCAGCCCGCACCGAGCACTGTTCTTGCGCTCCGAGGGGCGCGGCGGGTCGGAGGCGCGTTTCTACGAGACGCTCGTCTACCGGCTGCGGCGCGGCGCCGACCAGTCGGTAACGCTCGCGCGGGAGATCACGGAGGCAGAGGCGCGGCGCGGTGGCTGAGCCCGAGACGACGGTCTCGAGCGAGCGCGTGTTCGAGGGCAGGCGCCTCAGTGTCCGTGTCGACCGCGTGCGGCTGGCGGATGGGACGGAGGCGGTCCGCGAGGTCGCGGAGCACCCCAACGCCGTCGTGATCGTAGCCGTCGACGGTGACCAGAACCTGCTGCTCGTGCGCCAATACCGGTTCGCGGTCGCGCGCGAGCTGCTCGAGCTACCCGCCGGGCTGATCGAGAACGGCGACGCGCCGATCGCCACCGCCCAGCGCGAGCTGCGCGAGGAGACGGGTTTCGCCGCCGCCGAGCTGACGGAGCTCGGCCACTTCTACGCCGCCCCGGGGGGCCTGACGGAGTGCCTGTACGCGTTCTTGGGCACGGGCCTGACGCACGACCCGCTCGCGCCCGACGCGGACGAGCGCATCGAGCTCGTGCGCATGGGCTTCCGCGAGGCGCTCGACATGGCCCGCGCGGGCGGCTTCCACGACGCCAAGACCATCGCGTCGCTCCTCCTCGCCGAGCGCCGCGTGCTGGGGTAGGACCAGCGAGGAGGGCGCACGCCGTGCGCCCCTACGGGGGAACGGGCCGACGGCCGCCTACTCCCGCAGCTTGCGGGCGAGGACGCCGAGCATCGCAGCGAGCTCCGGGTCGGGGTCGCGCGAGGTCTGGTCGGCGAGCGCGGTCTCGCTGACGAGCCGGTAGATGTCGGCGGCGCCCTCGAAGATCCGCGGCGTGAGGCCGAGGTCTGCGAACGTGCGGGCGATCTCCTCCATCTCGCCGACCCAGCGGCGGGCGCGCCGGGGCATCGTGGGCACGTTCTCCCTGAGCTGGCGGGGCAGCTGGGCGTCGCCGAACTCCGCGAGCAGCACGTCGCTCAGCCCCAGGGCCTCGGCGGCCACGAGCAGCTCGGTCCAGACGGCCACTGTGCCTTTCGTCGACGCTGCGTAGACCATCTTGAGCCCGGAGGCCTGTCCGATGGTTGGACCGACTGGGCGCACGTCGAGCCCGTGCTCCGCAAGCTCCTCGAACGGGCCCGTCTCGGGCCCCGAGCAGTAGATGTGCGGGCCGCCGCCGCCCGGACGCGGCGGTGAGCCGATGATGCCGGCGTCGATGACCGTGCCGCCGGCATCGCGCAGGCGCTCGGCGATGCGCACGACGGTCTGCGGCGCGATCGCGTTGCACTCGACGACCGGCGGCCGCGCGCCGGTGCGCGAGAACGCGCCGGCGATGGCTTCGGCGACGGCCGTTGCTTCCGAGGGCACGAGGACGGACAGCAGCAGGTCGCTCTGCTCCACCAGCGCATCGAGAGTGCCCGCGTCGCGGATGCCGGCCTCGGTGGCGCGCAAGCTCGTGAGCTCGCCGCGGCCGTCGAGCGAGGTGGCGACGTCGAGGCCGCCGTGGCGCAGGACGCTGCCGATGGCGGCGCCCATGTCGCCCGTGCTCAGGATGCCGACGGTCCGCACGGCCATGCGCGCTACTCCGGCTGCGACCCCGCGGCCTTGAGCCGGTGCTTCGCCGCGGCGTAGAGGTCCGGCGGGAGCGGCCCGTGGCTCACGGCCTCGATGTTCTCCGCGAGGTGCACAGGGTTGAGCGTGCCGACGATGTTCGTGCTCGCGCCCGGGTGCGTGGCCGTGAAGCGGACGACGAACTCCATGCGCGACATGCCGCCGAGCAGGCCGTCGAGGTCCGCCTTCTCCCAGATGCCGACGGCCTCGGCGCCCCGCTCGCGGTTGCGCTCGTCGTCGGATGGCGCCCCGCGCGCCGCGCCGCCGCGGACGACGACGCCGGCGCCGGCTGCCGCGGCCTCGGCGATCGCGTCCTCGTGCCCGCGCTGGAGGCAGGAGTAGGGGATCTGGAACTCGTCGAACACGCCCATCGCGATGTGGTCGCGCAGGTTCGAGCCCGTGCTGGACATGCCGATGAACCGCACCTTCCCCTGGGCCTTGAGGTCCAGCATCGCCTCGACGACGCCGCCGTCCTCGAGCTCCTGCTTGGAGGGCGAGGCGTGGACCTGGACCAGGTCCAGGTGATCGGTCTTCAGCCGGCGCAGGCTCTGCTCGACCCCCGCGATCACGTTCTCCCTCGTGAACACGTGCGGGCCGCCGCCGCGCGATCCGGCCGGTCGCCCGTCGCTCTCGTTCCACCCGGCGAGACAGCCGCACTTGGAGGCCAGGTAGTACTCGTCCCGCCGGTGGGAGATGTGGTTGCCGATGCGCTCCTCGGCTATCCCGTAGTCGATGGAGGTATCGATGAAGTTGATGCCCCCATCCAACACCGCGTTGAGGATGCGCCCGGCCTCCTCCTCGGAGATCTGACGGCCGCGCGGCCCGCCGCGAAGCTCCATGGTGCCGTAGCCGAGGGCCGTGACTTCGAGTCCGGTGCGTCCGAGGGTGCGCTTGGGGAGATCGGGCATCGTGGTCTCCTGGACCGTGCGTGGGTGAGCGCGGCGGAGTATAGCAGGGGGCTGCGCCGCCACAGCCTTCAGCACGACGGCCCGGCGCGGGCTCTCAACCGCTCGTCCTGAGCCTGTCGAAGGGCGGGCGTCGGCTTGCTCACGACAACGGCTCGTGCTGGGCAAGCGTTCGTTCGTACTTCGAGAGCCTCAGCACGAACGGGTACCGGCGATCCAACAGGTACCGGCGATCCAACGGTACCGGCGATCCAACGGTACCGGCGATCCAACGGGTACCGGCGATCCAACGGGTACCGGCGATCCAACGGGTACCGGCGATCCAACGGTACCGGCGATCCAACGGGTACCGGCGATCCAACGGTACCGGCGATCCAACGGTACCGGCGATCCAACGGGTACCGGCGATCCAACGGGTACCGGCGATCCAACGGGTACCGGCGATCCCAGGAACCGCGAGGGCGCGCGGCCCGGCCGTAGGGGCGCACGGCGTGCGCCCTCGTGCCTAGCGGGCCAGCGCCTCGTCGAGTCCGAAGACGCGCACGGCATTGCCGCCGTACATCGCGTCCTTCTCCGCGTCCGTGGCGTGCGGCAGCGACGCGACGGTGGCCGGCGGCCGCGCGTCGCCCATGCCGAACGGGTAGTCGGAGCCGAGCATCACGCGCTCCGCGCCGACCGTCTCGACGAGGTAGTTGAGCGCCGGCAGGCTGTGCGTCAGCGAGTCGAAGTAGAGCAGACGGAAGTACTCGCTCGGCGGGCGCGGGATGGTCGACTCCTCGATCAGCCCGGTGCGCCATGCGTGCTCCCACCGTCCGCGCAGCAGAGGGCACGACCCGCCGCCGTGGGCGAGCACGAACCGCAGCCGCGGCATCTCGCGCAGCACGCCGCCGAAGATCAAGCACGCGGCCGCGACCGCAGTGTCGGTCGGGTTGCCGACGATGTTGCTCAGGAAGAAGGGCTTGAGGCGGTCGGCGCGCCCCAAGACGTCGTGCGGGTGGATGAAGACGGCGACGTCGAGCTCCTGGACCTTGCGGTAGAAGGGCGCGAACCGCGGCTCGTGCAGGTTCTCGCCATGAACGTTCGAGAGGATCTCGACGCCCCTGAAGCCGAGGTCCTTGACGCACCGCTCGAGCTCGGCCGCGGCGGCCTCCGGCTCGTTCATGTCGACGGTCGCCAGCCCGATCAGGCGGTCCCGGTACGCGTCGATGTCCTGCGCGGTCGCGTCGTTGGCCCGCTTGGACGCCTCGGGCGAGATGTTGCCGCCCCACGGCGGCGTGGACAGGAGCTGCACGTCCACGCCGCGCTCGTCCATGTGGCCGATGCGCACATCCAGGTCGGAGAGGCTGTCGGGCAGGTTGCGCTGCGGCCCGCCGCTCCGGCGCCCCATGATGTCGAGGCAGGATGGTGGGACGTAGTGGGCGTGGACGTCGATCTTCATGGCTGGCCCGCGCCGGCGGTCGTTGGCACGCGGAGGTGCTCCCGCAGGAACGTCAGCATCAGCTCCCATGCCGCGGCAGCCTGCTCCTCCCGGTAGCGGTCCGCACGGAAGTTCAGGAAGTCGTGCCCCGCACCCGCATAGCTTCTGAACTCGTGCACCTTGCCATGCTTCGAGAGCTCGGCACCGATGCGCTCCGCGTCCTCGGGCGACGGGTTCTGATCGTCGCCGCCGAAGATGCCGAGCAGCGGCGCGGTGATGCCGGACGTGCGCTCGATGGGCGGTGGGCCGTCGCCGCGAGCGACCCAGAGGCTGGAGGGGTAGAACGGCACGACGGCGCCGAGGCCGGCGACCGCGCTGGCGACCAGATACGTCGTCCGTCCGCCCTGACAGAAGCCGACGACGCCGACGTGGCCGGCGTCCACCTCCGGCAGACCGCGCAGCAGCTCGACCGCGGCGGCGCCGTCGGCGATGAGCTCGTCGTCGCGCATCTGCTCCGCCTTGGCCATGAGCTTCGCGACGCGGTCGGGGTGGCCGGGCGGGAGGTGGCGGACCTCCTCGCTGATGCTGTCCGTCTGGCGGTGGTACAGCTCCGGCGCCGCGGCGGCGAAGCCCGCTTCGGCGAGGCGGCGCGTCAGCGTCTGGATGGTCTCCTCGACGCCGCCGAGCCCCTGCATGACCGCCACGGCCGGGAACGGGCCCGGGCCGTCCGGCACCGCGACGTAGACGCGCATCGCGTCGCCGCCGACCGGCACTGTGTCCCAACGCGTCTGCATGGCGGGCCTCCCTACGCTCGTGGGCCGTTCTCTCCCGGACGTCTCCTCGACCGCAGGGGCCGGTGCCCAAAACCCTTTCGACCATCCCCCCGTCCCCCTTCCCCTTTCGACTGTGCTCAGGACAGGCTTCGACAGGCTCAGGGCAGGCTCTGCCAGGAAGGGGGTGATAAAGCAAAGTGCGGGGGACACCCTGTATCCCCCGACAATGGGCGCGCCCCCGGCAGAGGGGCTCCACCCCTCTGCGCTCCCCGTCCCACGCAAGAGGGCGGCAGCGAGGCGGGCGGTCGTGGGCGGCACGAGTATATAGCCGCGCAGGGGCGCACGCCGTGCGCCCCTGCGGGGTCGGCATCAACGGCGGGCTTGGTACAATAGCAGCGGCGCCGCTGCGCCGGGCGAGGCTCATGGTCAGCAAGCTGCTGGGGTTCCTCAGCCGGGACTCCAACGAGAAGCAACTCAAGCGATACCACTCCGTCGTCGAGGAGATCAACGGCCTCGAGGACGAGGTGCACGCGGCATCGGACGAGGCGCTGCGGGCCTGGACCGACGAGTTCCGCCAGGCGCTGGCGGACGGCGACGAGCTCGACGACCTCATGCCGGAGGCGTTCGCGGTCGTGCGGGAGGCGGCACAGCGCACGCTCGGGATGCGCCACTTCGACGCGCAGCTGATCGGCGGCGCGGTGCTGCACGAGGGCAAGGTCGCGGAGATGCGCACGGGCGAGGGCAAGACGCTTGCCGCGACGCTCCCGATCTACCTCAACGCGCTGGGCGGCGGCGGCGCGCACGTGGTGACGGTGAACGACTACCTGGCCCGGCGCGACGCCGTCTGGATGGGGCCGGTCTACCAGGCACTCGGACTGAGCGTCGGTTGCCTCCAGCACGAGGTCTCCTATCTCTTCGAGCCAGGGACGCCCGCCGACGGCTCGGTGCCCGCCGACATGCGCGCCGTGCCCCGGCGCGAGGCCTACGCCGCCGACATCACGTACGGGACGAACAACGAGTTCGGTTTCGACTACCTGCGCGACAACATGGCGACGAGCCGGGAGCAGCAGGTGCAGCGCCCGCTCGTCTACGCCATCGTCGACGAGGTGGACAACATACTGATCGACGAGGCGCGCACCCCGCTCATCATCAGCGGCCCCGCACAGGAGCCGACGAGCCTCTATCAGACCGTCGCCCGCGTCGTGCCGAGACTCGTGGAGGGCGAGGACTTCAACATCGAGGAGAAGGAGCGGCAGGTGATCCTGACCGACTCCGGTATCTCCAACCTCGAGCGCCTCCTCAACGTCGACAACCTCTACGACCCGGCGAACGACGTGCTGACGCACTTCGTCGAGAACGCACTCCGCGCACTCGCGGTCTACCGGCGGGACAAGGACTACGTGGTCAAGGACCGCGAGGTGATCATCGTCGACGAGTTCACGGGCCGCCTCATGCCGGGCCGGCGCTGGGCCGACGGCCTCCACCAGGCCATCGAGGCCAAGGAGAACGTCACGATCCAGCGCGAGACGATCACGTACGCGACGATCACGCTCCAGAACTACTTCCGCATGTACCCGAAGCTGGCGGGCATGACGGGCACCGCGGTGACCGAGGCGGAGGAGTTCTTCAAGGTCTACGGCCTGGACGTGGTCGCCATCCCCACCCACATGCCGATGATCCGCGAGGACTTCCCGGACCTCGTCTACCGGACGCACGCCGCCAAGTTCACGGCGGTGGCCGACCACATCGCCGAGCTGCACCAAGAGGGTCGTCCGGTGCTCGTCGGCACGGTGTCCATCGAGCGCTCGGAGGAGCTCTCGGGGATGCTGGAGCGGCGCGGGATACCGCACGAGGTGCTCAACGCGAAGAACCACGAGCGCGAGGCCCACATCATCGCCCAGGCGGGCCGTCCCGGCGCCGTGACCGTGTCCACGAGCATGGCCGGACGCGGCACCGACATCATCCTGGGCGGCGACGCTAAGACCGCCGACTCGGAGGAGGCGTGGGCGAAGGACCACGCCAGCGTCGTCGCCGGCGGCGGCCTCTTCGTCATCGGCACGGAGCGGCACGAGTCCCGCCGCATCGACAACCAGCTCCGCGGCCGCTCCGGCCGCCAGGGCGACCCCGGCGAGTCGCGCTTCTACGCGTCGCTCGAAGACGACATCATGGTGCGCTTCGGCCAGGGCACGATGGGCCGTCTCGTGGGCCGCGCGATGTCCGACGACGCACCGCTGGAGAGCGGCATGCTGACCCGGACGATGGAGATGGTCCAGGGCAAGGTGGAGTCGCACTACTTCGACATCCGCAAGCACCTCGTCGAGTACGACGACGTGGTCAACGGCCAGCGCCAGAAGATCTACGACGACCGCGGCAAGGTGCTCGACGAGGCCGACCTCAAGGCGGCGATCCAGGCCAAGGTGGGCAAGGAGATCACCCAGCGCATCCGCGAGACGCTCGTCGGCGACCCCGCCGAGTGGGACACAGGCCCGCTGCTCGCCGAGCTCGCCACCATCTTCCCGCTGCCGCCGCAGATCGACGCCGAGCTCGTCGCGGAGAGCGGCGCCGCGGAGACCGAGGAGGCGGTCCTCGATGCGGCCGAGGAGCTCTACGCGGAGCGCGAGGAGGCCTTCGGCGAAGAGACGATGCGCGCGATCGAGCGCGTCGTGCTCCTCCAGACCGTGGACCGTCTCTGGGTGCAGCACCTGACGATGATGTCGAACCTGCGCCAGGGCATCGGCCTCTACGCCTACGGTCAGCGCGACCCGCTGGTCATGTACAAGAAGGAGGGGAGCGCGGCGTTCGGCGCGCTTCTGGAGCGCATCGACCACGACATTGCCCACACCATCTTCCACGTCGCGCCGGCCGGGCAGGCCGACGGAGGCGGGGCCGGCCCACGCCTGGCGGCGATCGACACGAAGACGACGACGACGGTGCTCTCGAAGGCAGCGGGGGCGCAGACGTCGGGGTCGCCACAAGAAGCGCCCGCGGTCGACCCGAGCGCCCCGCGCTGGGCGCGCCGGCAGGCGGCCCGGGCCGCCGGCGGCTCGAAGAAGAGCAGGAAGCGCAAGGGCTCCGGCGGGTAGCGTGGCAGCCGGCGACTTCAAGCCCGGCGCCGGGCCCGAGGACCGGGCGCCCGCGATCGAGCACCTCGTCCGCGAGACGGGCGCCGGACGTCCGTGGGGCGGCGCGCTCGTCGAGGCGGTCGGGATGTGGACGGCACCGTGCGAGACGGTCGACGGCATCGAGCTCACCTACCTGATCGGCGGCGAGGCGTTCGACTGGCTGGCGCTGGCCGAGCGGCTGCTGCGCGCGGTGCCCGAGGCGGTGGAAACCGCCGAGCGCGAGCGGCTGCTCGCAACGGGCGCCCTGCCGCCGGGCGTCACGGCCGAGCGGTTCAAGGAGGCTCTCGGCGTCTCGAAGTACCGGGCGCACCTCAACTTCTTCTACGGCGTGGTCGTGGAGGAGGCGCTCTGGCTCGCCGTCGAGCGCGAGGCGCTCAAGCAGCTCGGCGTCCGTGGGCGCCACGACGGCGTCGGCGTGCAGGACCTCGTCATGCGGCGGCTGTACGGCGCGGACATGCTCCCGCTCGTGCGGCGCTTCAACCGCGATCGCGGCCACCCCCGCACCACCAGGTTCACGCTGACGGACTGGAAGGCGTTCACGTACTGGGCATTCAAGCTGCGCGTTGGGCGCTCGGACTCGGCGCGCACGGCGAGCGACACGCGCAAGGGCTTGAGCGTGCTGCGCGAGCTGCGGGGCGACGGCGAGCTGCCGGCGCCGGCCCCCTCGCCGAGCCCCTCGCCGAGCTAGGAGCCGTCGGTCGTGCGGCGTCCGCGTCTGCCGGCTGTCTCGACGGCGCGCAGCGCGAACGCGAGCGTCGCGCCGAGGTGCAGCGCC
>JADFRC010000053.1 GCA_022561455.1 Chloroflexota bacterium | reverse complement strand
AGGCCTTGAGCCCGTAGAAGCGCTCGGCGTTGCCGTGCAGGACCGCCGCCTTGTCCTCGGTGGAGAGCTTCTCGCTCTCGCGGACCTCGGCGATCTCCTCCTTGCACGTCTCGTTGTTGACCTCGTGCGGGAAGTCGGAGGAGTAGATGAAGGGCTTGTTGCCCACCAGGTCGATGGCGTAGGGGATCGTCGGCTCGCTGCCCTCGACGCCGACGAAGATGCGGCCCTCGTCGACGTGACGGCGGATGTAGTCCAGGACCGACTCGCCCTTCTTGAGCTGCAAGAAGCGGCCGCGCGGGTCGTACTGGACGTGGCTGGCCCAGGAGCGGTCGAAGCGCTCGGCGCAGGCGAGGAACCAGCCGGCGCCGGCCTCCAGGAAGCCGAAGCGCGCGTTCGGGAACTTGTCGAAGATGCCGTTGAAGACGATGCCCGCGAAGGCGACCATCTGGCCGACCGGGTGCCCGAGCGCGTTCACCGGCGCGTAGGGCGTGAGGTCGTCCATGCCGAGGTTCTCGTGCGCGCCGCCGTGGATGCCGATGGCGCACCCCAGGCTGCTCGCCTCCTCGTAGATCGGCCAGTAGCGCTCATCCCCGAGGTGCGCCTGCGCCGCGCCGGTCGACGGCAGCATGGCGCCGCACATGCCGTAGTCGCGGACGATGCGCCGGAGCTCGGTGGCGGCCTCCTTCGGGTCCTGGAGCGGGATCAGGCCCATGCCCTTGAAGCGCGAGCTCTTGGAGAGGTACGTCTCGTAGAGCCAGTCGTTGTAGGCGTGCGCCAGCTCGATCGCCCAGTCGCGGCTGATGATCTTGCCGAACGCGAGACCGCGGGTGGTGTAGAGCACCGTTGAGTCGATGCCGACGTCGTCGAGGAACTCGATCCAGCCGTCCGCCTGGACGGGGGCGAATGACCCCGGAGGCGAGGTGTGCCGGTTGGACGAGTGCAGGTGGTCGAGCGGCGGGAACGGGTCTCCGCACGCCGCGAGGTCTGATACTCCTTGGGCATATGCGCCGCCACGGCGGGCAGGTCCTCCATCACGTGGCCGTCGCCGTCGATCACGCGCTCGAGCTGCTCGGTCGCCATCGTCCACCTCCGTGGGTGTGTCGCGAAGCCGCTTGCGGGCGCGATTCTAGTGGTGCGCGCGGGGCACCGCAAGCGAGTGCGTCCCGCCCGCGTACAATGCCGCATCATGCTCACCGCCTTCGGTACCATCGCCGTTTCCATCATGCTGCTCGCGTACTGGCAGGAGGCGCGCTCCAAGTGGCTCGTGCTCGCGTTCGCCGGGGCGTCCGCCGCCACGGCGGCCTACAGCGCGCTCGTCCAGGCGTATCCGATCACGGGCGTCGAGGCGCTGTGGTCGCTCGTCGCCCTGCGCCGCTTCTGGGTGCGCCACCGGGCCGAGCTGGGGTGATGCGCCGCCTGGGGGCCGCGGTCAGCAACCTGCTCTGGTCCCTGTGGGTGGCCGCCCTCCTCGCAGTAGCGCTGTTCGTCCTGTTCATGGTCGCGTTCCTGTGGCCGGTGCGGCCGCCGGGTGCGGTCCTCACCGTGGACGGCGTCGAGCAGAAGGCTGGCCTCGGCTCCTACTGCTGGGACTCCTGGGTGCGAGGCATCTGCTCCACCTCGGGCGGGCCGGTAACGCCAAGCGAGCCGCTGGTGGTCCATTCGCCCGTCCGTGCCGAGTTGCGGGTTGGAGACGGGCAACCGTCCATTCGCCTCCGGGTTCTCCCCGTGGCTCAAGATGATGGCCCGCGCGATACATCCCAGAGCGCACGCATGTGGCCCTTCACGCGGGAGTGGTTTGAGTCGGCTTTGGTCGACCAAGCGATCACCGCCGCCGGACCGCACGAGCTTCGTCTCGCTCTCGATCCAGGACTCTACGTTCTGAGCGTATCGGCTCGTTGGCCCGGCCGGGGGCGGGACGCCTCCTACGGTTTCCTGCTCAGCGTGGTGGACCGATAAAAGCACTGCACGCGAGCTGACGCCCGCGCGCCTTGCTTGACCGGCTTGTCTCAGAACTCCACGTCGTGCGCCGCACGGGGAGTGCGGAGGGGCGGAGCCCCTTTGCCGGGGGTACGGGGGTGTCCCCCGTTCCTGGCTTTATCGCCCCCTTCCTGGCGAGGAAGGGGGACGGGGGGATGGTCGAAAGGGTTGCGGGCGTCGACGCCACAGGGCCAAGGCGGGCGTCTTGAGCCAAGCTCGCTTGACCGGCCTCGCGCTTCTTGGTAGAAGGGCGCCATCCCAGGCCCCTCAGGGCGCCCCAGGCGCATGGAGGCTTCCCATGGACCTGCTGTTCCCCAAGATGCGCTACGACCACACGATGCCGCTGCTCGATGGGCGCATCGAGGTCCCCGGCGTCACGCTCAAGCCGGTCGCCACGCCCGCCATGGTCTGGGACGACCAGCCAGACCTGCGCACGGGAGCCTTCGGCCTCTGCGACCTCAACGGCGGCTACTGGCTCTCGGCCATCGAGGCCGGGTGGGAGCTCATCGGCCTGCCGCTGTTCATCAAGCGCAAGTCGGTCTACCAGTACCTGTTCGTCCGCAACGACGCGGGCATCGATGGGCCGGCGGACCTGGCGGGCAAGCGCATCGGCACGGCGTCGTACCCCACGGGCATCACGATCCAGCTCGCCGGGCTGCTGCACGGCCGCCACGGGGTCGACGTATCGAGCTTCCGGTGGGTCGTGAACCGCAAGGGCGCGGTGTTCCCGCTGCACGTCGAGACGCACATCGAGCACCCGGACGGGCCGTCGAAGCCCCCGTGGGACCGCCTCCTCGACGGCGAGGTCGACGCCATCATCACCGACATCTCGGACGGGGCCGCGTGGGAGCGGCTCGAAGGCGACCCAAGCGTGCGGCGCCTCTTCGACTACCAGGCCGAGGACAAGGCTCTGTACGACGAGACGGGCGTGCACCCGGTGATGCACCTCATCGTCATGAGCAAGAAGCTCGACGGCGAGCACCCGGACCTCGCCCGCAAGCTCTACGACGCCTTCGATCAGGCGAAGGCGAAGGCGTACGAGGACATCCTGAACGACCGCGCGGGCTTCTCGGTCGTCTACCTGCGCGAGCGTTTGGTCGAGCAGACGGCCGCGTGGGGCGACCCGTGGGCCTACGGCGTGGACGCGAACCGCAACCTGATCGACCGCTTCATCGAGTACAACGCGGAGCAGGGCATCACGAGCCGCAAGCTCGCCTACGAGGAGATCTTCGCGGCGGGCACGCTCGACACGTAGGGGCGCGAGCTTGACGCTCCCCGGAGCGCGGTGTACAAGGGCCACGCATGTGGGCACGGTAGCGCCTGCTCATGGGGCTTTGCCTCGAAACTCCCTCTCGGGCACCGGGGGGAGTGGGAGCGCCTGCCCTGAGCCTGTCGAAGGGGGCAATGCCCCTTCGCTGGGGGCGGGGGTGTCGCACGCTTTCGACTCCTCCCCCTCCTCCTAGGCGGGAGCGGGGAGTGCAGAGGGGCGAAGCCCCTTTGCCGGGGGCACGGGGGTGTCCCCCGTTGTTTGCTTTATCTCCCCCTTCCTGGCCAGGAAGGGGGACGGGGGGATGGTCGAAAGGGCAGTGCGGCACCGACGCCACGGGAACGAACAAGTCTTTGAGGCAAAGCCTGCCATCGAGGAGGAGAACATGACCACGTCGAAGCCCGAGATCCGCGAGGACCAGGAGCGGATCGTCCAGATCGGCGGCTATGCGGCCTTCCAGGCGACGGAGGGCATCCCCATCATCACGGGGTTCGCCGTCGACGACCTGCGGACCGTCGAGGTCAAGCCGTGGGCCCGCCTCGAATGCCTCGGGACGTACATCAACCTGGACGGCGCCGGCGGCACGAACGACGCCTACGTGGCGGAGATCGAGCCAGGCAAGAAGATGGCGCCGGAGCGGCACATCTTCGAGAAGAACATCTACGTGCTGGCGGGGCGCGGCGCGACGCTCGTCGGGGACGACCCCAACAGCCGCATCAGCTTCGAGTGGCACAAGGGCAGCGTCTTCTCCGTGCCGATCAACGTCTGGCACCAGCACCTCAACGGCAGCGGCACCGAGCCAGCCCGGTTCGTCGCCGTCACCACCGCCCCGCTCACGATGAACCTCTTCCACAACGAGGGGTTCATCTTCAACAACCCCTACGTCTTCGAGGACCGCATGGGCGGCGCCAAGCTCTTTCAGGGCGAGGGGACGATGTTTTCGGCGGTCAATGGCCGGACCAACGTTTGGGAGACGAACTTCGTTCCCGATATCGAGACGTTCACCACGTTCACCTGGAAGGAGCGTGGTGCGGGCGGCGCCCACATCAAGCTGGAACTCGCCGACCAGACCCAGACGGCCCACATCTCGGAGTTCCCCGTCGGCACGTACAAGAAGGCGCACCGTCACGGGCCCGGCGCGCACGTCATCATCATCAAAGGCACAGGCTACTCGCTGCTGTGGCCCTCCCACGGCAGTCCGCACGACGGCATGGAGCGGGTGGACTGGAAGCCGGGCGCCATGGTCGTCCCACCCAACGGCTGGTTCCACCAGCACTTCAACGGTGGCGCCACGCCCGCCCGCTACCTCGCGTTCCGCTGGAACTCCCAGAAGTACTTCTTCTCGCTGGGCATGGCGATGGAGGGCGAGACCGACGTGAGCGTGAAGCTCGGCGGTGGACAGATCGAATACGAGGACGAGGAGCCGATCATCCACGATATGTTCGAGGAGGCGCTCGCCAAAGCCGGGACGTCCTCGCAGATGGCCGAGTTCATCCCGCGCCTCAGGAGCTAACGGGCTACACTAGGCGCGGCCGGACTCGAGGAGCATATCGATGTTCACGAAAGAGCAGAACGACCGCCTCACGCAGACGGGCCCCGGCACGCCGCTCGGCGGCCTGATGCGCCGCTACTGGCTCCCCGCGCTGCTCTCCGAGGAGATCCCCGGCCCCGACTGCCCACCGGTGCGCGTGCACATCGTGGGCGAGGACCTGGTCGCGTTCCGCGACACCAACGGACGCATCGGCCTGCTCGCCGAGCACTGCTCGCACCGGGGCACGTCGCTCTTCCACGCGCGCAACGAGGAGTGCGGGCTGCGGTGCGGCTACCACGGGTGGAAGTACGACGTCGACGGCAACGTGCTCGAGACCCCGGCCGAGGGGCCGGAGAGCACGTTCAAGAACAAGGTGAAGCACCTCTCGTACCCGACGCACGAGGTGGCGGGCATGGTCTTCGCCTACATGGGCCCGCGCGAGGAGATGCCCGCGTTCCCCCACTACACGTGGACCGACCTGCCGCTGGACCGCACGTACATCACCAAGTCGTTCCTCGACTGTAGCTGGCTCCAGGGGCTCGAGGGCGAGTGCGACTCCGCCCACCTCAACTTCCTGCACCGCATCTTCAAGGACGAGAGCTACGAGGACCTCTACCGCGGCAGGATGCCGCACTACGAGACCGAGGACACCGACTTCGGCGTCCGGCTCATCGCATCGCGGGGGGAGCCCAGCGACGAGATGAAGTACGTCCGCGTCTCCAGCTTCGTGATGCCGGTGTCCTGCTGGATCCCGGCGCGCGGCAAAGAGGTGCACATGTACGTGCCCATCGACGACGAGCACTGCTGGCGCTGGGACTTCGGCATGACCAAGGAGCCGCGCAAGCCCGGCGACCCGATCCCGCGCCGCGATCAGATCGACGAGGACCGCCACCGCTTCCGCAACGCCGGCAACGACTACCTGATCGACCGCGAGGAGCAGCGCACGAAGACCTTCCTGGGCCTCGGCGTGGAGTTCCTGCCGCACGACGGCATGGCGACCGAGTCGATGGGGCACATCTACGACCGCCGCCAGGAGCACCTCGGCGTGAGCGACATGGGCGTGATCGCGGTCCGCCACCGCCTGCTCAAGGCCGTGGAGGCGTTCGAGCGAGGCGATCCGTTGCCGCACGTCGTGACCGACGCCGAGCAGCCGATGACGCACATCGACACCATCGCCGCGACCATCCCGACGGGCGACTCGTGGCGCGACCACTTCCCGCACCTGACGGTCGAAGCCCCGACGTCCGCGCAGGCTTAAGGGGAGCGACCGCTGACTGCGGTTGGTGGCAAAGGCAGGCTAGGGGCCAGCGGCACAGCGGCCGACAACGGCACTTTCCGGCGTTGCCCGAACAGGACTAGCTATTTGAGCCTGCCGAGAGTTTCGTGGTCCGGCCCCTTTGCCTGACTTGGTTCGACTGTCATCTGGCCGGCCCGGTGCGGTTTACCCCTGCCAGCAGCGCGTTGACTGCCCTGTTCCGCTATACTGCGCACCATGCGGACGTGGCTGCATCGACCGGCGGTCGTCGCCCTTGGTGCCTTGCTCATGGGAGCCTGCGCTGGGCCTGAGCCAGCGCCAACGCTCGACATTCAAGCTACGGTCCAAGCCGCCGTGGAAGCCACGGTCGCAGCCCAAGCGACGCCTGCGCCAATAACGGCGCCCGGTTCCACACCAACGACGGGACCTCTTGAACCCGAGCCCACGGCGACGCCTACGCTGGTGCCAACACCGCCCCCGACTGCGGCACCGTTGCTTACGCCGGCTGGTGGGTCGACACCCACCTCAACTCCTACGCCAACGCTGCGACCAACGCCATTTCCAACGCCTACGCCGAGGCAGGATCCGACTCCAACGGGCACGGCTACCCTGCGATCGACCTCACTTCCAACGCCGACACCGTTCTCAGCCGTTCGGCCTGACTCAGGCTCCCGCGGCCACAGCGATCTGCCACCGTTGGCACTAATAGGCAACTTCAACGGCATCGACGATATATTCGGCTCCCATCCGCCTGACCTGGAGATCGCAGCTGGCCCGACAAATCTGGTGCTCACCGGCGGCTCCGTCGTGATCCTGACCAAAGCAGGAGTCTTGCTTGCCACCACGTCTCTGCGTGAGTTCTTCGGGTCAGTCCGGACCAAGGTCGGTCCGTTTGAGGGCGACAACGAATTCCTCGCTGATCCCACGATAACTTTTGATCCTTGGAGCCAGCGATTCTTCATAGCAATTGCCGCAGGCTTCCCGAGCGCTCCCAATTGTCCCTCAGGTCCCTGCGAGTTCCATATGTTGCTGGCGGTGTCGAAGGATGCCAATCCATCGAGTACGACTAGCGCGGATTGGCATTTCTACGCCCTAGGTATCACGTCGGAGGAAGCGGGAATCCTCGGCATCGACCGACCCGTGATTAGGAGTTCTGAGGAGTTCATCGTCGTCACTGCGGGTATAGAACCGTTTCCGGGAAAACCGGGAGGCATCTTGACGCGGGTTCTCCCGAAATCAAAAATCGTTCGTGGAGAACCAGTTGATCGCGATGACTGGGTCGATATCAGGGGTATACACGCGGGTTTGGTAGCGATTGGACCCGGCAGCGGGGGAATGCTGCCTGCCCAGCACCTGGACCGCCCTCCGAACGGTACCTTTTTCATGATGGGGTACCATGGCAACTGCAGCCTTACGGTGATTGGAATCGACGACGCGCTGGTCGCCCCGGCTATCTCCTACCAAGTCGTCCAGGCCACGGGTCCCGCCCAAGAGTGTGCATTCGGTCCAACAAATCCTCCACAGCCCGGAGGGCCGTCTCTCGCGGTGGTGAACGTCTCGGGGTCACAGGGATACTCAGTCGTGTTCCGGAACGGCTCGCTGTGGGCCGTGCAGTTCATCGAGGGCGAGAACTTCGGGGCGACGGCCATCCGTTGGGTGCAGATCGATGTCAGCGACTGGCCGGCCCCTCCTCGGATGGTTCAGGATTCCGTCTTCGGCACCGAGGGCGCTTGGCACACATTTCCAGCGTTTGCTGTCGACTCATCTAACAACATGGCGATGGTCTATGGGCGCTCCAGCGATACCGAGTTCCCATCGGCGTACTATACGGGACGTCTCGCTTCTGATCCTCTTAACACGCTTCGTCCCGGCACCCTCTTCAAGGCAGGAGCCGCCAGTCTAGACACAGGTTTGGGGCCGGTGGACGGCGCCGAAAGATACGGGGACTACTTCGGCGCCGCTATCGATCCAGTGGATGGTACCGTCTGGCTGCTTGGACAGTACGTGAAAGCTCCTGCCTGCTGGGGGTCCTGGGTGGCTCACGTTAGCTTCGAGTCGTCCACGCTTAGCGCTGGACTAACCTCTGAGCCGACGGCTGCCCGCGAACCCAGACAACATGCCCAAGGGAAGGATTCGGAACACCCCTTGCTGGTCATTTCGAAGTTCGCTTCGAGACCGTATTGGCACCGGGGACACTGTCGATCGCTCCCGGCGATGCTATTGCTTACCGATTCCGTGTGATTGGCAACAACCTCCGCTCGCTCAGCCCGTCCGGACGTGAGCAGGCCGTCGAAACGCCTCTAGGCAGTCCCTGGTACTACGATGGCAGTACCAATCTCTATGTTTTCTTGGAGGCCGACGCACCACGCGGAGGTTACGCTCTCGTCATACGCCTGCCTGACGGGGGTCAGGCACGGGCGACGTTCACTCACGAGGGTTGAGGATGGAGAGGATGCTTTCTATGGGAAAAGCCGTAGCACTACTGCCGTCGCGGTAATAGCTAAGGGCAGTAACGACGCCCTGTGCTCACGGCCCCTGCGTAGGCGCGTGGCCCGTGGCGGCCCGGCTTACTTCGCGCCGGTGGCCTCTTGCTTGGCTGAGAACGCGGTCCTACAACCCGTAGAACTTGACCGCGTTCGCGCCCATGATCTTGTCGATGACGCGCGGCTCGACGCCGCCCTCCTCGCGCATCACGCGCATCGCCTCGATCTCGCTGGATTGGTCCTGGTGGCCGTAGTCCGTGCCGACGAGGATCTGGTCCTCGCCCGCGTACTTGAGCACGTAGGGCAGGTCGTCGTCGGTCTGGCACGTCACCCAGATGTTGTGGTCCTTGAGCGGGAACTCGCCGAGCGTGCGGCCGCGGGTCTCCAGCCGCCGCCGCAGGTCGTGGACCATGTAGGGGATCCACTGCGCGCTCGCCTCGATGAACCCCCACCGTAGCGCCGGGAACATCTGCGGGATGGAGTTGGTGATGAGCAGGTGGCAGGCCGCGACCGACATCAGACGGAGGTGGCCGAAGGTCCCGCCGGCGGCGTCCTTCGACCAGACGGCCGCCGAGGAGGCATTCGAGTTGCCGATGTGGACCGTGATGGGGATGTCGAGCTTGGCGGCCTCCTCGTAGAGGGGGAAGAACGACGGGTCGTTGAGCAGCCGGTCGTCCTCGATGCTGCGCATGGACACGCCGCAGGCGCCGTGCTCCTTCGAGAAGTGCAGCTCGTTGATCGCCTCCTCGATGGTGCGCAGCGGCAGCATGCACGCCCAGCGCAGCCGCCCCTTGCCCTCCTCCCAGATGTCGGCGAGCCAGCGGTTGTAGCTGCGGGAGAGCGCGACCTCGGTCTCCGGCTCGTCGCACATGCGCCTGATGTAGATCGTCGGGTAGAGGATCTGGACGTCGATGCCGAGCTCGTCCATGTGTGCGATGCGGCCGGGGATGTCCTCCATGTACCGCTTGGCGTCGTCCGTCACCATCTTGCGGCTGACGGTGCTGGCGAGGCCCTTGGCGCCGACGGGGCCGCGCGCGTTCCCGCGCAGCTTGCCCTCGATCATCCAGTACTTGCGGCCGTCGGCGCCCTGGACGATCTCCGGGCGGTACTTGGCGTCCGAGCCCTCCATGTACTCCCAGGTCCGCTCGGTCTCGACCACGTGAGCGTCGGAATCGATGACGGGCACAGCGCACCTCCCCACCGTCGCTTGGCGGCACGCTAGCATCGGCCCCGGCGGGTGTAAAGGCACGGGCGTGTTGGCCCACGCGAAGGAACGGCAGTTGGCGCTCCGACGCACTAGAATGGCGCCGTCCCGCTCCGGGCTACGCGAAGTCGGCGGCGATGGCCTCTACGATGACGTTGAGGTCGTGCTCCCTGAACTCAGCAACAGCAGTCTCCACCTTCTTCCGGATGCTCCCAAGCTCGGGATCGTCGTAATCTCGGCCAGACAAGATTTGCTTGCTGTAGATGAATTTCCAACTCTCCCCCAAGCGTCCGTGGGCGCGCAAGGGCTCTCCGTGACGTTGAGCTAGATCGAAGACCCGCTGCCTCGTGACCCCTGGGCCTGGACCGAGAACCAGGTTGAGACTCAGGTTCCTCTCCAAATTCCTGAATTCGAAAAGAAGCATTCGGCCACTCTTGGTCCAGCGTTTCCCTTGCCCTAACTGCGAGACGCGATCCCATCTAGGGTCGAAATAGCGTATGAAGGACTTGTTCGATTCGTCTTGATCCAGCTCTCCGACTGACGCCATTACGGATTCGATGATGCTTCGTATCTCTCCGCGGGTGTCTGGGATTGCATCGATGATTAGATCAATCGCAGTTTTGTGAGAGAAATAGATGCCGCGGGCTAGTTGTTGAATCTCGGAATCCGACAAGAGCCGCCTCCTCAATGTGCCGACATACTGCTTCAGTGCCGCCTGAACGTCCACGGCCAAACTCGTGGAACGATCTTCGAGCGTTTGCGTAATCATCTCGGCAATATCGCCGTAACTCATGGGGACGTAATAGGAAGCATCTTCCTCCCCATAGGGTTGATCGCCATCCACGGTCAAGAAGATGTAAAGGGGTGACAAGCCGGGGTAAGTCCGCTCAACAGTCTGTCTATAACGCGCGAGCTGATTGCCGTGCTCTGGTGAATAGATCTTGTTCTCGATGGCAACCACGACACCGTCTTCCTCGTCAGTGATTAGGATGTCGATGTGATGGCGCTCAGTGTCGACTCGGGAAGATTCAAGCCCCCAGCTGTCCACTGAGAAGGGAGTTATCGTGCCGATCTCGTAAGCGCTAGCGCGGGCAGCTGCCAGGGAGAGGAATTTGCGAAGGAAATAGACGCCTAGGCGGTGACTGGCATTCGGGTCGAGAAGCCAAGCGAGAAAAGCTGAGTGCCGAAGCTCATTGGTCTCAATTCCCAGCACCTGGAACAAGTTGAACTCCGCGAGCAACCCCTCAAGTCGCTCCAAGGCTGGATTCTCAACGATCAAACGCTCGAGTGACTCACGCTGGTCTTGGGCTGACTCGGAGGCTTCCATATCAGTAACGGTAGCACGCCGGACGCCGCCGAGAACGGTCGGTGGCTCGGAACGTGCCGCTGCCCACCCGCGCCCACGCGGCCCACGCGAAGGAACGGCAGTTGGCGCTCCGACGCACTAGAATGGCGCCGTCCCGCATCGGAGGAGCCCCCCGCATCGGAGGAGCCCCCCGCTTCGGAGGAGCCAATGATCGCTCGTGACGCAGTCGCTCACATACTGAAGCAGGAGGGCGTCGAGTACCTCTTCTGCTACCCCACCACGGCCCTCATCGAGTCGATGGCCGAGGCCGGCATCCGCCCGATCATCTGCCGTCAGGAGCGCGTCGGCCTGGGCATGGCCGACGGCTACGCTCGGATCAGCAACGGCGAGCGCTTCGGCGTCTTCGCCATGCAGGCGGGCCCCGGCGCGGAGAACGCGTTCGCCGGCGTGGCCACGGCCTACTCCGACTCCACGCCGCTGCTCGTGCTGCCCTCCGGCTACCCCCGCGACCGCGCGGGATGGCCGCGCTACTTCACCTCGGCGCACGCCTACCCCACCGTGACCAAGTGGCTCGAGCAGGTCAACGATGCCAGCCAGACCGTGGATGCCATGCGCCGGGCGATCTCGCGCCTCAAGAACGGGCGCATGGGCCCCGTCCTGGTCGAGCTGCCCACCGACGTCGCGGAGGAGGAGGCCGGCGACGTTGCCTACGAGCCCGTGCGGGTCGCTCGCAGCGCCGGCGATACGCGCGACGTCGAGCGCGCCGCGCGGGCGCTCCTCGACGCACGAGCGCCGGTGCTGCACGCCGGCCAAGGCGTGCTGTACGCGAACGCGAGCGACGAACTGGTCGAGCTCGCCGAGCTCTTGGGCGCGCCTGTCGTCACGACGCTCCTCGGCAAGAGCGCCTTCCCGGAGGACCACCCGCTCTCGCTCGGGATCTGGTCGCGCGTGATGACGCGGCCGGCGAAGCACTTCATGGCCAAGGCCGACGTCGTCGCCGGCATCGGGGCGAGCCTCGCCAAGCACGCCATGTCGGCCGTCATCCCGGACGGCAAGACGCTCGTGCAGGTCACGAACGACGAGGCCGATCTCAACCGCAACTACCACGTCGAATACCCAGTCCTCGGCGACGCCAAGCTCGTGCTGGCGCAGCTCATCGACGCCGTCCGCGACCTTCGGGGCGGGCGGCCGAAGCCCAACAACGGCGAGATCGCCGAGGAGATACGCCAGGTGCGCGACGAGTGGCTCGCCGAATGGCGTGGGAAGCTGGAATCGCCTGAGGCCCCCATCAGCCCGTACCGCGTGATCTGGGAGCTGAACCGCACGATCCCGCCCGAGGACGCCATCGTGACCCACGACTCGGGCAGCCCGCGCGACCAGATGGTGCCGTTCTACCGCTCGGCGGGCCCGCGCAGCTACATCGGGTGGGGCAAGTCCCACGGCCTCGGCACGGGCCTCGGCCTCGCCATGGGCGCCAAGCTCGCCGCGCCGGAGAAGGTCTGCATCAACTGGATGGGCGACGCCGCCTTCGGCATGACCGGGCTGGACTTCGAGACGGCGGTGCGCTGCAACATACCCATCATCACCATCGTCTCGAACAACTTCCGCATGGCGATCGAGACCGACCACATGAAGTCCTCGAACGAGCTGTACCAGACGCTGGCCGTCGGCGGGAACTACGCCGACCTGGCGCGCTCGCTGGGCGGGTGGGCCGAGCGCGTCGAGGACCCGGCCGAGGTCGGCCCGGCCATCGCCCGCGCGCGCCGCGTCACGGAGGAGGAAGGCAAGCCGGCGCTGCTCGAGTTCCTGACGGCGGCCGAGACGGAGTCCAGCCACGGGTAGGGGG
>JADFRC010000183.1 GCA_022561455.1 Chloroflexota bacterium | reverse complement strand
ACAGAGCCACCCCCACGGCGAGCGTCCAGAGGTTGAAAGAGTCGAATTTGATCTCATGGAGGACCCAGAGAGCGTCCGATACAGCCGTCAGCAAGTGGAGCCCCCCAGCCAAGGCCACAAACAGGCCCAGCCACGCGATCCACTTCGGCAGGAGCGCCGTCCGGAGGATGGCAAAGCTGAACAGCCCGACGCCGATACCGGCGAGAAGGAACCACGCCACCGCGTGACTCGGCCCCACCCCTATCAACGTCTGGTACATCACCTCCAGAGTTAGCCTCGTAGCAGCGTCTGCCTCGGCATAGGCGGGCGCCAGCCGGTCCCAGAGACTCAGATTGAGGAGCGCGCTACCAACGCCAATGAGGGCGCCCACCATGACGGCTGCTGTTGCTATCACCGTCACGCTGCCCGCTTGGCGCAGGGCCCAGTGAAGCCCCAAGGCCGCCGGAACCACCAGGAGAAAGGTCAGCAGCATGAACGACTGCTGCGTCAAATAAACGGTCAGATGGCCGGCTATGTACAGCAGGCTTTCCTCGGTGGTATCAAACCCCTCTATCCCGAAGATGCCGGAGACCCTCATCATCCCAAGGCTGACCCCAACCAGGATGGCAGAGACTCCACCAACTTTCACGAGGCTGCCGTTTCTCATAGTCAACCACTCCTTGCACGGCGCACGGCGTGCGCCCCTACGACGCCCGCAGACCCGCGCGGACCTTCTCCGCCGTCACGGGCAGGTCGCGGACGCGGACGCCGACGGCGTCGGCCACGGCGTTCGCGATGGCGGGCGCGGGCTGGGAGTTGGACTGCTCGCCGATGCCCTTCACGCCGTAGGGCCCGACGCCGGCCTCGGCCTTGAGCAGCACCGTCGTGAGCTCCGGGATGTCGGCGATGGTCGGGATCCGGTAGTCGGCCAGCGACGCCGTGGTGATGCGGCCGCCCTCGCTCACGAGCTCCTCGATGAGGCCGTAGCCGACGCCTTGGACCACGCCTCCGGCGACCTGCCCTTGGTGCCCGATCGGGTTCAGCACGGTCCCGGTATCGTGGGCGGTCGTGAACCGCAGCAGCGTGACCTCGCCCGACTCGGTGTCCACGGCCACCTCGGCCACCTGCGCGGTGAAGGACGTGATCGAGATGCGCGCGTTGTCCTGGACATCGCCCAAGCCGACCACCGGCGCTCCGGTGCGGCCCAGTATCTCGGCCCAGGGGACCGAGGAGCCGTCGTCGGTACGCGTGATGTCGTCGCCCGCCAGACGGAGGCGGTCCTCGGGCCAGCCCAGAATGTCGGCCGTGAGCTTGAACAGCTCGTCGCGGACGGCGTGGGCTGCGGCGTACGCGGCCTGGCTCGCCATGCGCGTCACGCGGGCGCCACCGATGCCGGAGTCGTACGGCGCGGTGTCGGTGTCCCACACGCGGACGGAGACGCGCGAGGGCGCCAGGCCGAGCTCCTGGGCGACGATCTGGCCGATGACGGTGTAGGAGCCGGAGCCCTGCTCGAAGATCGAGGTGTGGAGGACGACCGAGCCGTCGGCGTCGAGCGTGACGGACGCATGCGTCTCGCCGCCGCCCTGGACGCGCTCGCCGAACGCGATGCCGCGGCCGTAGACGACGCTCCCGTGCGGCGCCGGCTTGGGCGAGCGGTAGCCCGACGCATCGAGCGCCGCCTGGAGCGTCTCCGGTGCCTTCACGTCCTCGAAGGCGATGCCGAGCGCGTTCTCGTCGCCCTGGTGGACGAGGTTCTTCACGCGCAGGTCGGCCGGGTCCATCCCGAGCTCGCGCGCGATGCAGTCCATCTGCGACTCGAAGGCGAACATCGCCTGCGGCTGGCCGGGGCCGCGCATGAAGCCGCACGGCACGTTGTTCGTGTAGACCTGGTACTCGACGACGTGCGTGTGGGGGATCCGGTACGGCGTGCCGGCGGCGTTCGAGGCGCCCGGCAGATGACCGCCCGCCGGCTTGAAACCGCCGGAGGCGCCGCTGTCGAAGATCACCGTGGCCTCGTTCGCGACAAGCGTGCCGTCGCGCTTGACGCCGGTGCGGATGTGGATGACCGAGGCGTGGCGCGGGTTCGCGGCGGTCAGCTCCTCGGCGTAGTCGAAGACCATGCGCACGGGGCGGCCCGAGCGCTTCGCGAGCTCCCACGCGATGGGCGTGTCCATGGCCGAGCCCTTGCCGCCGAAGTCGCCGCCGATGGTGACGGGGTGGAAGAGCACGTCGTCGGCCTCGACGCCGACCGCGGCGGCGAGCATCTTCTTGCCGGGGTGCGGCGACTTGTTCGGGGCCCAGACTTCGATCCGCCCGCCGGGGCCCGCGCGGACGACGCAGGAGTGGGGCTCGAGGTATGCCTGGTGCTGGCGGCCTGTCGTGAAGGTGTTCTCGACGATGACGTCGGCCTCGGCGAACCCGGCCTCGACGTCGCCGCGTCCGTACTCGTACCGGCCGAAGACGTTGGAGGGCTCGGTGGTGTCCTTCGAGAGGCCGGTGAAGTCCATCATGTCCGGGCGCACGAGCGGCGCGTCCGGGCGCATCGCCTCCTCGGGGTCGAGCACGGCCGGGCGCTCCTCGTACTCGACGTCGATGAGCTCGACGGCCCGCTGCGCGATCTCCTCGTCGTCCGCGGCGACGGCCGCGACCTGCTGGCCGGCGAAGAGCACCTCGCCCTGGGCGAGCACGGGCACGTCGACGATGGCGCGGCCGTGCCGGGCGCCCGGCGCGAGGTCGGCGCCGGTGACGACGGCGTGCACGCCCCGTAGCGCCGCCGCTTTCGCGACGTCGATACG
>JADFRC010000182.1 GCA_022561455.1 Chloroflexota bacterium | reverse complement strand
GCGACGCGATAGTCGATGGACGCGCGGTTCACCCAGATCCGCGAGAAGAGGTGCATCGTGACGGCGACGGTCACGACGGGCACGGCCTCGCGGACGCCGACCGTGAGCGCGACGGCCGGGATCAGCGCGATCGCGGCTCCGATGCCGGCGGCGCCGCCGATGATCGAGGCGGCGAGCGCGGCCATGCCGAGCCCGGCCGCGGCGAGGGGGTCCATCCCTTAGAGGCGCTCGATGATGACGCCGGTCATGTGCTGCGTCGTCGAGACCTCGGCTCCGGGCGGAGCGAGGTCGGCGGTGCGGTGGCCGTCGGCGAGCGCGGTATCGACGGCGGTGCGCACCGCCGCGGCCTCCTCGCGCAGGCCGAGCGAGTAATCGAGCATGAAGCCGGCGCTCAGGATCGCGGCGATGGGGTTCGCCTTGCCCGAGCCGGCGATGTCCGGCGCGGAGCCGTGGATCGGCTCGTAGAAGCCGCGCATCTTCCGGCGGCGCTCGCCCGGGGCGCTCGGAGCGCCCGCGAGGCTGGCCGAGGGCAGCATGCCGAGCGACGCGGTGAGCACGGCGGCCTCGTCGGAGAGGATGTCGCCGAAGAGGTTGGCCATCACTAAGACGTCGTACTGGGTGGGCTTCTGGATGAGCAGCATCGCGCACGAGTCCGCGAGCTGGTGGTCGAGCGCCACGTCCGGGTACTCCTCGCCGAGCTCGATGGCGATCTCGCGCCAGACGCGGCTGGACTCCAGCACGTTGGCCTTGTCGACCGAGGTCAGCTTCTTGCGGCGGCCGCGGGCGAGCTCGAAGCCCACGCGCAGGATGCGCACGATCTCCTTCTCGGTATAGAGCATCGTGTCGACGCCGCGGCGGCCCCGGGAGGTCGTCCAGCGGCGCTTGGGCTTGCCGTAGTACACGCCGCCTGTCAGCTCGCGCACGATGATGAGGTCGGTGCCGGCCACGACGTCGCTCCGGAGCGGGCTCGAGCCCTCCAGGCCGGGGTAAGCCTTGACCGGGCGGATGTTGGCGTAGACGCCCATGCCCTTGCGCAGGCCCAAGATCGCGGCCTCGGGCCGCACGTCGGCGTTATCCCACTTCGGCCCGCCGACCGCGCCGAAGAGCACGGCGTCGGCGGCACGCGCCGCCGCGACGGTCTCCTCGCGCAGCGGGGTCCCGTAGGCGTCGATGGCCGAGCCGCCGACCAGGTCGGTCGAGTAGTTGAACGTGTGGCGCCACTTCGACGCGACGGCGTCGAGCACCCGCTGGGCCGCGCCGGTCACCTCGGGACCGATGCCGTCGCCGGGCAGGACGAGGATGTTGAAGCTGCCCATTACGTGCGCGCCTTTTCGTAGGCCGCGATGGCGTCCGCGTGCTCCATCGTCAGGCCGATCTCGTCGAGGCCGTTGAGCATGCAGTGGCGGCGGAACTCGTGGGTGGCGGGGTCGTGGTGCACCACGAAGCTCACCCGGAACCCCTCGGAGTCCGACACCTCGCACGTCTCAAGATCGACCGTGAGCGTGTAGCCGGTCAGCTCGTTCGCCCGGGCCATGATGCCGTCGACGACCGCCTCGGGGAGGATGACCGGGACCAGGCCGTTCTCGAAGCAGTTCTTGTGGAAGATGTCGGCGAAGCTGGGGGCGATGATCGCTCGGAAGCCGCCGCCCCGGAGCGCCCAGACCGCGTGCTCGCGGGAGGAGCCGCTGCCGAAGTTGCGGCCCGTGGCGAGGATCCCGGCGCCCCTGAAGCTCGGGAAGTTGAGCTCGAAATCGGGGTTGGGCGTGCCGTCGGGGTTCTTCGCCCAGCTCTCGAACAGGAAGGGGCCGAACCCCGTCTTCTCGATGCGCTTGAGGTGCTCGGCCGGGATGATCTGGTCGGTGTCCACGTTGACGCGGTTGAGCGCGGCAACGACGCTGGTGACTTTCTTGAACGGCTCCATCGGCTCCTACCACTCCCTGATGTCGACGAAGTGTCCGGCGATGGCGGCGGCGGCGGCCATGGGGGGGCTGACGAGGTGCGTGCGCCCGCCGGGGCCCTGGCGCCCCTCGAAGTTCCGGTTGGAGGTCGACGCGCCGCGCTCGCCGGGCGCCAGCTTGTCGGGGTTCATGGCCAGGCACATCGAGCAGCCCGCCTCGCGCCAGTCGAAGCCGGCGGCCTTGAAGATCTCGTCCAGCCCCTCTGCCTCGGCCTGCTGCTTCACGCGCCAGGAGCCGGGCACGACCATCGCGCGCACGCTCGATGCGACGTGCTTGCCCTCGACGACTGCGGCCGCGGCGCGGAGGTCCTCGATCCGCGAGTTCGTGCACGAGCCGATGAACACGCAGTCGATGTCGATCGACTGAATCGGCGTGTTGGGCTCGAGGCCCATGTAGGCGAGCGCCCGCTCCGCGGCCGCCGTCTCGGCCGGCGAGCCAAGCGTCGACGGGTCGGGCACGCGCCCCGTAACCGGCACGACCATGCCTGGGTTCGTGCCCCACGTGACCGACGGCGCGAGCGAGGAGGCGTCGATCTCGATCACGGCGTCGTAGTGGGCGCCCGCGTCGGTCGGCAGCTCGCGCCAGCGCGCGACCGCTTCGTCGAAGGCCGCGCCTTGGGGCGCGTGCCGCCGGCCGCGCAGATACTCGAACGTCGTCTCGTCGGGCGCGACCATGCCCACGCGGGCCCCGGCCTCGATGGACATGTTGCAGACGGTCAGCCGCCCCTCCATGGACAGCGCGCGGATCGCCTCGCCGGTATATTCGACCGCGTAGCCCTGCGCGCCGTCGACGCCGATCTCGCCGATGATGCCCAAGATGATGTCCTTGGCCGTGAGCCGCGG
>JADFRC010000052.1 GCA_022561455.1 Chloroflexota bacterium | reverse complement strand
TTGGTCATCGCACTCGCTCGGCATAACAGCCCCCTTACTCCGGGACCACCAGCTCGCCCGGCTCGACGCCGAGCGCCTCCGCCAGCTTGCGGAGCGTCCGGAACGTCGCCCGCTGCTTGTCGTGTTCCAGGCGGTAGATCGTCACGTAGCCGACCCCAGCAGAATCTGCGAGGTCTCTCAGCGAAAGGAATCGGGCTTGGCGCAGTTCGCGCAGGTGGGTGCCCATGAGAAGCATCGTCACGTACAGGATTGTGCCAGCACGATAACACGTTGACTACCCCATTTCAAGGTGTTATCGTCGTGTCGTCAAGGAAATTGAAAGGGAAGTGAGCAGGTGACGTACCAGGCGGAGGGATTGACCCGACCGCGGAAGTTCACTGTTCTTTTGAGTGCTCCCGAGCGCGTGACACCGGATACGGGCTGCGAGGTATCGCCCTCGTGCCTGACGTGCCCGCTGCCCCAGTGCAGGTACGACGACCCACAGGGGTATAGGACTTACCTACGCCAGGGCCGTGACGAGCAGATCGTGGCCTATCGAGGCGAGGGGCACAGCATCTGGGAGGCGTGCGAGCGCTTCAGCGTCAGCCCTCGCACGGTGCACCGGGCAATCCGCCGCCTGTCACCGGCCCCTGCCGCTGTCACCCAGGCAACGGAAGCGACGGCGGTAGAGGCGTTGGAGTACGTGCATGAGGCTGATGCGCTTGCCAGGATGTTCGATCCCGATGCAGGCACCGAGTCCGCCATACTGGCGACCGACGTTCTCGACACGATGGTCGGAACCATCGCCAAGGCGTTAGCCTCAGCGGCAGAGAGAGGCGTGAGCGGCCTTCCCTCCAGCCTGCTCCCCATGTCTAGAGCGGCCCTCGTGGTCGTCGACATGGCGCGCACCGCCGCCCTCGAAGCCGACTGGGAGCGGGCAGCGCACCATCTGTTGGCCGCCCAGGCGTGCGTGGACGCGCTGGCCGACGACAACCGACCCGCATAAGGAGTAGCCATGAAAGGCAGTATTCGCCGGCGGAGTAAGGACACGTACGAGCTGACCATCGACCTCGGCCGTAACGCTGAGGGGAAGCGCGTCCGGCGTTTCGTGACGGTGAAGGGCAGGCGTGCCGACGCCGACAAGCGCCTCCGGGCGCTGCTGACTTCCGCGGACAAGGGCATCGCGCCCCGCACGGACAAGGTGACGGTCCGGGAGTGGGCCGCCAAGTGGCTGGCCGAATACGTGGTGCCCAACACGAAGCAGCGGACGCTCGAGCGCTACCGTACCGTGATCCGCTTGCATATCGAGCCTTCCCTCGGCCACGTGCAACTGCTCAAGCTGAGCCCGTCTGACGTGCGGGGCTTCGAGGCGGGGCTCACTGCCAAGGGCATGAGCCCGAAGGGCGTCGAGGTCGTCCACGGTGTGCTCTCGGGGATGCTCAAGTTCGGGATGCGCGACGAGGTGATCTGGCGGAACGTCTGCCAGGCGGTCACTCCGCCCAAGGTGACTCGGAGCGAGCTCGTGCTGCCCGACGTGGCTCAGGTGCGTGGCATCCTGGAGCGGGCGTGGCGTGAGCAGCCGGCCATCGCTCCGATGCTCCACCTGATCGCGTACACGGGCCTCCGCCGCGGCGAGGCGCTCGGGCTGCGGTGGGGAGACACGGACCTCGAAGAGGGCACGATCCAGGTGGTCCAGACCGTCCAGCGCTCGACGGACAAGGGGGTGATGATCCAGACCCCCAAGACGAACGCAGGGCGGCGGGTGATCGACCTGGACCCCGGCACGGTCGAGGTCTTGCGGGCGCACCACGGTACGCAGCTGCTCCAGCGCATGCAGGCCGAGAAAGCCTGGCAGGACAACGACCTCGTGTTTCCGGACGCCTTGGGGCGCCCGATGAACCCGATGCAGCTCACGCGCTGGTTCAAGCGGCTGGCGGCCCGTGGAGGGCTCCCGAAGGCCCGCCTGCACGACCTACGGCACTTCCACGCGACGATCCTGTTGCAGGCCGGGGAGAACCCGGTGATCGTCTCGAAGCGCTTGGGGCACAAGAAGGTCGCCACGACCCTGGACCTCTACGCTCACGTGCTGCCGGGCTGGCAGAAGCAGACTGCCGCCGCCTTCGCCAAGGTCATGGATGAGGGGTAATTCTCACGGCGCCGTGAAGATTGTTGCCGACATTTTGCCGACCAACTGCTGCCATCAGGGCCTTACGCGGCCCAACAGGAGCCGATAAGGTGACGGAACGCAGTACACAACGGCCAGGTGGAGCCGATTCGGGCCTACGGGAGCCGACGGCGGAGGGGGAATCTCTTCCTCGGCACCAGCAGGGCACCAGGGCACAGCCCTAGACCCTCTAAAGGGGCACACGTCGCACGCTGCATACCCAACAGTCATGGGCATCGATGCCTTCTGTGTGTACTACCACCCGTTGACCATACGGCAAGGGTTCAGTAGAGTGTATATACGCCGTATATACGATTCGGATGGATGACGAACAGTTCCTGCGCCTCGTCGATGAGTACCTGGAGCCGCCTGCCGAAGCTAACCGGGGGATGGCGCAGGTTGAGATCGTATGGGAGCGGGACCACCCTGGTGTCGGTTCACGGCATATCTGGGATGAGCATGGCGTTACTGAGCAGGAGGTCGAGGAGGTTCTCTTTGAAGTGCCGCCCTACGTCGAATCCAAACGAAGTCCAAATGAGCTGGGCCGTACTCGCTTCTGGGGAGCGACTCGCTACGATCGATGGCTCTTCGTCGTCTGTGAGGACTGGTCCGAGGGAGGTACCCGCTTCCTGAAGCCCCTAACCGCCTTTGAGCCAGATGAAGGCGTGAAGTACTGGGAGAGTATCCGATGAGCCAAGCAAGCTATGAGCCTGCCTCAAACGACCAACTCGCGCGTGAGGTCCGCCGGTTGGAATCAGGCGCCATCGATTCAAACGAGTGGGTCGACGCTCCGGAAGCGATCCCTCGTGTACGCGCCTCGACCGCAATCAGCCTTCGGGTTCCGACGCGGATGCTCCGTATCCTCAAGCTGTTCGCGGAACGAGAAGGCGTGGGGTATCAGGTGTTGATGAAGAACTGGCTGGACGAAAGGATTCGAGAGGAGCGGGACAAGCTCGCTGCGAGACAAGGCGAGGCGGAGCCGATGTTCGAGGGAGTAGGGCTCTCGGAGCTCTTGGCGGTTGGGAACTGACGGATTTGTATATATGGGCATCGACGCCCTCACCCTCAACGCTAGCGGCAAGACGGACGCCCCCACGACTCGCGAGGAGTGGGACGGCTGGGTCAGCGCGACCGCCACCCGCAACTTCATCCTCGGCAACCCGCTGATCGACTGGCTGGAGCGCTACGGCGCCGATGCCGGATTCACGCGCGACGACGAGCGTGCCGACTACGACGAGCGCACCGACTTCACGCGGTTCATCATGGGCAAGGGCGTGGAGTTCGAGGCCGCGATCGCCGCGCACCTCGCGACGCTGCGCCCCCTCACGACATTCCCGTCAGGCCGCGAGGCGTCCCAGGACATAGCGCTCGCCGAGCGCACCTTCGAGGCGATGGCCGGGGGCGCGCCCATCATCCACCAGGGCGTGCTGCGCGATGCCGCCACGCGTACCTACGGCGCCCCTGACTTCCTCGTGCGCTCCGACGTCCTGCGCGAGCTGTTCCCGGACGCGATCGACTGCGACGAAGCCGCCCGCCCCGCGCCCGACCTGGACGGTGGGCGCTGGCACTACGTCGTCGTCGATGCGAAGTTCACGACCTTGCATCTGCTCGCGGGCGGCGAGGTGGGCAACGCAGGGTCGGCTCCCGCCTACAAGACGCAGGTCTTCATCTACAACCGCGCTCTCGGGCGCCTCCAGGGCTACGAGCCGCCCGCGGCCTTCCTGCTCGGCCGCGGGATCGAGCACACGGTGCGCGGGCAGACGTACCGCTCCTCGAGCGCGATGGAGGAGCTCGGGCCAGTCTTCGTGGACGACGCGCTCGGGATGCGGGTGGCGGCGGCGTGCGACTGGGTCCGGCGCGTCCGGACCGACGGCGCGAACTGGGCCGTGCGCCCTACGCCCTCGGTTGCTGAGCTCTGGCCGAACATGTCGGAGACGGCCGATTTCCCCTGGCACGCGGCCAAGGCCAAGATCGCGCACGAGCTCTCCGAGATCACGCTCCTGTGGCAGGTGGGCCCCGACAAGCGAAACGAGGCGCACCGCGCCGGCGTCACGAGCTGGCGCGACGACCGCCTGACTCCCGCGACGGTCGGCATCGCCGGCGGCTCCCGCGGCCCGACGCTCCAAGCGCTGCTCGACGTCAACCGCCAGGACGGCGGACCGCCGGTGCGCCCGGCGCGCGTCACCGCCCACGAGGCGGAGTGGCGCCCGGTGCCAGCGCTCGAGTTCTACGTGGACTTCGAGACGGTGAGCGATCTGGACGACGACTTCACAGGCGTGCCGGCACGCGGTGGCCAGCCGATCATCTTCATGATCGGCTGCGGGCACATCGAGGACGGCCGCTGGATCTACGAGCGGTTCCTGGTCGAGCGCCTGAGCGAGCGGCACGAGGAGCGCGCCATCGACGCCTGGCTCGCGCACATGGCCGGCCTGGCCGCCGCGCACGGTATGACCGACCCTGGCCCCTACGTCATCCACTGGTCGCCCGCCGAGCGCTCGACGCTGGAGACGGCTTATAACTCGGCCCGCAACCGGCACCCCGAGCGGGAGTGGCCGCCCATACGCTGGTTCGACTGCTGGAGGAACGTCGCGCTCGGCCAGCCGGTCGTCGTGCGCGGCGCGCTCAACTTCGGGCTGAAGTCGATGGCCAAGGCGCTGCACGAGCTGGGACTGATCGAGTCGTCGTGGGACGACAGCCCGCTGGACGGCCTTGGCGCGATGGTCGGCGCTTGGTGGTGCGAGGGCGAGGCGGAGCGGCTCGGCGTGCCCCTCGCGGACATCGAGCTGATGCAGGAGATCGGGCGCTACAACGAGATCGACTGCAAAGTCATGCTGGAGACTCTCCGCTACCTGCGGGAGCACCATTGACCGCGGGGTCCGAGCGCGGCGCGGCAGCGCTTCCGCCAAGATCGCTACGGCGCATACGCCCACGTCATGCCGGGAGCCCACGTAGACGCCGCAGAGCGGATCGCCAGCCGAGTCCGCGGCTCGTAGCAAGGCAATCGGAGGTCGACGGATCGGAAGGGCCACGTACGCCGGTCCGGGGGTCTAGCATGGCTTCTCGCCGAGGTGCTTCATCGCGATGCTCCTTTTGCTACAGTACTAACGTGACCACCCATGACGGCCTCAGCCAGAAGTTCCGCACGCTCCTTGGGACCGTGGTCATAGAGTTCGCGGACCTGGAATCAGCGCTCGGCTGGGGTATCGAACAACTGCTTGAAGCCCCACCGAGCCAAGGTCGGATCGTGGCCTCGTATCTGACATTCATGGAAAAGAAAGATGTCTACCGTGCGCTCGCCCTGGACGTGGCGGCGGGCGATGAAGCGTTGGTCAGCCAGATAGCGGATCTCTGCAGCGCCATCCAGAAAACAGGGGAGGATCGCAATCGCTACCTGCATGACCTGTGGTTCAGCTTCGAGGGCTCGGCAGTCAAAGTGGAGTGGAAAAAGGGCGGGGATTTTGATCCCACACTCGTCAGTGAGGACGAGCTGTCGACGTTCATCAAGCTCATGAGGGCTTTAACCCGCGCTCTGCATGATCAAAGAGATCTGCTCGCGCCGTCGGCCTAAAGAGGATCGTCTTTAGCCCGGGCCTATCCCACCCTCCGCTCAGCGCGTCGCCAGCCGCGTAGTAGAATCGTCTGCGGGAGGCCGTCAGAGCCTCGATTTGAGGCCACTGTGGGCAGACTGTGGGCAAACGGCCCAACTACAGCCCTGAGCTTACAGTCAGCAACGAGATAGTGGCCTACTGAAAGGCGACGTAGCCAAGTGGTTAAGGCGGGGGTCTGCAAAACCCCTATTCGGCGGTTCGATTCCGCCCGTCGCCTCCAGGCTTGCACCCCATCGCTGCGGCTCCATCACGGACGATCGACGACGACAGATCGCGCCATCGTGCGGTTGAACCGCATCGACCCTCCATGCGCCGCGACGTAAGCTCGGACGCATGGTCAGGATCCCGATAGAGACCACCGCGGCGAAGATCGTACCCATCTTGGTCGGCGCCCTGGCCGGAGCCATCGTTGGCCTCGCCGTTAGCGGTAGCTTGGGAGTCGTCGTCGGGGTCATCGTCGGCGGTGGCCTCGGGTTCGTCGGCGGCGTCCGGGCGGCGACGCAGGGCTCCAGCGAGCGCAATATGCTGATCGGGGCCGCGATCGGCGCGGGCGTGGGCGTCATCATCGGCGGCGGGATCGATGCGATGCTGAGCACGGCGGCGGTCGCCGGCGTCCTCGGCACCGGCGCCATCGCCGGCATCGCAGCCGGCGCGATCGTCGGTGGCCTCGTCGGGAGCGTCGTCGGCGGGTCCTCGCCCGCTTCGATGCGATGAGATCGAGAGCGACCGCGCCTGCGGGGTGCCTTGGCGGTGACGAGGGTGTTGCCGGGCACGCTATGGTATCGTGGCTCTCGTGATGCCCATACATACCGAAAAACGACGACGCTCCCTCTGGGACACGCTGCTCCTCGTCGTGGCTGGCCTGATGATCGTCCAGGGGTTTGTCGCCGGCGATCCGATGCCGGTCCTCTTCGGCGGTGGGGTTGGCGCCTTCCTTGCTCTCACGAAGCATACGCGCTACGAGCTATACCAAGACGTGATGGTGATCCGCTTCATGGCCCCGCGCAGGATCGTCATACCACTCTCGGAGCTGCAGGACGTCCGGATGGTGAAGATGCCGCTGGGGGGCGCCGCGCTGCTGGTGCAGCGATCCACCGGCGGGACGCTCGCCATCATGCCGGTCGACCCGGAGGGGTTCCTCGCGCGCTTGAAGGCCCGCCCCGGTGCGGACCCGCAGTCGAAGCCGGAGGACGGCGACGCCGAGAGACCGGCGCCGCGCACGCGCCCCGCCCCGCGCCGCAAGCTCTAGCCGCGCCTCCCGACCGACCCAGTGCTCGTCGCACCGGGGCGTGTTAGCTCTGTCGGCGCCTCTTCGTTACATTCTTGTAACGCGTCCGAAACACCACGGTAAAACTCCGGGCTCAGGATGGGTCGTGACAGAATTCACACCCAGCTTGAGGAGTGTGCCGCATGGACAGTGGATCGGTCGCATGGATGCTCACGGCATCGGCACTGGTGTTGTTCATGACGCCGGGCCTGGCTTTCTTCTATGGAGGCCTCGCACGGAGCAGGAACGTCGTCAGCACCATCATGCTCAGCTTCATGAGCATGGCCGTGGTCAGCGTGGTCTGGGTGCTGTGGGGCTACAGCATCGCCTTCGGCGAGGGGGGGCCTCTGTTCGGAGACCTCTCGCTCATCGGGCTCAGGGGCATCGGCTTCGATGATGTCCTCGATGGCACGGAGATCCCCGTGCTGCTGTTCGTCGTGTTCCAGATGATGTTTGCGATCATCACGCCAGCGCTGATCACCGGCGCCATCGTGGAGCGGTTCAAGTTCACGACGTACCTCGTGTTCTTGGTGATCTGGGTGACGGTCGTTTACGCCCCCATCGCCCACTGGGTTTGGGCGGGCGAGGGGTGGCTGTTCAAGGCAGGCACGCTGGACTTCGCCGGCGGTACCGTCGTGCACATCAACGCGGGCGTCGCCGCGGTCGCCGCCGCCCTCCTGCTCGGCAAGCGGCGCAACCCTGGCGTCGCGCCGGGCAACGTGCCCTACGTCGTGATCGGGGCGGCGATCCTCTGGTTCGGCTGGTTCGGGTTCAACGCGGGCTCTGGCCTGGCGGCCAATGGCCTTGCCGTAAACGCCTTCCTGGTGACGAACACCGCGGCTGCAGCAGCGGCGCTCACGTGGGGCGTGCTGTCGCTGATCCAGAACAAAGGGCGCATGAGCGCGGTCGGGGTGGCCACCGGTGCGGTGGCCGGACTGGTCGCGATCACTCCGGCGTCCGGGTACGTGGGCGTCATGGGCGCGCTGGTCATCGGGTTCGGCGCCGGGGTGTTCTGCTACGTCGCCCTGCTGCTCATGGCAAGAACCAAGCTCGACGACGCGCTCGCCGTGTTCGCGGTGCACGGCATCGGCGGCATCTGGGGCGCGCTGGCCACGGGTATCTTTGCAGTGGCCGCCTTTGGCAACAGCGACGGGGGATTGATCAACGGGAACGCCGGCCAGATGTTGACGCAGCTCATCGCCGTGGTAGCCACCATGGGCTACTCGTTCGTGGCGACGCTCATCATCCTCAAGGTGCTCGATGTGATCCCAGGTCTGGGGCTGCGAGCAGCGGAGCGCGACGAGGACCTGGGCTTGGACCTGGCGGCGCACGGCGAGCGTGCGTTCGTGAGCGATGGGGCCGACTAAGGGAGCGACGTATAGTTATACCGCCGTAGTGCCGCTGAAAACGGTCTGGGACGGTGAAGAAGGGAGCGGAACATGATCAGCATCGAGGCGATCGTCAGGCCGGAGCGCGTGACGCAGGTGACAAAGGCGCTCGAGGACGCGGGCTGCCCGGGGTTCTACTACTACAACATCACCGGGCAGGGCCGGCAGCGGGGCGTCGAGGTGTCCGTCGGCCGAGGGACGGGGACGGCGACCCGGTCGTCTGTGCCGAAGACGGTCATCCGCACGGTGGTCGCCGACGACATGAAGGAGAAGATCATCGACGCCATCATCGGGTCGGCCCGTGGCCCCGGCGAGGGCGACATCGGCGACGGCAAGATATTCGTAACGGTCGTCGAGGACGCGGTGCGGGTGCGCACGGGCGAGCGGGGAGAGGCCGCGGTCTAGCACGCGTCGCACCGGGACGGCCTTGAACAGCGGGGGGCTGCAACGCAGTCCCCCGCTGTTTCGTCCCTGTCATTCCGAGGAGGCCTTCCTCAGGAAGGACGACGAGAAATCTCTCGGTCGGGCGTCGTGAGAGATTTCTCGCTGCGCTCGGAATGACACGGCTCCGCTCGGCATGACAACGTTGGCGCTGCGCCGGCGGCCCTACCCCTTACGGGTCAAGGGCTGAGCCCTTGTCCTGCCACTCCCTCAGTGCGTCGAGGTTCGGCTCGAGGCCCAGGCCCGGCCGCTCCGGCAGCGTCACCCAGCCGCGCTCCGGGCCGGCGGTGCCGTCGAACGTCATCTCGATCGCCTTCCACATCACGTAGTGGTATTCGATGCGCCACCCGTGCGGCACCGCGGCCTGGAGGTGCATGTTGTGCTGCGGCCAGCCGCCGCCGTTGGCGATCGGCACGTTGAAGGCCTGCGCCATGCCCGCGATCTTCAGCCCCTCGGTGAACCCGCCGCAGTAGACGACGTTGGGCTGGAGGATGTCGACGGCGCCGTGGACCAGCAGCTCGCGGTGGCGGGCCAGGCTCCCCTCGTTCTGGCCCGCGGAGATGGGGATGCTCGTGCGCATGCGCAGGTCGTGCAGCAGCGGTGCGTCGTTCCCCCACAGCGGCTCCTCGAACCAGGCGATGTCGAAGGGCTCGATCGCCTTGCACAGCTTCAGCGCGTTGTTGAACTGGAGCATGTAGTTGGCGTCGACCGAGAGCTGGACGCCTTCGCCGATAGCCTCGCGCACCGCCTGCACGCGCCGCGCGTCCTCCTGCCACCCCTGGTGATCGCCCGCAACGCCCACGACCATCTTGAGCTTGTCCTCGCCCGCCGCGACGAAGTCCTTGGCGACCTGGACGAGCTGCTCGAGCGTGTACTCGGGCAGGCCGAAGGTGATGTAGGCGGGGACGCGGCTCTGCGCGCCGCCGGCCAGCCGCCAGACGGGCTGGCCGGTGGCCTTGCCCTTGATGTCCCAGAGCGCGATGTCGAGTGCGCTCGTCGCGGAGCTCCAGGCGCCGGTCTGCGCGCGTGGGTTCAGCTCGACCGCGAGCTGGTGGGCGATGCGCTCGGTCTCGAAGGGGTCGGCGCCCAGGACGAGCGGCGCGAGCTCCCGGTTGATGAGCTCGCGCACGCCGTGGCGCTGGATCGGCCCGGTGATGCCGTAGCCCGTGGTGCCGTCGTCCGTCTCGAGCGTGCAGAGCACGAAGGAGCGCATGACGGGCGCGTCCAGCAGCGGGACGGGCACGGGGACGTTGTGGGTGGTGGCTGCGACGCGCGTGATCTTCAAGAGGGGGGCCTCCTACCAGGGCGGCGCGGGGAACCATACAGCTATGGACGGGGCCGGGCCAGCCCGCGAAGAGCGGGGAACCTGTTGGCGTCTCAGCATCTAGGTTGTGACGTCCACGAGACTGGAAGGGGTAGCACGCTACACTGAGGCACGATGGGGACCGTGGCTGGGCCACTTCTGGAAAGAGGTCAGAGCGATGAACCTGCTGATAGAGATTGAGCAGGAGACGGACGGCCGGTGGATCGCCGAGGTGAGCGATCTACCCGGCGTCATGGCGTATGGCCCGACGAGGGATGCAGCTACGGCGTCGGTCAAGGCGCTTGCCCTGCGGGTGCAGGCTGACCGTTGGCCAGTGTAGGGGCGCAAGGCTTTGCGCCCAGGGCGCGATGAATCGCGCCCCTACCGGATGGAGGCACCCGCCGGTTCCCCGGCGCCGTGGCCCTGTGTATAATGGCCGGCAATAAAAGAGAGCGGAAAAAGAACGAGAAGGACCCGCGGGTACATGCTGGATAGCGCCACCAAACAACGGATCATCGGAGACTTCGCACACAAGCCGGGCGATACCGGCTCGACCGAGGTGCAGGTGGCCCTCCTTTCGGAGCGCATACGCGGGCTGACCGATCACCTCCGCGAGAACCACAAGGACCATTCCACGCGTAGAGGTCTGCTGAAGCTGGTCGGCCAGCGGCGGCGTTTGCTGCGATACCTCGTTGGCGAGGACGCAGCGCGTTATCGGACGGTTATCGCCAAACTCGGTCTCCGAAGATAGCCCCACCCGCGCGGCACCCACGGTGCCGCGCTCTCTTCATCCGAGAAGCTCCGGCCCATCGACAGCCCCCTCCTCGCCGGCATGGCAACAGAGGAGTAGCGACGCTATGAGTAACACGTTTGAGCTGGAAGTGGCGGGCCGGACGCTCTCGATCGAGATCGGCGCGATGGCCCCGCAGGCCGACGGCGCGGCGGTCGTCCGCTACGGCGACACGGTCGTGCTGGTCACGGCCGTGATGGGCGGCGTGCGGGAGGGCATCGACTTCTTCCCGCTGACCATCGAGTACGAGGAGCGGATGTACGCCATCGGCCGCATCCCCGGAAGCTTCTTCCGGCGGGAGGGCCGCCCGACCACCGAGGCGACGCTCGCGGCGCGGCTGACCGACCGCCCCCTGCGCCCCCGCTTCCCCAAGGGGATGCGCAACGAGGTGCAGGTGATCTCGACCATCCTCTCGGTGGACCAGGTCAACCAGCCCGACATCATGACCATCATCGGCGCGTCCGCCGCGCTCTCCATCTCCCGCATCCCCTTCAACGGCCCCGTCGCCGCAACGCGCGTGGGCTACGTCGACGGCCAGCACGTGATCAACCCGACGTGGGAGGAGCTCGCGCGCGGCACGCTCGACCTCACGGTCGCCGGCAGCCGCGACGCGGTCATCATGATCGAGGCCGGCGCGAAGGAGGTCAGCGAGGAGGTCCTGCTCGAGGCGCTGCTCCTCGGCCAGGAGAACAACGTCCGCATCGTCGAGATGCAGGAGAAGATGGTCGCGAGCATGGACGTCAAGAAGGCGGACGTCGAGACCTACCCGCCCATCGACGAGGCGCTCCAGGCCGCGGTCGATGACTTCGCGAAGGAGCGGATCGCCGCCCTCGTGGACCGGGGCGAGGGCCGCGGCGAGCGCGCCGCCGCGATCAAGGAGGCCGAGCACGCGACGGTCGAGCAGCTCAAGGCCGACTACGACGCCAAGGCGGTGGCCAAGGCCTTCGACGGCACGCTCAAGAAGACGGTCCGCGAGAAGATCCTGTACGAGGACAAGCGCCCCGACGGCCGGAAGCTGACGGAGGTGCGGCCGCTCTCCACGCAGGTCGGCGTGCTGCCGCGGACGCACGGCTCGGCGCTCTTCCAGCGCGGCGAGACGCAGATCCTGACGGTCGCAACGCTCGGCTCGCTCACGCTCGAGCAGCGCCTCGACAACTTGGGCCCCGAGGACACGAAGCGCTACATGCACCACTACAACTTCCCGCCGTACTCCACCGGCGAGACGCGCCGCATGGGCACCGGCCGCCGCGAGATCGGACACGGGGCGCTCGCCGAGCGAGCGCTGCTCCCGGTGATCCCCGACGAGTCCGAGTTCCCCTACGCCATACGCGTCGTCTCCGAGGCCCTGGCCTCGAACGGCAGCACGTCGATGGGCAGCGTCTGCGGCAGCACGCTGTCGCTCATGGACGCCGGCGTGCCCATCAAGTCGCCGGTCTCCGGCGTCGCGATGGGGCTCGTCACCGACGACGACGGCGTCTTCAAGGTGCTGACGGACATCCAGGGCGTCGAGGACTTCTTCGGCGACATGGACTTCAAGGTGGCCGGCACCAGGGACGGCGTGACGGCGCTCCAGATGGACATCAAGACCTCAGGCATCGCCCACGAGGTCTTCGCCCAGGCGTTCGCGCAGGCGAAGGAGGGCCGGCTGTTCATCCTCGACCACATGCTGAGCGTCCTGGCGGAGCCGCGCTCCGAGCTCAACGCCTACGCCCCCCGCATGACGCGGATCCAGATCCCGGTCGACAAGATCGGCGCGGTCATCGGCCCCGGCGGCAAGACCATCCGCGCCATCATCGAGGCGACGGGCGCGACGATCGACGTCGACAACGACGGCTCGGTGACGATCGGCGCGACTGACAGCGAGGCGGCCGCGGAGGCCATCCGCCAAGTCGAGGCGCTGACGAAGGAGATCGAGGTCGGGCAGCGCTACACGGGGAAGGTGACGCGGATCATGGGATTCGGCGCCTTCGTCGAGCTGATGCCGGGCAAGGATGGCCTGGTGCACATCAGCGAGCTCGACACAACTCGCGTGGAGAGCGTCGAGGCCGTCGTCAAGATCGGCGACGAGCTCGAGGTGATGGTGACGGAGAT
>JADFRC010000181.1 GCA_022561455.1 Chloroflexota bacterium | reverse complement strand
GATGAGCAGCCGGGTGCTGGCGCCCTCCTGGAGCCCGTGTCCGACCAGGTTGCGGATCTTCTCGCCGAGCAGCGCGAGCTGCTGGGCGATGTCGTGATTGACGCCGCTCTCGTGCTCGATGATGGCGGTCTCGAGGTCGCTCGGAGCGAAGTCGAACTCGATGGCGATGAACCGCTGGCGGGTGCTGTGCTTGAGGTCCTTGAGCGACGACTGGTAGCCGGGGTTGTAGGAGATGACCAGCAGGAAGTCGGGATGGGCCTCGATGACCTCGCCGAGCTTCTCGATGTACAGCAGCCGGCGGTGGTCGGAGAGGGGGTGGATGAGCACCGTGGTGTCCTTGCGCGCCTCGACCACCTCGTCCAGATAGCACAGGCCTCCGTACTTCACGGCGCGGGTGAGCGGGCCGTCGATCCACCGCGTGCCCTGCGGCTCGAGGAGGTAGCGCCCGACGAGGTCGCTGGCCGTCATGTCCTCGTGGCATGCCACCGTCACGAGCGGCGTCGGGTCGCGGCGTCCGTTCTTGGCGTTCTGCTTGTTGAGCCGCCAGGACATGTACTCGACGAACCGCGTCTTGCCGGTGCCCGTCGGGCCCTTGAGGAGGACCGGCACGCGCTGGGCGAAGGCCGCCTCGAAGATGTCGATCTCGTCCGACACCGGGAGGTAGAACGGCTCCTCGGAGACGATGTACTCCTCGATGCTGTGCCGTTTGAAGAGCTCTTCAGTCTTGTTTGTCATGAGAAGCGCTGCCTTCTTTGAGGATCTGGTGCCAGAGGTATCCGACCCGGTCCCGTAGCTCGCTCAGACTCCCGGCGTTGTCGATCGTGGCGTCGGCCCGGCTCCCCAGCGCGCCGGCGGGTCCCTGGGCCTCGAGGCGGCGCCGCAGCGTCTGCTCGGACATACCGCGCCGTGCCACCAACCGCTCCGCGACCGCGTCTTGGGGCGCCGTGACGACCCACACCTCGTCGGTGAGGTCGTCCCAGCCCGCCTGGTAGAGCAGCGCCGCATCGACGACCGCGATGCCGGTGCCGCTTGCGGCAAGCTCGGCCAGCCGGGCCTCGATGCGCTCGCGGATCAGCGGGTGGACCACCTCGTTCAGCGAGGCGAGGGCCGCCGGGTTGCCGAAGACGATCGAGCCGAGCTTCGACCGGTCGACCTCGCCGTCGGGGCCGAGTATGTCCCGCCCGAAGAGCTCCACCACGCGTTCCCACCCGGGCGTGCCGCTGCGATAGGCCAGATGGCCCTCCGCGTCGGCGTCGATGACCTCGGCTCCGAGCTCCGCGAGCGCCGCGGCGGCCTCGCTCTTACCCGTCCCGATGCCACCCGTCAGCCCGATGACGCGCACGCTGATTTTCCGGTTTCGCCTTCCCGCGCCGGCGGTCTAGGATGCCCGGCGCGATTGCGGAGTCTATCACGCACCACGCCGTCCACCAACAGCGGGATCGATGGATCTGAGGCGACTGCTAGGCGGCAGTCCGCCGGCTGCAACGTGGGCCCGATGGGCCCATTGGTCGCCTGCTACAATCCGTGCCCGATGGCCGGAGCCACCAACCGCTATTCCCCCAGCCCGCGCAAGGGCCTCACGCAACGGGGCCAAGAGCTTCGCCAGCGCTCCCTCGAGCTCCTGGAGTTCCCGCGCGTCCGCGAAGCACTCGCGGAGCATACGCGGCTGCCCATCTCCCACGAGCGTGCGCTCGCGCTCTCTCCTTCCTATGAGGCGGACGTCGTCCGCGAGCTGCAGCAGGAGACCGCCGAGGCGCGGCTGCTGCTCGAAGAGGGTTCCGGCGTCGACCTCACCCTCGGGCGCGACCCACGGCCGCTGCTCAAGCGGGTGGCCGTCGGAAGCGTGCTCGCCGGAGACGAGCTGGTGGCGGTCGGCGACGCGCTCGAGACCACGCGGGCCGCCAAGGCCATCGGCAACCGCCTGCGCGGCAAGACGCCGCTCGTGCGCGCCCTCGCCCGGAGCATCGCCGACCTCCGTCCGCTGGAGCGGGCGCTGCGCGCCAAGCTCACCCCGGCGGGCGAGCTCAAGGACGACGCCACGCCGTATCTGCGGGAGCTGCGGCACGAGGCACGGGACACCTACGGACGGGCGAAAAGCTCGCTCGAAGCGCTCATCGATTCGGACCTCGGCGCGGAGGTGCTTCAAGAACGGCTCTTCACCGTCCGCTCGGACCGCCTCGTCGTGCCGCTCAAAGCCGAGATGCGCGCGCGGCTGCCAGGGATCGTGCACGGCGTGTCCGACTCCGGCGCCACGCTTTTCATCGAGCCGCTCGCCAACGTCGAGCGGACGAACGCTTGGCGTGAGGCGGTCGCCGCGGAGGCCCAGGAGAGCTTGCGCATCCTGCGCCGCCTCTCGGCTGAGGTCGGCAAGCGCGCGGGCGACATCGGAGGGGCGCTCGAGGTCGCGGCGCGCATCGACCTGGCGCTGGCGAAGGCACGCTACGGCCGCGCCTACGACGGGGTCGCCGTGGACGGCGATGGCCCCATCCGCCTCGTGGAAGCGCGCCATCCGCTGCTCCGGGTAGCCGCCGTCCCCGTCTCGCTGAGCCTCGCACCGCCGTCGAGCACGCTCGTCGTCACCGGGCCCAACATGGGCGGCAAGACCGTCGCGCTCAAGACACTCGGGCTGCTCGTGCTGATGCGCCAGGCTGGCATGCTGCTGCCGTGCGGCCGCTCGACCACGCTCCCGATCGTGGACGGCGTGTACGCGGACATCGGGGACCAGCAGAGCATCGAGCAGGACGTGTCGACGTTCAGCTCGCACGTGAGCAACATCGCGGGCGTGCTGGTGGAGGCGACCGACCGCTCGCTCGTCCT
>JADFRC010000051.1 GCA_022561455.1 Chloroflexota bacterium | reverse complement strand
CCGCGGCAGCACGAGCTGGGCCTCCGGGTCGCCGAAGCGCGCGTTGAACTCGATGACGCGCGGGCCGTCGTCCGTCAGCATCAGGCCGCAGTAGAGCACGCCCGTGTACGGCGAGCCGGCGGCGGCGAGCGCGCGGACCACCGGCTCCACGCACGTCTCGCGGATGCGGCGCTCCAGGCTTGCGTCCCACCACGGCGGTGGGCTGTAGCCGCCCATGCCGCCCGTGTTCGGCCCCTCGTCGCCATCGGAGACGCGCTTGTAGTCGCACGCGGCGACGAGCGGCGTCACCTGCTTCCCGTCGGTGAAGCAGAAGACGCTGACCTCCTGCCCGATCAGGCACTCCTCGATGACGACGCGCGCCCCCGCCTCGCCGAAGCGGCCGCCGTCCATCGCGTCGTCCACCGCGGCGAGCGCCTCATCGAGCGTCGCCGCGACCACGACGCCCTTGCCCGCCGCGAGGCCGTCGGCCTTGACGACGATCGAGGCACCGGGGCGCAGCATCCCAAGCTTGCGGACGTGCGCCACTGCGTCCTCGCGGTCGTCGAAGACGGCGAAGGCCGCCGTCGGGACGCCGGCATCGGCCATCGTCCGCTTGGCGAACGACTTGGAGGACTCGATGCGCGCCGCGGCCTGCGTCGGCCCGAAGACGCGCAAGCCCTCGGCGCGGAAGCGGTCGACGAGACCCGCCGCGAGCGGCCCCTCGGGGCCGACGACGGTGAGGTCGATGGCGTTCGCGCGGACGGCCGCGAGCATGCCCTCGACGTCGTCGGCGCGCACGTCGAGGTTCGTCGCGAGCTGCGCCGTCCCGGCGTTGCCGGGGGCTGCGTAGAGCTCGGGGTTGCGCGGGCTCTGCGCCAGCTTCCAGACGATGGCGTGCTCGCGGCCGCCGCCGCCGATGACGAGCACCTGCATGGCTATTCGGCGGAGTCCGGCTGACGGAAGAGCAGCACGGCGAGGGCGATCATGACGACCCCGGCGGCCGGTAACAGCAGGACCGGGATCGGCCCCCAATCCCTCGCAAGGGCCATCGGCGGCCCGCCCAGCAGGAACACGATGCCCAGGGCGCCGAAGGCCGTGCGGATGGCCCGCCTGATGCCGCTCACTCCCATTCGATCGTCCCCGGCGGCTTGGACGTGATGTCGTAGACGACGCGGTTGACGCTTGGGACCTCGTTGACGATGCGGTTGGAGATCCGGGCGAGCGTCTCATACGGCAGGCGTGCCCAGTCCGCCGTCATCGCGTCCTCGCTGGTCACGGCCCGCAGCGCGACCACGTGCTGGTAGGTGCGCTGGTCGCCCATGACCCCCACGGTCCGCGTGTCGGTCAGCACCGCGAAGCTCTGCCATAGCTTGTCGTACAGCCCGTCGGCCTTGATCTCGTCCATGACGATCCAGTCGGCGGCGCGCAGCACCTCGAGCTTGTCGAAGGTGACGTCGCCGATCACGCGGATCGCGAGGCCGGGGCCGGGGAAGGGCTGGCGGTTGAGCACGACGGGCGGCAGGCCGAGCTCGGCGCCGACGGCGCGCACCTCGTCCTTGAACAGGAAGCGCAGCGGCTCCACGAGCTTGAGCCGCATCCGCTCCGGCAGGCCGCCGACGTTGTGGTGCGTCTTGATCTTGTGCGCGGCGCTGCTCGCGGACGTCTGCGACTCGATCACGTCGGGGTAGAGCGTGCCCTGGGCCAGAAAGTCGACCTCGCCGAGGGCTCCGGCCTGCTCCTCGAAAACGTCGATGAACTCGGCGCCGATGCGCTTGCGCTTCTCCTCCGGGTCGGTGATCCCGCCGAGGGCGGTCAGGAAGCGCTCGGTCGCGTCGACGTGGACGAGCTTGAGGCCGACGTTGCGGCCGAAGACCTCGATGACGCGCTCGGGCTCCTCGCGGCGCAGCAGCCCGTTGTTCACGAAGATGCATGTGAGCTGGTCGCCCACGGCCTCGTGCACGAGCTTCGCGGTCACGGCGGAGTCGACGCCCCCGGACAGCGCGCAGATGACCTTGCCGTTGCCCACCTGCGCCCGGATGCGCTCCACGGTCTCCACGGCGAAGTTGCCGGCCGTCCACGTGCCAGCGAGCCCGCAGATCCCGTGCGAGAAGTTGCGCAGTATCCTTGAGCCCTGCGGCGTGTGGGCGACCTCGGGGTGGAACTGGATGCCGTAGATGCCCGCGTCGTTCGCCATCGCGGCGATCGGAGAGTTCTCGCTTGAGGCGACCGAGCGGAAACCGGGCGGCGCATCGTCGATACGGTCGCCGTGGCTCATCCATACCGGGATCTCGTCGTCGAGGCCGTCGAAGAGCGGCGAGCGCTCGTTCTTGCGGATCACCGCGAAGCCGTACTCACGCTCGCTCGCGTCCGACACCTTGCCGCCGAGCTGGTGCGCGATCAGCTGCATGCCGTAGCAGATGCCGAGCACCGGCACGCCTGCATCGAAGACCCACGCCGGGGCCTGCGGCGCGCCCTCGTCGTAGACGCTCGCCGGCCCGCCCGAGAGGATGATGCCGCGCAGGTCCAGGTGCTCGACGGACTCGCGGGTGGCTTCCGGCGGGAAGATCTCGCAGTACACGTGGTTCTCGCGGACGCGCCGCGCGATGAGGCGGCTGTACTGCGAGCCGAAATCGAGGATCGCTATGCCCTCGTGCCGGGGAGGGGGAAGCGCGCCGTCCTGACGCTGTTCGCCACGGTCCCCCTCGCGCTCCTGCGCGATCTCCCCTTCGCGCTCCTGCGCGATCTCGAGGTACGTGGACACCTCGACGTCCCCGCTGGTCGACACCCGGTGGGTGGGCTCCTGCGGCGGCGCCGTATCCGGTTCGTCGGCCATCGTTCCTGCCTTGCCGATAGGGGCCAGCGGTCGTCGAGCTGCGCGATGCTGGCAAGCCAGCGCGGTGCATGCGTACGCTAGCACCGCGCCGGCGAAAGGGTCAACCAGACGAAGGTACTAGGGAATGAGCGCCTTCTCGGACCGGGCCAGGAAGCCCAACAGCGCTTGGTTGAACGTCTCCGGCGCTTCGAGGTAGGGCCAGTGCCCCGACCCCTCCACCACGAGCAGCTCGGCGTCGTGCAGGACACGGGCTGCGCGACGGGCGTCCTCGATCGGGAAGAGCGGGTCGCGGCTGCCCCAAACGAGCAGCGTCGGCGTCTCGATGCCAGAGAGCGCGGGGAGCAGCCGCGTGGAGCGCTTGACGCCGAGGAGGTTGATGCCGGAGCGCAGCACCTCGAGCATCCGGCGGGAGACGCCCGGCTGGCAGCGCACCGCGTAGAGCTCGTCGACCAGCCGCTCGGCGTCCGCGTCCCACTCGGCGATCAGCATCGCCAGCATCCGGCGGACCCGCCGCCGGCTCGGCCGAAACATCGCCTCGCCGATGAGCGGGAGCGTCAGCAACCGCTGGGAGAAGGCGATGCGCCGTCCGAGCCCCACCGTCCCGATCAGCGTGAGCGAGCGGACCCGGCCGGGATCGGCGATGGCCGTGGCCCCGGCCATGAACCCGCCGAGCGAGCCGCCGACGAGGTGCGCGGAAGCGCAGCCCACCGCATCGAGGAAACCGGTCACGAAGCGCACGCCCGCCTCGGGCGTCGACTCGCCGCCCCCACCCTCCGGCGCCGCGCCCCACAGCTCCGGCGCGAAGACGCGGAAGCGGCGCTTGAGCGCCGGGAGGTTCCGGTGCCAGACGGCAGCCGACCCGCCGAGGCCGTGCAGCAGGACGACCGGCGGCCCCGAGCCGGCCGCGTAGTACCGCACCCGCTCTCCCCCCACCATCGCTTCGCCGGCATCCGCTGCCATCAGGCCCATGTATCAACTCCCGTGTGAGCCTACTACGCCGGTGTAACATGAGGCCGGTCATGGCGGTCGTTCCCGACAACCCCTCCAACCGCTCCGTTGCGGCGGCCCTGCTCCGAGACTCGGGCGTCGTCGCATACCCCACCGACACCGTGTACGGACTCGGAGCAGCCGTCTACGACCGGCAAGCAGTGTTGACGCTCTTCGCGCTGAAGGGACGCGACCGCTCCCAGGGCGTCCCGGTGCTGATCGCCGCCGAGAGCCAGCTCGCCGAGGTCGCGGCCGAACTCCCCGACGCCGCGCACGCCCTCGCCGAGCGCTTCTGGCCCGGTGCGCTCACGCTCATCGTGCAGCGCAACCCACGGCTCCCTTCGCTCGTGACCGGCGGCGCTGGCACCGTCGCCGTCCGCCTGCCGGACCACCCCTGTCCCCAGGCCCTCGTCTCCGCGCTCGGCGCGCCCATCACCGGCACGAGCGCCAACCGTCACGGCGGCACCGAGCCCACCTCCGCCGAGGAGGTGCAGCGGCAGCTCGGCGAAAGCCTGCGCCTCGTGCTGGACGGCGGACCGAGCGCCGCAGCGGTGCCCTCGACCATCGTCGACGTGACGGCGCCGATGCCACGCCTCGTCCGCGCCGGCGCGATAGGGCTCGAAGAGCTGCGCGCCGTCTGCGGCATAGCCGAGCCCACGCTCTCGTCCAACCCGCGGCCCGCGTAGCCCGTGGCCTATCTCGCCAACCTCCCCCAGCCGCTGCTCGAACGCCAGGAGGCGCTGGAAGAGGCGCTCCGCACCCACGTCAAGGAGGCCGTGGCAAGCGACCTCCCGCTCTACCGGATGATGGAATACCAGCTTGGCTGGATCGAGCGCGACGGCGAGCCCGCCGTCCGCGCGCCCGCACCCCGGTTCCACGGCGCGCTGTGCCTGGAGGCGGCCGCGAGCGTTACACCCGGCGAGCAAGGGGAGAGCGCGGGAGCGGCGGCCGCAGCAGCCGAGCTGATGTTCCAGTCGGTGCAGGTGCACGAGGACATGCAGTCGGCGGAGATGCGGGCCGAGGACCACCCGGCGGTCTGGTGGACGTGGGGCCCGGCTCAGGCCATCAACGTCGGGGACGGCCTGCACGCCCTGGCGCGGCTCGCCGTCTTCAGCATGGGGAGCCGCGGCGAGACTCCCGAGCGCGTCCTGGGCGCCGTGGCGACCCTCGATAGCGCGGCGCTGCGGTACTACGAGGGCCAGTACATGGAGCTGACGTTCCAGGAGCGCGTCGACGTCACCGAGGCCCAGTACCTCAAGATGGCGCGCGCGAAGCACGGCTCGCTCGTGGGCGGCGCGGCAGCCCTCGGCGCGCGGGCCGCCGGTGCCTCCGACGACGTCGCAGAAGCCTTCGCGTCGGCGGGCGAGCACCTCGGCGTCGCCGCGCAGATCGCAGCCGACGTGGACATCATCTGGGGCGGGGCACCGGCCGCTGGGATGGTGCTCAACAAGTCCAAGATCTACCCCGTCGTCCACGCGCTCGAGCACGGGAGCTTGTCGCAGAAAAGGGAGCTTGGCACCATCTACTTCAAGCGCGTCATGGAGCCTTCGGACATCGAAGGCGTGCGGCGGGTCCTCGACAAGACAGGCGCGCGCGAGCACGCCCAGGCGCGGGCGGGCGAAGAAGCTGCCGCGGCGATCGAGCGCCTGGAAGGCGCTGGCCTCGGCGCGGACGCGATGGCGCGCTGGCGGACCGTCGCCGACGCGCTGGCAGGGCGCTGAGCGTGGCGAAGCGCACCGTCCGCGACGTGGATTGGCGCGGCAAGCGCGCCTTGGTGCGCGTCGACTTCAACGTGCCCTTCGACGCGGCCGGAGCTATCTCCGACGATGCCCGCATCCGCGAAGCGCTGCCGACGATCGCGCACCTCCGCGAGGGCGGCGCGAGCGTCGTCCTGGGCACGCACCTCGGCCGTCCGGGCGGGAAGCACGACGACGACCTGGAGCTCGGCCCCATCGCCGAGCGGCTTGCCGAGCTCCTCGGCGAGCCCGTCGAGTACGTGCACGACGCCCCCGGCGGCCTCGCCCGCGAGCGCTCCTCGACGCTGGAAGCGGGCGGCGTCCTCCTGCTGGAGAACCTCCGTTTCTGGCCGGGCGAGGAGGCGAACGACCCCGCCTTCGCTCAGGCCCTCGCCGACCTGGCCGACGTCTACGTCAACGACGCCTTCGGCACCGCGCATCGCGCGCACGCCTCGACCGAGGGCGTCGCGCACCTGCTCCCGGCGGTCGCCGGCCTGCTCATGGAGCGCGAGGTCGCATCCCTGAGCAGAGTGCTCGACGACCCGGTGCGGCCGCTGGCGGCGCTGCTCGGCGGAGCCAAGGTCAGCGACAAGCTGCGGGTCCTCGAACGGCTGATCGGGCACGCCGACGCGGTCTACGTCGGCGGCGGGATGGCCGCGACGTTCCTCGCGGCCAAGGGCCTGCCCGTCGGCGCCTCGCTCGTCGAGAGCGGCCTGACCGAGGCGTGCGCCGCCATGATCGAGACCGCGGGCGCCGCGCTCCACCTGCCCACCGACGTCGTCGTGGCGGAGCGCATCGAGGCGGGCGTGCCCACCAAGACCGTGGCCGTCGACAGCGTGCCGGACGGCTGGATGGTCCTGGACATCGGCCCCGAGACGGCGGCCGCGTTCGCCCGAGAGCTGGCCGGTATGGGCACCGTGGTCTGGAACGGGCCGATGGGCGTCTTCGAGGTACCGCCGTTCGATGCGGGCACGCGCGCCGTCGCACAAGCGCTTGCCGCGAGCTCCGCGGTCACCATCGTCGGCGGCGGCTCGACCGCCGAGGCGGTGGCGCACCTCGGCTTGGCGGATAAGATGACGCACGTCTCGACCGGCGGCGGCGCCTCGCTCGAATTCCTGGAGGGCAAAGTCCTGCCGGGCATCGCGGCGCTGGACGACGCTTAGAGGCGGAGATATGGCGACCCCTCTCGTAGCAGGCAACTGGAAGATGAACCCGCCGACCGTCGCGGAGGCGGTCGCGCTCGCGCAGGCGTTGCGCGAGCCGCTGAGCGCGGCCGAGGGCGTCGAGCGCGTCGTCTGCCCGCCCTTCGTCGCGCTTACGGCCGTCGCCGATGCGCTCGCGGGCTCGCCCATCGCCCTCGGTGCGCAGAACGTGCACCCGGAGCCGAAGGGCGCCTTCACCGGCGAGGTCGCGGGCGCGATGCTCCAGGGCGTGTGCAGCCACGTCATCGTCGGCCATTCGGAGCGGCGCCACGGCTTCGGCGAGACCGACGGCTTCGTGAGCGCGAAGGTGCTCGCGGTCCTCGGCCTGGGCATGACGCCGGTCCTTTGCGTCGGCGAGACGCTGGAGGAGCGGGACGCGGGCGAGGCCAGCGCGGTCGTCGAGCGCCAGACCGCCGCGGGAGTGGCGGGCGTTGCTTCGGACGACCTCGGCCGCGTCGTCTTGGCCTACGAGCCGGTGTGGGCCATCGGGACGGGTAGGGCGGCCACGCCCGAGACCGCGCAGGAGATGCTCGGCGGCATCCGGGCGCACCTCGGGCGGCTGACCGATTCGGCCACGGCCGCGCAGGTACGCCTGCTGTACGGCGGCAGCGTGAACGCGGCCAACGCGGCCGAGCTTGCCGCGCTGCCGGACGTCGACGGAGCGCTCGTCGGCGGCGCGAGCCTCGATCCGGATGCGTTCGTGGCGATAGCGAAGGCGTTCGCGGGGCGGGCGTAGGGGAGGCCGGCATGAGCCGAGAAGCGTTCGAGCAGGCGGTCCCTTTCTTCGTGGAAACCGCGGCCCTGGTCAGGCCGGACCAGTGGGAGACGCTGGCTCTCGGGGTCTGGAACGTGCGCGACCTCGTCGGGCATACCAGCCGGGCCATGCTGACGGTGGAGCAGTACGCGACCGTCGGCGCCGATCGCGCGGGCTTCGGGACGGCAGACGACATCGCAGAGCGCGGCCGCGAGGCGGGCCGCGCGCTTGGCGACGACCCGGCTGACGCCGTGCGCGAGATTGCCGCTCGCGTCCTGGGCCTGATCGATGGGCTGCCCGACGACCATCCGATGAGAACTCCCGCCGGTGAGCGTCCACTGGTCGGGTACCTGAGATCGCGTGTCACGGAGCTCACCATCCATACGGTCGACCTCGCGGGCGCGCTCGGGCTCGAGGTCGAAGCACCGGAGGAGTGCTGGCGCGTCACGCTGCACGTGCTGGCCGATATGGCGGTGCGAGGCGGCACCGCGCGGGAGGTAGCGTTCGCTCTGACTGGACGGCGCGCGCTGGCCGATGGCTTCAGCCTCGTGCGCTAGCCGCTCGGCGCCTCCTCCGCCATCACGTGCGGCGGTATGACGACCGCCACCGGCTGCTTGAGCACCTCGGCCGAGCGCTGGGACTCGGCGATGTAGAGCTCGGCGTCGGCCAGGTGCCGCAGCACGACCTTGTGGATGCCGAGCGCGTCGAGCACCGGCTCGTTGACCATCGCCGCGACGTCGTTGTGCGGCAGCCTGATCCCCATCTCCTTCGAGTGGCTGGACAGGATCACCATCGGCACGCGGTTGAGTATCTCGTGGGCCAAAATCAGCCCGGAGAAGCCGATGCCCGTGCCCTCCATCACGACCGCAACCCGCCGTCCGGCGGCCGCGGCGCCCCCCGCGATGGCGATGCCTTCGTCCTCCCGGTTGCAGCAGACCGCCGCCATCTCGGGGTCCGCCTCCGCCTCTTCGATGACGCTGTAGAGCTCGCCGTCGGGGAGGTAGACGATGAAGTCGATGCCAGCCGCCTTGAGCGCCCGGTAGAGGTGGCCGCCGGCGGTGCGGCCGAACTGCTGCGCGTCGCCCCCTCGCGTCTCGGCTGAACGCTCGACCGGTGCCGAGGGCAGCGGCACGTCCTCCGGCCCGGGGTGGTCCGCAAGCCACCGCTGAAAGGCGATCGTGAACTCGGTCCGGTCGGGCCGCGTGCGCTGCTTCGCCGCATCGAGCACCCTGGTCTTGTCCACGCGCGCCACGACCATCGAAGGCCCGCTCTCCGCCATCGCCTGAGCGATGGCGAGGTCGAGCTCCTCGGGGGTCTCGGCCGTGATCGTGAGGCGGAAGTTCGTGGCTGCCGCCACCGCGGCGAAGTCAGTGGTCACGCTGGCGGAGTCGAGGTGCCCCTTGAACGAGCCGAGGTACGTCCTGTTGTCCAGGACCAGCACGACCAGGTTGGCCGGGGCATACCGGCCGATCGTCGGGAGGTTCGCGAGGCCCATGAGCATCGAGCCGTCGCCCTCGATCGCCACCACCTTGAGGTCTGGCCTCGCGAGGGCGAGCCCGAGCGCGCCCGCCGCGCTGTAGGACATGCCCGTGAAGTAGAGCGTCGGGTCTTCGTGCGCCACCTCCCACATCGTCGGCGTCTGGCCTGAGGACACCATGGCCGCTGCGCCGCCACGGTGGCCCGCGAAGATCCGGCATGCCTCTCTCATGTCCATGTCATGCCGTACTGTACGCGCGAGCGAGCGCCGCCGCAAAAGATGGCCCGTCCTTCGAGAGCCTCAGGACGAACGGGGCGGCGAGGCCGCATACGAGATCCGCTCGTGCTGAGCTTGTCGAAGCCTGCCCTGTGCTCAGTCGAAAGGCACGGGCGAAGGCCCGCCCCCGCATCGGCGGTGATACGCTGCCAGCGATGGCACACCACGACGCAGCCAAGCCCACCGTCGTCTTCATCGTCGGCGCCACCGCCTCGGGCAAGACGGCGGCGGCCCTCGATCTCGCGACGCGCACGCAAGCCGAAGTCGTCAACGCGGACAGCCGGCAGGTCTACCGCGGCATGTCCATCGGCACCGCCAAGCCGACGCCCGGCGAGCTGGCCGCGGTCCCCCACCACCTGATCGACGTCGCCGGCCCAACGGACGGCTACAGCCTCGCGGCGTTCCTGGCCCAGGCGCGCGACGCCATCGAGCGGGTCCTGCGGTCCGGTCGGCACCCCATCGTCGTCGGCGGCAGCGGGCAGTACGTCTGGGGCCTCGCCGAGGGCTGGCGGGCGCCGGAGGTACCGCCGCAGCACAAGCTCCGCGCCGAGCTCGAGCGCGAGGCCGCGGAGCGCGGCGCCGACGCCCTCCATGCGCGCCTGGCCGCCGTCGACGCCGAGGCGGCCGCCGCGATCGACGCACGCAACGTGCGGCGCGTCGTCCGCGCGATCGAGGTGTGGGAGGTCACCGGCGCGACCTTCTCCTCGCAGCGCCGCAAGGAGCCCCCGCCGTTCGAGCCGCGCCTCTTCGGCATCGATGTGCCGCGGGCCGAGCTGCACGCCCGCATCGACGCCCGCGTCGAGGAGATGATGGAGCGCGGGTGGCTCGCCGAGGTCCGAGCGCTGCTCGATGCGGGCTGCGCGCCCGAGCTGCCCGCGTTCTCGAGCGCGGGCTACCGGCCGCTCGCGGCGCACCTGCGGGGAGAGCTATCGCTCGACGACGCGGTCGCCGATGCCAAGCAGGCGGCACGCCGCCTGGCGCGCTCGCAGGCCGCCTGGTTCCGCCGCGCCGATCAGCGCATCGCATGGGTGGCGAGCGCCGAGGAGCTCGTGCGCGAGGCGCTCAGCGCGCTCGAGCCCCAGAATAGCTAGGTCGGTCAACCCGTAGGCAGTGCCCACGGGAGCGGCCCCCTAAGGCCGTCCCGAACAAGCTGTTGCTAGTGGAGGGCCATAGTCGTTCCCGTTATAGTTCCCCAAATGGGGTTGCGCCTCGTAACTATCGGACTCGTCGGCATCTTGGTGCTGGCCGCCTGCGCTCAGCCCGAGCCAACGTTGACTCCAACGCCTACTCCTGCCCCAACACCTTCCCCGACACCAACGAGTACCGCCGCCGCGACGCCCACTGCTGCCTCAGCCCCAACGCCCAGGCCCGGGCCGACAGCGACCCCCACGCCGGAACGGCCGCCGACGGCGATCCCTACGCCTACTCCTACACCCACCGCGACGCCTACCGCTCAGCCAACGCCCACGCCGCCACTCGTCCCTTGTTCCACCCCGACGCCTATTCCAGCTACGACAGAGGCCACGTCCGACCCGTTAGCCCTTGTCTTCGATCGAAGTTTACCGGGTGGGCCAATCACGGGGTTCCCTATCAACATGATCCTCTACCGATTTCGCATCATTGGGTTACACCCCGGTGACGCCATTCAATCGTTCTCTTTGCAGCTGCCGTACCCACCGTACAGTGCATGCCGTCCTGACGGCTCCGACGGGGTGCTCCTGTCGCTGTTTCCGTGGGCTCTGGAAAGTGGGACACATGTAGTTGCCTTGGAGCTAGCGGACGGCCGCCGCGCAGAAGGCACTTTCGAGCACGTTCGTACAACCCTCGATGGGCGGCCTTGGCCTCCCTGTTCGCCTTGGCTGCCGAGGGTTGTAGAAGCGTTCTCGCGACTGCCGGTGCCAGAGGGCTTCTGCGTAATAAGACTCGACCCATCTGAATTTCCTGATCCCGCTTGCGCTCCCTGTCCGCCGTCATGGGAGATTTGGTGTATTGAGCCTTGCATCAGTTCTGGGGACCACGCTGATGAAGATCTCCGGGGGGAAGGGCATGAATATTGCCATGGCCACCAGGTTTGGCAAATACTGAACTCTGGTCTGTATAAGCCTGGGGGGAACCCTACTCGCCCCTGGCTAGAAACCCTCCAGGGAAAGGCATTCCTCGACGCCATCGACTTGGTCCTTGCCGATCACAGGTCCATGGGAACTCCACTACCTTGGGAGTTAGGTGAACGGCCCGTCGAAGATTTCGTCAACATCTGTAGAGTGTGGTTCCTACCAGAAATATCCGATGCTGAGTGGTTGAACAATTCGCCCCCTATGCTGCAATTCGTGACACAGTGGCTTCCATATCAGACGTAAGCGAGGCTGACGCGGTTCAATTAGCAGTAGCTTTGCCGCTCCTAGCGCCACCCGAACGTTAGCGCCAGCGCGTGCGCACGCTGGTGTTCGTCCCGTCGTGAATACGACCCGCCCCGGGCCTCCTGAAGCCCGTCCGAGCACGTCGGTCCGTGGGTGCGGCAAGCCCGCCCCGCCGCATCGAGCACAGTCAGCCCCGCATATCCTCGTCGCACCCGGAACGCCATACTGGTCGTATGGGTGCCCACCTGCCCAACGCCGCGTCTGTCACCCTGAGCGATTCGAAGGGTCTCGTCCCGGTCCCCAGATGTGCAAGATGACAGGCGGGATGCGTCCGAATGAATAAATACGCGGATCTCAGATTCTTGAACAGCCAGGCAACGGCCGCCTCGATCAAGAATCCCGGCCTCTCGTAACCCAACGCATTCCGCGCTTCGAGGTATCCCGGCTACGGCCTGTCCTGAGCCTGTCGAAGGGAAGGGGGGCGGGGGGATGGTCGAAACGGTCGTGGGGCGCCGGCGGTACGGGAGCGGAGCGGAGGTTTTGGGGCAAAGCCCGACGGGCAGGCTCGTTTTCCGCCCGGAGATGAGGCAGAATCGCCCGCACGGGAAACCGCTCGCTCATGCGAGCCCAGGAGGACCATGCCCATCATCGACGTCCACGCGCACCACGTCCCCCCATCCGTCCTCGACCTGGTGGGCTACGAGCCAGGGAGGGGCGGCGGCATGGCGGGCGACATCGTCGATCTCTCCGTGCGCGTGGCGGACATGGACGCCCAGGGCGTCGACATGCAGGCCGTCTCCGGCGTCGGCGGCATCTTCGGCCGGGACCTGGCGACGGCGAGCGCATTCAACGACGCCATGGCCCTCTCGTTGGCGCGCTATCCTGACCGCTTCGTGGCGCTCGCCATCGCGCCCCTGGCCGAGCCGGAGAGCGCACCGTCGGAACTCGAGCGCGCCGTGAAGGACCTCGGCATGCGCGGCGTCGCGATCGGCTCCAACGTCAACGGCCGCAACCTCGACGAGCCGGAGTTCGGGCCGTTCTTCAAGAAGGTCGAGGAGCTGGACATACCCATGTTCATCCACCCCGTATCGCCGCAGCTCGGCCTTGAGCGGCTCGGGAAGTATCACCTGGCGAACCTGGTGGGGAACGTCACCGAGACGGCCGTGGCCGCCGCCAGCCTGATCTTCGGAGGCGTGCTCGACGAGTTCCCCAAGCTCAAGCCGTACCTGGCGCACGGCGGCGGCTCGTGCCCGTACATCAGCGGCCGCTGGGACCAGGGCTGGCGCTCGCGCGGGGAGGGGGGCATGCCAGATGCGCCCAGCGCGTATCTCAAACGCCTCTACTACGACGCGCTGACGCACTCGCACCAGACGCTCGAATACCTCGTCCGCTTCGCCGGAGCAGACCACGTCATGCTCGGCTCCGACTACCCATACACCATGGGAGACGCCGACCCGGTACGGCAGATCGAGAGCGCACCGGGTCTCACCGACGGCGAGAAGCGCGAGGTGCTGAGCGAGACGGCGAGCGAGATGTTCAAGCT